>NZ_JBFAQA010000028.1:0-159748 GCF_040677005.1 Nonomuraea sp. NPDC049421
CCCGCCTGCGGCCGACCGCCGTTTTAACCCCACCCCCGCCGGCATCCCGGTCGAGCTGGTCTTCGACGCCGCCACCGTCACCGAGGTCGAGGGGCCCGCGACGGTGTCGCGCGACGGCGACCGGCTCGTGGTCACCGATCTCACGCCGGGCACCGGCTGCCTGCTGCGGATCCGCGACGCCTCCGGCGGCCGCGCGGCCGTCCTGGTGCTGGACGCCGCAAGCGCCTTGAGCGCGGCGGCGGGCCGGCTCTGGGGTGCGCGGCGGCTGGTGCTCAGCGAGCGGCCGGTGGTGATCGAGGACGACCGGCTGGTGGTGTACGGCGAGGGCTCCTCGGACGTGCGGGTCTTCCCCGCACCGGCCGGTGCTCCGCGGACCGACGGCGTGTTCGGGCTGCTGCCCGCTGCCGCCGCCGTCGAGGTGCCCGAGGTGAAGGTGGAGGAGGTCCGGCAGGCCGGTCCGGCCAGGGAGCCGGTGATCGACCCCGCGTCGGGGCGGGCCTCCGCGCCTGCCGACGCCGACTTCGAGCAGGCCGCCGTCTACCGTGTCACCGTCCCGGCCGAGGCGTTCGCGGGCGGGGACGAGGTGCTGCTGCGGCTCGACTGGACCGGCGACGTGGGGCGCGCCTACGTCGGCGGCCGTCTGGTGGCCGACCAGTTCTGGTACGGGCCCGCGTGGGAGATCGGGCTGCGCCGCTTCCGCGACGAGGTGCTGGAGCACGGCCTCGAGGTACGGCTGCTGCCGCTGCGCGCGGACGCCCCCGTGTTCGTCTCGCCGCAGGTGCGGCCTGCCGCGTATCCGGGCGGCTCCGTGCTGGAGCTGCGCTCGGTCACCCTCGTCCCCGTGCCCCGTACGGTGCTCTGCCAGGAGGAATCATGACGACGCTGGACGATGCGCTGGCCGCGCTGCCCGTCATCGCCATCATCAGGGCCGCCGAGGCGCGCCACCTCGACGCCGCGCTGGAGACGCTGGCCGGCGCCGGGGTGCGGGCGATGGAGGTCACCATGCCGACGCCCGGCGCGGAGGCGGCGATCCGGCGGGCGGCCGGGCTGCCGGGAGTGGCGGTCGGGGCGGGCACCGTCCTCGACGCGGACTCGGCGCGCCGCGCCGTGGACGCGGGCGCCGGCTACCTGATCACGCCCGCCGTGCTCCCCGAGGTGATCGCCGAAGGGCGGCGGCTCGGCGTGCCGGTCCTGCCGGGGGCGTTCACGCCGACGGAGATCGTCCAGGCGTGGTCGCAGGGCGCCGCCCTGGTCAAGGTCTTCCCGGCGGGTGCGGCGGGCGGCCCCGCCTACATCAAGGACGTCCGCGCCCCGCTCCCGCACATCCCCCTGGTCCCCACGGGCGGCATCGGCATCGACGACGTCCCCGCCTACCTGCGGGCCGGCGCCCGAGCCGTCGGCATGGGCTCCCCCCTGCTCGGTGACGCCTGCGCCGACGGCGACATGGCGGCCCTGACCTCCCGCGCCGAGCGCCTGATCGACGTGATCACACGCAACGGCTCGGACGGCTGAGCCGGTCACCTTGAACCGTGGACCTTCTTGGCGAGGTCGACGTCGGCGATCGAGCGCTCGATGAGGGCGCGCATCGCGGTCTCGGCCGCCTTGGCGCGCTGCTTGCGGACGGCGAGCAGGACCTCGGCGTGCTTGTCGGCGGACTCGCTGGTGAGCGTGGCGTGCACGAACTGGTCGCGCAGCCGCAGGCCCGCCTCGATGGCGGTGGCCATCTGGGCCATCAGCTCGTTGTGCGCGGCCCGCAGGAGGGCGTGGTGAAAGGCCAGGTCGGCCTCGACGTGATCGGCGGCCGGCCGGCCCGCCGCCGCTCGCATGGCCGCCAGCGCGTCCTCCAGGTCGGCGAGATCGCGGTCGGTGCGGCGCAGCGCCGCCATGCGGGCCACGGCGGGCTCGACGGTCAGCCGCACCTCGCCCAGCTCGTCGAGGAACGTCTCGTCCACGCGGTCGGCGAAGCGCCAGCGCAGCACGTCGGCGTCGAGCAGCGCCCACCGCTCGCGGGGCGCGACGAAGGTGCCGCGCCGTGGCCGGGCCCCCACCAGGCCCTTGGCGGCCAGGACGCGCAGCGCCTCGCGCACCGCCGTCCTGCTCACCGAGAACCGCTCCTGCAGCGCCACCACGTCGAGATCGTCGTCGGGGACGAGCTCGCCGTTGACGATGGCCGTGCCGAGACTGCTGACCACCCGGTCGTGCGCGCCGGACCTCCCGATCTCCGTCATGGCGGAATCATGCCACGCCCGCACTCCAGGCCACCGCCCCCCAAGATCGCCGATATCGCCTCTAAGCATACTAGTGTAAAAAGTAATCTTACTATTTATTGATTTCAGGGAAGTCTGAGTGCATCCTGCGAGACGAAGTTCCGCATCCGGGCGCCTACACCCCCAACGAAAGAGCCGACGATGAGTGAGTTGTCCACTTTGACCATCACGCTCTGGGACTTCTCCTGGTACGCCAGGACCGGCCAGGGCGAGCCGTTCGAGGACCTCGACCGCGCCTTCGACGAGGCGGTGGCGCGCGGGTACGACACCGTGCGGATCTGCGCGATGCCGTACCTGCTGTTCGGGTCGGGGCTGGACACCTCGGCGCTGACGTTCGCCCCGTTCGGCCGCGGCTACGGCCTCGGCACCCGCTGGTACGACGTGCGCGAGCCGTCCACCCTGGACGGCCGCGCCCACCTCCTGAGGTTGTTCGAGGCGGCCAGGCGGCACGGCTGCCGGGTGATCGTCTCCTCCTGGGAGTACCAGCAGAGCTCCAGTTTCCTGGCGGACCCCGCCTGGTACGAGGCGCTGCGCGCGGTGCCGGCCGAGCGGCGGGCGACCGCGCTGGCCGAGGCGCTCGCCGGCCTGGTGGACTTCGTGGCCGGGCACGGGCTGGCCGAGCAGATCGCGTTCGTCGAGCTGCACAACGAGATCCAGGCCACCTGGCTCACCGAGGTGCTCGCGCCGGGCGAGTCCCCGGTGCTCGGGCTGCGGCCGTACCTGGAGAAGGCCCTTGGCGTGTTCAAGTCCCGGCACCCCGACGTGCCGGCGACCGTGAACTACGCGCGCGTGCCGCACGGCGAGATGCGCGGCATACCCGCCAACGTGGACGTCGCCGTCTTCCACCCCTACGTCCACGGCGTGCTGGACGAGCTGATCGAGACGTTCGCGCTGCGCGACCCGAGCGTGCCGTTCCCGCAGGAGCGCGCCCGCCGCGAGCTGCTCCGCCCCGGCGCGCCCGACCTCGCGGACTGGCATCCGGAGGAGGAGTGGCGCGGCGCGGCCACGGTGGTGCCGCCGCGCGAGGTGTACCTGCACGACTGGTGCGACCCGGCCCTGTTCGACCGCTGGCTGTACGACCGGTACGCCACCTACCGTCACGGCATGGCCGAGAAGCTGCGCCTGTGGATGGAGGTGGCCGCCGACTGGGCCGCCGCCCGCGAGCTGCCGCTGGTCTTCGGCGAGGGCTGGATCGGCTACACCCCGCTGCGCGGCACGTTCGAGGAGGGCCCGGTGGGCTCGGAGATCTGCCTGGACGCGGTCCGCCACGCCCGCCGGCTCGGCGCGTGGGGCACGGTGGTCTGCTCGAACGCGGCCCCACAGCACCCGATGTGGGACGACGTGGAGCTGCAGGTCACCGCCAACCGCATCTTCACGGAGGGACGATGAGCAGGACCGCCCTGGTCACGGGCGCCGCGTCGGGCATCGGCGCGGCCACCGCGCGCCGCCTGGCCGCCGAGGGCGCGCGGGTGCTGGTGGCGGACGTCGCCGGCGAACGGGGCCGCGAGGTGGCCGCGTCGATCGGCGAGCGGGCCGCCTTCCTGCACCTGGACGTGGCCTCCGCCGCCGGCTGGGCGGCCGCCCTGGAGGAGGTGCGCGAGCGGTTCGGCCGCCTGGACGTGCTGCACGCCAACGGGCCTGGCCGGGTCGTGCCCGCCCGCCCGGCCCACGAGCTGCCCGAGGCGGACTGGGACCTGCAGATCGACGTCTCGCTCAAGGCGGCCTACCTGGCGGCGCGCACGTTCTGCCCGCTGCTGGCGGAGAGCGCGGGCGCACTGGTGATCACCTCGTCGGTGCACGCCCAGACCGGCATCCCCGGTTGCGCGCCGTACGCCGCCGCCAAGGGCGGGCTGCAGTCGCTGACCAGGCAGCTCGCCGTCGACTACGCGCCCCGCGTCCGCGTCAACGCCGTCGTGCCCGGCCCGATCATGAGCCCCGCCTGGGACGGCATCGACCAGGCGGGCCGCGACGCGACCATCGCCGAGACCCCGGCGGGCCGGTTCGGCACGCCGGACGAGGTGGCCGCGGCCGTCGCCTTCCTCGCCTCGCCCGACGCCTCGTTCATCACCGGAGCCTGCCTCAACGTCGACGGTGGCTGGAGCGTCTCCACCACCTCCTCCTAGAACGGAAACCTGCATGAAGATCGTCTCTCTGGACACCTTTCTCGTCACACCACGCTGGCTGTTCCTGCGGATCCGCACCGACGAGGGCATCACCGGCTGGGGCGAGCCGATCGTCGAGGGCCGGGCGGAGACCGTCCGCGCCGCCGTCGCCGAGCTGGCCGACCACCTCATCGGCCAGGACCCGCTGCGCATCGAGGACCACTGGCAGGTCCTCACCAAGGGCGGCTTCTACCGGGGCGGTCCCGTGCTGTCCAGCGCGGTCGCCGGCATCGACCAGGCGCTGTGGGACATCGCCGGCAAGTCCGCCGGGCTGCCCGTGCACCGGCTGCTGGGCGGTCCTGTGCGCGAGAAGGCCCGCATGTACGCCTGGATCGGCGGCGACCGGCCCGCCGAGGTCGCCGAGCAGGCCAAGGCGCAGATCGAGGCCGGGTTCACCGCCGTGAAGATGAACGGCTCGGGCGAGCTGACCGCCATCGACACCCCGGCCCGCACGATGGAGGTCGTGCAGCGGGTCGCCGCCGTGCGCGAGGCCATCGGCGACGACCACGACCTGGTGGTCGACCTGCACGGCCGGGCCAGCACGGCGATGGCCAGACGGCTGCTGCCGCTGCTGGAGCCGTACCTGCCGCTGTTCGTGGAGGAGGCGGTGCTGCCCGAGCACTCGCGCAACCTCGCCGCGCTCGCCGCGGGCACGTCGATCCCGCTCGCCACCGGCGAGCGGCTGTTCTCCCGGTGGGACTTCCGCGACGTCATCGGGCACGGCATCGCGGTCGCGCAGCCGGACGTGAGCCACGCCGGCGGCATCTCGGAGGTGCGCAGGATCGCCGCGATGGCCGAGACGTACGACGTGAGCATGGCCCCGCACTGCCCGCTGGGCCCGATCTCGCTGGCCTCCAGCCTGCAGCTGGCCTTCGCCGTGCCCAACTTCCTCATCCAGGAGCAGAGCGTCGGCATCCACTACAACCAGGGCAACGACGTCCTGGACTACCTCGTCGACCCGGCCCCGCTGACCTTCCCCGGCGGCTACGCGACCCGGACGGAACGGCCGGGCCTCGGCATCGAGATCGACGAGGCCGCGGTGAAACGGGCGGCGGAGCAGGGCCACCGCTGGCGCAGCCCGCTGTGGCGCCACCCCGACGGCTCCTTCGCCGAGTGGTGATCACCCGCCCTTGCCCGCGGAGCCGGCGCTGATCAGTCCGCTCTCGTAGGCGACCACGACGGCCTGGGCGCGGTCGCGCAGGCCGAGCTTGGTGAAGATGCGCGCGACGTGGGTCTTCACCGTGGTCTCGCTCAGCGTCAGCGCCTCGGCCAGCTCCGCGTTGGACAGCCCGCGCCCCACCAGCGTCAGCACCTCCAGCTCGCGCGCGGTCAGCACGGCCAGGTCGGCGGGCACGCTCGTGGCCGTGGCGCCGGCGGCCTGGTCCTGCGCGGCGAAGCGTTCGACGAGCCTGCGGGTGATCGACGGGGCCAGCAGGGCGTCGCCGGTGGTGACCAGCCGCACGGCGTTGGCCAGGTGCTCGGGCGTGACGTCCTTCAGCAGGAAGCCGCTCGCGCCGAGTGCCAGCGCGGCGTAGACGTACCGGTCGAGGTCGAACGTGGTCAGCATGAGCACCCGGCAGTCCGGGTCCTGCGCCAGCACCCGCCTGGCCGCCTCCAGCCCGTCGAGGTTCGGCATGCGGATGTCCATGAGCACCACGTCCGGCCGCAGCTCCCGCGCGGCCGTCACCGCCTCCACGCCGTCGGCCGCCTCCCCCACCACGTCGATGCCGCGGGTGGTGAGGATCAGCCGGAACCCGGTCCTGATGAGCGCCTGGTCGTCGACGATCAGCACGCTGGGCGAGGGCTCGGGGGTCATCGGCCGTCCTGTCGGAGTGCGGCGCCCGCACCGGGCGGGCCTGGCGGGTCGCCGGCCTGCGGCGCGTTCAGCGGGATGCGGGCGCGGATGCGGTAGCCGCCGCCGAGCCGGCGCCTGGCGTCGAGGTCACCGCCGTAGACGGCGACCCGTTCGCGCAGCCCCAGCAGGCCGCGCCCGGCCCCGTCGTCGCCCTTGCGCTGCCGGGCCTGCGGGGCGTCGCGGCCCCGCTCGGCCGGCTGGTCGGCGGTGAGCGCGCTGGGGCCGGTGTTGAGCACCTCCGCGCGGATCTGGTTGTCGGCGTAGCGGATCGTCACCTCGGCCTTCGTGTCCGGCTCGGCGTGCTTGAGCGCGTTCGTCAGCGCCTCCTGGATGATCCGGTAGACGGTCGCGTCGATGCCCGGCGGCAGCGGCCTCGGCTCGCCCAGGATGCGGGTCTCGACCGTGAGCCCGGCGAAGGCGAAGCGGTCGATCAGCGGGTTCAGCCCGCTCAGGCTCGGCGACGGCACCAGCGCGTCCTCCATGGGGTCCTCGACGCCGTCGGGCGAGGGGGCGAGCAGGCCGAGCAGGTGGCGCAGCTCCGACATCGCCGACCGGCCGGCGTTCTCGACCGCCTTCAGCGCCTCCGCGCACGCCTCCGGCTGCAGGGTCATCACCTCGCGTGCCGCGCCGGCCTGGACGACCATGAGGCTGACGTTGTGGCTGACGATGTCGTGCAGCTCCCTGGCGATCCTCGCCCGCTCGGCGTCGACCGCCGCCCTGGCGGCCCGGTCGCTCTCCCGCTCAAGTGACCTGCCCTGCTCCTCGATGGCCGCGCGGTGCCGCCGCCGCGCCCGTACGAGGGCGACGCTCAGCGCCAGCGTCACTACCAGCAGCACCACCACGACGACCACGGCGTACGCCCAGACTCCGCCCACCGTTCCACCCTGGCAAACGACGTGGAGATCAGCACTACATCCCCAGGATGACATCGGGATGGATCTACATCCGGGGAAGGATGACCGACCTCCCGCGCCGTTTGTAGCCTCCTTCTCATGACAGCCGGAACCGAGATCGTCGTACAACTTGATCAGGTACGCAAGCAATACGGCGAGACGGTGGCGCTCGGCGGCGTCTCGCTGGAGATCCGCGCCGGCGAGGCGGTCGCGGTGATGGGGCCGTCCGGCTGCGGGAAGTCGACCCTGCTGAACCTCATCTCCGGGCTCGACCGGCCCACCGCAGGGCGCGTCGTCGTCCACGGCGAGGACCTGACCGGGATGAACGAGACCGGGCTCGCGCTGTTCAGGCGGCGCCGCATCGGCATGATCTTCCAGTTCTTCAACCTGCTCGACGACCTGTCCGCGCTGGACAACGTGGCGCTGGCCGCGCAGCTCACCGGCACCCCTGCCGCCCAGGCGCGCAGGCGGGCGATGGAGCTGCTGGACGAGCTCGGCATCTCCGGCCGCGCCCGCATGTACCCGGCGGTGCTGAGCGGCGGTGAACGGCAGCGCGTCGCCGTCGCCCGCGCGCTGATGAACCGGCCCGCCGTGCTGCTGGCCGACGAGCCGACCGGCGCGCTCGACAGCCACTCCGGCGAGCAGGTCATGGACCTGCTGCTCGACCTGCACCAGATCGGGCAGACCCTGATGCTGGTCACCCACGACGAGCGGCTCGCCGAGCGGTGCGCCGGCCGGGTGATCGAGCTGGCCGACGGCCGGGTCACCGCGGAGCGCACGCTGGAGTGGACCCCATGAACGTGGTGATGCGCATCGCGCTGGCCGCGGTGCGGCGGCGCAGGATGCAGAGCATGATCCTGGCCGTGGTGGTCCTGTGCTCCACGGTCGCGATCGTCGTGGCGCTCGGCCTGCTGGAGGCCTCGTCGGGGCCGTTCGACCGCACCTTCGCCGAGCAGCGCGGCCCCCACGTCGTGATCACCTTCGACCGGGCCGAGGTCCCCGACGCGCGGCTCGCGGCGACGGCGTCCGAGCCGGGCGTCGAGGCGGCGGCGGGGCCGTACGGACAGAGTGTGCTCACCGTCGCCGACACCCGGCAGAGCCTGCCGCCGGGACCGCTCACGGTCGTCGGGCGGCCCGGCCCAGGCGGGCCGGTGGACCAGGTCGACCTGTGGGCGGGCCGCTGGGCCGCGAAGCCGGGCGAGATCGTGGTGGACCGGCCGGTCGAGCCGCTCTTCAGCGACATGGTCGGCGCCGCCGTCCAGACCGGGGAAGGGTTGAGCTTCACCATCGTGGGCCTGGCCTCCAGCGTCACCAGGACGGCCGAGGCCTGGGTCACCCCCGCGCAGATGCAGGCGATGAAGCCCACGACCGCCCAGATGCTCTACCGGTTCACCAGGGCCGAGACCGCGAACGACGTGCGCGCCGCCACCGCGGACGTCACCGCCGACCTGCCACCGGCCGGCGTGCTCAGCCGGCAGCCGTACCTCACCGTCAAGCAGGACGTCTCCAGAGCGGCCACCTCCTACCTGCCGTTCCTCGCCGGGTTCGGGCTGCTCGGGCTGCTGGTCGCGGTGCTCATCGTGGCCAACGTCATCAGCGGCGCCGTCGTCGCGGGGCAGCGGCACATCGGCGTGCTCAAGTCGCTCGGCTTCACCCCCGGCCAGGTCATGGGGGTCTATCTGGCCATGGTCCTGCTGCCCGGGTTCGCCGGGTGCCTCGTCGGCACCGGGCTCGGCGCGCTGATCTCGCAGCCGCTGCTCGATCGCGTGTTCGCCGGCATCGGCGCGTCCATCGGCCTGGGCGTCAGCGGGTGGGTCCACCTGGTCGCGCTGCTCGGCGTGCCGGCCGTCGTCGTGCTGGCCGCGCTCATCCCCGCCTCGCGCGCGCACCGGCTGTCGGCCGTCGAGGCCATCCGCTCCGGCAGCGCGCCCAGGGCGGGCCGCGGGCAGGCGATCCAGCGCGTGCTGTCCGGCACGCGGCTGCCTCGCAGCGTGAGCCTCGGGCTGGGGATGCCGTTCGCCCGGCCCGGCCGCTCGACGCTGACGCTCGCCGCCATCGTGCTCGGCGTGGCCGCGGTGACGCTCGCCACCGGCCTGTTCCAGACCATGACCGCGTACGGCGACACCGCGCAGCGCGTCGGCCACGTCCACTCCGTCATCTACGCCGGACGCCCCGACCAGGTCAGGCCCAAGCTCGACGACGCCGCCATCGAGGCGCTGCTGCGCTCCCAGCCCGGCGTCCGCTACGTCACCGCCGACGCCTGGATCGACGTGCAGCTGCCCGGCCACACCAGCCGCAACAAGGCGCAGTTCCTGCGCGGCGACGCCTCGACCCGCGGCGACGTGGTCGTGTCGGGCCGCTACTTCTCCGGCCCCAACGAGGTCGCGGCCCCCTCGGCGTTCCTGAAACGCTTCGGGCTGCGCGTCGGCGACCGGCTCACGATCGCGCTCGGCGCCGCCCGCACCCAGGCCACGATCGTCGGCGAGGTCATGGACGCCTCCAACGACCTCATCATGGTGAGCTGGCCCACGCTGACCGCGCTCGACCCCGGCGCCCGCGCCACCCAGTACGAGGTGCGGCTCACCCCCGGCACCGACGTCGACACCTTCAACGCCGCCGTCAAAGCCGCCGACCCCGGCCTCTATCCGCGGGCCAAGTCCCAGGTCGACCAGAACAGCGTGGCCATCATCGGCGCGGCCTCGCTCTTCACGCTGCTCCTCGGCACGGTCGCGGCCCTGGGCGTCTTCAACACCGTCGTGCTCAACACCCGCGAGCGCCGCCGCGACCTCGCCATGCTGAAGTCCATCGGCATGACGCCGCGCCAGGTGACGCTGATGATGATCACGTCCATGGCGGCGCTGGGCGCCATCGGGGGCCTGGCCGGCATCCCGATCGGCATGGCCTCGCACCGGGTCATCGTGCGGGCCATGCTCGACGCCGCCGGGCTCAGCGCGCCCGCGATCCTGCTCGACGTCTGGCAGGCCGCGGCCCTGGGTGCGCTGGTCGTGGCGGGCGTGGCCATCGCCGTGCTGGGCGCGGTCCTGCCCGCCCGCTCGGCGGCCACCCTGACGATCGCGGAAGCGCTGCGTACCGAATGAGCGGACGGAGGGACGCCTGACCGACGGACACCCCCCTGCACGGCGGCGCAGTCGCCGGCCCTCACCCGCCAGGAGGAACTGGTCGACGGCGTGCACGACTCCAGCCTCGACGCGCCGCGGACGGTGCTGACGATCACCGCTGCCATGATCGTCCACGCGTTACTCTGCCTCTGGCTCAAACGGAACGGAGACCGTGGATGCACAAGTTAGCCAGATCCCTGTCCTTGATCGGGGCCATCGTCGCGGCCACCCTCATCGCCACCGCAACGGCCGCGTCGGCCGCGCCCGCACGGGCCGACGGGCACCGCGTCACCGTCATGGTGCACGGGTTCGACCGCGAGGCGGACATCAGCTGCTCGGGGGCGTGGAACAGCGCCAGGAACCTGCTGAACGGCAACGGCTGGGGCGACGTCGTCACCTTCGGCTACTACAACAAGGCCACCAACTGCGACCTCAGGCTCAGAGGCACGACCGACACGCGCATCCAGGAGGTCGGCCGCCAGTTCGCGTGGACCGTCTACTACCTGTACTCCAGCAAGGACATCGCCATCGACGTGGTGACGCACTCCATGGGCGGCCTCGTCGCGAAGGCGGCCATCGAGGGCGTCAACAGGTACGGCGTGGGCAAGACGCCGCCCGACATCAGCGGGCTGAGCGTCGACCCGGACGACATCGGCGCCACCGACTGGCCTCGTGACTGGCCGCCTTTCCTCTACATCGAGGACATGGTCACCTTCGCCACCCCGCACCAGGGCATCGGCAGCACGGTGGTGACCGTGTGCGCCATCACCCACGAGCAGTGCAGCGACATGCGTCCCGGCAGCGGCTTCATCAGCTGGCTGGGCAAGCAGCCGCAGTCGCAGATGGGCACGGACTACACCTTCCTCGCCTCGCGGCATGACGACACGGTCAGCGTCGACTCGGCGACGAACAAGCGCACCGCCCACCACTGGGCCCTGTACGACGAGAACGCGAGCGGCGGCACGCTGAGCCACACCTCCATCCGCAACACCTCGACCGGCGACTGGCAGGTGGAGTACGGCGGGTCGGCGAGCGAGGAGGGCGAGAGCTCGACGTACGCGGCCCCGCTCGTCCGGATGATGGACGGCCTGTACGACCAGCAGGCGCAGTAGTCTCACGCCGCCGATGGCAGGGCCTCGCGCAGGAGCCGCCTGATCCTGTCGAGGTCCACGTCGGAGGCCAGCGTGGACTCGTCCGGCAGCTCGTCCACGAGGGGCTCCAGACCGAACAGCAGGCGCGGCAGCGTCGGATGCAGGACGAGGCCGAACAGCTCGTGTGACGCCGCCTCCGCCCCGCCGGGCGTCAGGTCCAGGGCGGTCGTCAGGTACGCCGCCAGGTCCGCGGCCGTGGTGCCGAAGAGGACGTCGTAGAGGCCGGCCGCCAGATCCGGGAGGCGGTCGGCCTCGGCGATGCCGAGCCTGATCATCCTGGCCGCAGCCGACCAGTGCAGGAGCTGGACGAACCGCCCGCAGTAGCGCACGACCGCCTCGCGCGGGTCGTCGGAGTAGGTGGCGGGGGTGCGGATCCGGCCGCCGAACGAGCCGCGGATGTGCTCCACGACCGCGTGGAACAGCACGTCCTTGGTCGGAAAGTGCGCGTACAGGGACCGCTTGGACGTGCCCGCCCGCGCGGCGACGGCGTCCATCGAGGTCCGCTCGAAGCCGTCCTCCAGGAACGCGAGCTTCGCCGTCTCCAGGATGTGCTCGCGCAACTCTTGCCCGCGTCGGGCCATGCCACCCTCACCTTAAAGTAGACGGTACAGTAGAGTTTACTTTGCTCTCCGCAATGGTTGGAGTCATCGTCCATGATTGTGATTACCGCCCCGACCGGGCAAATCAGCAGCAAGCTCGTCACCGCGCTCCTCCAGCAGAACGAGCCGATCCGCCTCATCGTCCGCGATCCCGGCAAGCTGGCTCCGGAGGTCCGCGAGCGCGCCGAGGTCGTCGCCGGGACGCACAAGGATCGCGACGTCTTGGACCAGGCGCTCAAGGGCGCCGACGCGCTGTTCTGGCTCATGCCGACGTTCCCGACCGCGAGCAGCCCGTACGAGGCATACGTCACCGCCTCCATCCCCGGCGCGGACACCGTCGTGCGCCACGCGGTGCCACGCGTCGTGATCGTCTCCGCGCTCGGGCGCGGCTCGCAGATGTACGCCGGCCACGTCTCCGCCTCGCACGCCATGGAGGACCTGTTCCGCAGCACCGGCGCGCACGTGCGCGCGCTGGCCCTGCCGACCTTCATGGACAACATGCTCAGGCAGACGGCCACGATCAAGAAGGGGCTCATCACCGGCACCCAGCCGGCCGGCTTCCGGATGCCGTGGATGGCGACGAAGGACATCGCGGCGCTCGCCGCCACCTACCTGCTCGACCGCACCTGGACCGGGCAGGCCTCGGTCGACGTCCTCGGCGGCGAGGACCTGTCGTACCAGGACATCGCCGGCATCCTGACCGACGTGCTCGGCACCTCCATCCGCTACGAGCGCGGCGACCGCGCCGACGTCGTGCGACTCCTCGTCAGCAGCGGCTTCTCCGAGGCGATGGCCCGCTCGATGATGGACATGGACCTCGCCGGCGAGCGCGGCATCAACAACGTCATCCCGCGCACCGCCGAGCTGACCACGCCCACCACCTTCCGCGAGTTCGCCGAGGAAGTCATCAAGCCGGCGGTGACCGGATGAGCGGCACCGCCTGGCACACGACTGGCCGAAAGGAAGGTTCATGACACTCATCTGTATCGAAGAACACGCGGTCGATCCGGCGATCGCCGCGGCGTCCGCCCCGGCGATCGCCCGCGAGGCGCCGTACATGCGCCGGCAGAGCCGCACCTCCTCCCCCGTGCGGCCGGGCCCCGGCCGGCGGCCCGCCGTCGAGATCGAGGAGGCGCTCCGCCTCGGCGCCGACCTTGGGGACGAGCGCGTCCGGCGGATGGACGAGCACGGCATCGACCTGCAGATCGTCTCCTGGACGAGCCCGGTCCAGCTGGCGCCTGAGGAGCAGGCGCTCGCCCTGTGCCGGGCGGCCAACGACCGGCTCGCGCAGGCCGTCGCCGCCCGCCCCGACCAGCTCCAGGGACTGGCGGCGCTGCCGTGGCAGCAGCCGGCCGCCGCCGTGGACGAACTCGACCGCGCCGTCACCGGCCTCGGCCTGCGCGGAGTCCTGATCATGGGGCGCCCCGGCGCCGGGTTCCTCGACGATCCGGTCTACCAGCCCGTCCTGGACAGGATCGCCGCGTTGCGGGTGCCGCTCTATGTGCACCCGTACTATCCGGTCCCGGAGGTCCAGCAGTCCTACTACGCCGGATTCAACGACAAGGTGAGCGCGGAGTTCTCGCTGGCCGCCTGGGGCTGGCATCACGAGGCGGGGATCCACGTCCTGCGGCTCATCCTCGCCGGCGTCTTCGAACGCCTTCCCGGGTTGCAGGTCATCAGCGGCCACTGGGGCGAGATGGTGCCCTTCTACCTCAGCCGCCTGGACGACGTGCTCTCCCCCGGCGACACCGGCCTGTCGCGGACGATCACCGAGACCTACCGCTCGCACGTCTGGGTCACGCCGAGCGGCATGTACCAGCGGCCCCAGTTCGACTTCGTGCGCGCCGTCGTGGGGCTGGACCGGCTGATCTGGTCGGTGGACTACCCCTTTCTGCGGCTCGACGGCACGCGTGAGTTCATCGACGGGCTCGGCCTCACCCCCGATGAGCGGGAGCAGATCACTCACCGCAACGCCGAGCGCCTGTTCGGCCTGAACGGCGCGTAGCAGAGATCAGCGCAACCGGGCCGCCAGCCCGTCGAGGACGACGCCGAGTTGTCGTTCGAAGCGCTGGTCACCGTCGTCGCGCAGATGCCCGGCGGCCTTGACCAGGTCGGCGCCCTCCCCCAGCCACGCGTCGCGCCCCTCCAGCGAGTAGCGCTCGGGATCGTCGCCGTCGGGCCGGTTGCGCTCCTGCTCCTCGATCACGAAGCCGACCACGAACGCGGTGATCACATCGACCGCGTCGTCCGCCTCGGCCAGCGAGAACCCCGCCCCGGTCAGGCTCTCCAGCCAGGGATCCTTCGCCTTGACGACCGAGGGGTCGGAGAACCGGGTGCCGCTGAAGATGCGCGCGCCGTCGCGGTGCTTGAGGTATTCGGAGCGCAGGACGCGCGCGTACGCGGCCATCGCGTCCCGCCACCCCGCGCCGGGATCGACCTCCGAGAGCGCCTGGATCACCCGGCGCATGACGAACGTGCTCATCTCGTCGAGCAGCTCCTGCTTGTTGCGGACGTGCCAGTAGAGCGCGGGCGCCCCCACGCCGAGCCTGGACGCCAGCGCACGGACCGTCAGCGCGTCCATGCCCTTGTCATTGAGCAGGTCGAGGGCCGCAGCCACGATCCGCTCCCGAGTGATGCCCTTCGCCACGGTTGACACCTTAACAAAGTTCAGGCACCGTTGACGGCGTCCGGAATTGAACTTAGTTCAGGAGGCGCTGTCATGCGTGCTGCCGTTGTCACCTCTCCCGACGCCACCCCCGTGTGCGCGGACTTCCCCGAGCCCCAGGCCCAGCCGGGCCGCGCGCCCGTCCGGCTCGTGGGCGCGGGCCTGCACCACGTCGTCCGCGGCATGGCCACCGGCCGCCACTACCGCGGCGGCAAGGCGTTCCCCCTCGTCCTGGGCATGGACGCCGTTGCCAGGACCGAGGACGGGCGGCTGGTCTACACGGGCCTCCCCCGTGGACCCTGGGGGACGATGGCCGAGTCGATGGTCACCCCGTTCGAGGTGGAGGTCCCCGAGCAGGCCGACCCGCTCGCCGTCGCCGCCGGCATGAACCCCGCGTCGGCCGGCTGGATGCCGCTGGCCGCGCACCGCAAGGAGACCGGCGGCCTCGGCACCGTGCTGGTGCTCGGGGCCACCGGCATGTCGGGCGGCCTTGCCGTACGGGCGGCGGCGGCGCTCGGGGCCAAGCAGGTCATCGCGGCAGGGCGCGACCGCGCGGCGCTGGAGCCGCTGGCCGGCGTCGGCGCGCTCACCCTCCCGCTCAGCCAGGGCGGGGCCGTGGACGCACTCACCCCCGTGCTCGCCGAGACGCAGCCCACGCTGATCCTCGACTTCGTGTGGGGCTGGGTGGCCGAGGCCGCCTTCGGCGCGCTGGCCGGCTTGCGCCCCGACGAGGACGGCGAGGGGATCTCGTACGTGCAGATCGGCTCGCTCGCCGGCAACGAGGCGGCCCTGCCCGCGGCGCTCCTGCGCAGCCGGCGCTTCCGGGTCACCGGCAGCGGGCTCGGCTCGGTCTCCAAGGCCGACATGATCACCGAGTTCCCCCAGATGATCACCCGGTTCGCCGACGGCACCTTCGACGCGCCGTACACCGCCTACCCGCTCAGCCGCGTCGGCGAGGCATGGGCGCACCAGGGCCGCACCCGCGCCGTCGTCGTCCCTGGCTGAGCCCGCACGGAGAGGAGATCCATCATGGCGAGACGCGCGTTGGTGGCCGGGCTCGGCATCGCCGGCATGGCGGCGGCGATCGGGCTGCGGCAGGCCGGCTGGCAGCCGGTCATCGTCGAACGGGCTCCGGAACGCCGCCGGGGCGGCTACTTCGTCGGCCTCATGCCGGAGGGTCGGCAGGCGGCGACGGACCTCGGCATCCGCGACCACCTGCACACCCGCAACCCGCCGGGCGGCGGGAAGGCGTGGTCACTGACCCGGCGCGGCGACCTCGAACCCGGCCTCGGCTTCCTGCACCAGCCGGGCGACCCGGCCGCGGTGGTCCGCGGGGACATCGAGGCCGCGCTCTGGCAGGGCGTGCAGGGGGACGTTCCCGTGCGGTTCGGCACGAGGCCGCTGACCATCGACGACACCGGCGCCGAGGTGCGCGTGCTCCTGGAGGACACCGCGACGGGCGAGATGCGCCGGGAGAGCTTCGACCTGGTGGTCGGCGCGGACGGGCTGCGCTCGGAGGTGCGCCGCATGGTCTTCGGGCCGCACGAGGACCACATGGTCGGGTGGAACGCCATGATCTGCGCGTTCCAGCTCAAGGAGCAGGTGCCGTCGTTCGAGGAGGCGGACAGCATCACGGTCGCCCGTGCGGGCCGGGCCGCGTGGGTGTTCGGGTTCGCCGACCGGCCGCCGACCGTGCTGCTGACGTACCGGACCTCGGACGTCGACGCCGAGTTCGCCGGGTCCAGGGTCGAGCGGCTGCGGGAGGTGTTCGCCGAAATGGACGACCCCGTGGTGCGGCACGCCCTGGACGCCCTGGAGGAGACGCCCGACTTCCTGTTCGACTCGGTGCATCAGGTGAAGATGCCCCGGTGGAGCCGCGGGCGGGTGATGCTGACCGGCGATGCGGCGTGGTGCCTGAACCTCTACTCGGGCATGGGGGCCACGTACGCGCTGCGGGGCGGGGCCGAGCTCGGCCGGGCGTTGCGGGAGCACCCTGACTCCCTCGACGCCGCGCTGACCGCCTGGGAGTCGGAGCTGCGGCCGTCCGTCGTCCGGCACCAGCACCTCGCCCGGGTGAAGGGGCAGCTGTTCGTGCCGTCGAACGTGCCCATCGAGGTCGTCCGCTCGGTGGCGGTGCGGCTGGCCTGCGCCATTCGCGAGCGCAAGCTCGCCAGGGCACGGGCGGCGGGGGAACGGGCGGCGTGACGGCCGCGCTGCTCGCCCGCGCGTTCCAGGCGGGCTTCCCGATCCTGAGCCGGCTGCTGCTGGAGTCGCCGAAGCTGCGCTTCGCCACGAAACCGCTCACCGTGCCGGCCAGGATCACGATCCCCACCCGGCACGGCGACGTGGGCGCCCTGCTGTACCGGCCGATCTCCGCCGACATCGAGGCGCAGCGGGCGGCCAGGCGGCGGCCACCCGTCCACCTGCTCCTGCACGGCGGCGCGTTCGCGGCCCGCCGTCCTGAGCAGGAGGACAACGTCGCCAGGTACCTGGCGAGCGAGGTGGGCTGCTACGTCGTCCTGCCCGACTACGACGTGGCCCCGCAGGTCCGGTTCCCGGTCGCCGAGCAGCAGTGTTACGACGTCTATGCGTGGATCCTCGGCCAGGCGGGCACGTGGGGGTGGGACGAGAGCCGGGTCTCGGCCGGCGGGGCGAGCGCGGGCGCGAAGCTCGCGCTGAGCGTGATCGTCCAGGCGTTGCGGGACGGCAGGCCCGCGCCGGTGGCCGCGAGCCTGGAGTACGGGATGTCGGACTTCACGCTGCCCGACGAGAGCCGTACGTCGCCGCTGCGGTTCCCGGTGATCGGCGGCTGGATGCTGCGGATGGTCCGCGCGACCTACCTCGCGGGCGCCGACCTGGCCGATCCCGTCGTGTCGCCGGCCGCGTACCCGAGGCTCGGTGACTTCCCGCCGCTGCTCGTCCTCACCGGCGGCCTGGACACCCTCAGGCACGACATGCGCGCGTTCGCCGAGCGGGCGCGGGCGCAGGGCGCGAAGGTCGAGCACCACGAGTTCGCCCGCTCCGATCACGGGTTCACCCACGTCAGACCGGTGGAGACGGCGCGTGCGGCCATCACCATGATCGGCCGGCACCTGCGTGCCGCCTATGACGCGCCCGAGCGCCACTTCCTCGAACGCCCCCGGAAACTCGGACGCCCCCGCGAACCGGGCCCGGCTTGAGCTTCTCCGCCGGGCATGCCTAGAATCAGGGCAGTCGTACAGGACGACTGCCCTGATTCGGAGGTGTCATGAGATCACCGGCGGCTGAGCGCGGGCGCGCCGTAAGGGAACGCCTGCTGAACGCGGCGGCCGAGCTCATCCCCGAACGCGGCTGGACGGCGGTCAGCACCCGGACACTCGCCGAGCGCGCCGGGGTGACGCCGAGCGTGGTGCACTACCACTTCCCCTCGCTGGCGAGCCTGCTGAACGAGGCCGCGACCAGCAGGATGAGCGCCATGCTCGCCGAGATGGACGAGCTGCTGGCCGGCGCCCCCGAGTCCGGCGCAGCGATCGGGACGATGCTCGCCTCGATCGACGCCTACAGCGGCACCGACCCCACCTCGCTGCTGTTCGTCGAGGCCTACCTGGCGAGCACCCGCGACGACGAGCTGCGCGAGCGGATCGCCGAGCTGATCGCCGGGTTCCGTGAGCGGTTCGGCGCGACGCTGGAGCGGCACGGGGTGCCCGCCCCGTACGCGACCGCCGCCGTGCTCGCGGCCTGCGTGGACGGCCTGCTGCTGCACCGCGGTCTCGGCCTGACCGCCGACGACACCTCGGCGGTGCTGCGCAGGCTGCTCACCGACCCTGCCGAGGAGGAATGACCGTGCGCACAGTGATCTGCGGAGCCGGCATCAGCGGGCTGGCCCTGGCCCATCGGCTGGCGGCCGAGGGCGGCGAGGTGGTGCTGGTCGAACGGGCTCCCGGGCGCCGCCCCCAGGGGTACATGATTGACTTCTTCGGTCCCGGGCTGGAGGCGGCCGAGGCCATGGGACTGCTGCCCGCGTTCGAGCGGGCGGCGTACCACTATCAGGGGCCTTCGACGCCCGCGTGAACCCGGAGGGATGCCCGTATGACCACGCAGCGACGCACGCAGGACGACGTGCTCGGCTACTTCGACACGCTGTCGAACTGGGGGCGCTGGGGCGAGGACGACCAGCTCGGCACCCTCAACCACATCACCGACGAGGTCCGCCTGGCGGCGGCGCGGGCCGTGCGGCACGGCAGGAGCGTGTCGTGCGCGTGGGAGGTCGCCGTGCCGCGCGACATGGAGCGCTCGACGATGGCCTGCCCGTGCGCGGCCGAGATGCCGGGCGCCGGGAACATGCCGTCGCCGACGTTCGCCAACGACCGGCGCTGGGGCTTCTCGACCGAGCGGCTGGGCCTCACCTTCCACGGCAACACCGTCACCCACCTCGACGCGCCGTGCCACATCATCTGGGACGGCAAGCTCTACAACGGGCGCTCGCACGAGCTGGTCGACGCCGCCACGGGGTCGGGGTGGGGCACGGTCACGGCCGCGGCGAACGGCATCGTCACCCGTGGCGTCCTGCTCGACGTCGCGGCCGTCCGCGAGGTGCCGTGGCTGGAGCCGGGTCAGGGCGTCTTCCCCGAGGACCTGGAGGCGGCCGAACGCCGCCAGGGCGTCCGGGTGCGCCCGGGCGATGCCGTGCTGCTGCGCACCGGCCAGGGCCGGGCCCGCCACGAGGGCGCGGCGGACAACGGCTGGACGCAGGCCGGCTGGCACGCCTCCTGCCTGCCGTGGCTCCACGAGCGCGGCGTCGCCCTGATCGGCGCCGACACGCCGCAGGAGGTCCAGCCGTCGGGCTACGACGACGTGCTGATGCCCGTCCACGCGGTGGCCCTCGTCGCGATGGGCCTGTGGCTCCTGGACAACTGCGACCTGGAGGCGTGCGCGGCCACGGCCGCCGAGCTGGGCCAGTGGGACTTCCACCTCGCCCTCACCCCTCTCCGCCTCGCCGGCACCTCCGGCAGCCCCGTCAACCCGATCGCCACCTTCTGATTCGTTTGTTCGGATCAACTCGAACAAAGCGATATCATCGACGCATGGGCGTCGATGAGTTCGTGGAGGACGCCGGCCTCTTCTACGAGCGGCTCGGGCTGAGCCGCACGTCAGGCCGGGTCATGGGCCTGCTGCTGACCGCCGACCCGGGCGGCGCCGACGCGCCGGAGCTGGCCGAGGCGCTGGGCGTGGCCAAGAGCAGCATGAGCGTGGCGCTGCGGCAGCTGGAGCAGGCGGGGCTGATCGAGCGGTTCCGGGTCAAGGGCGAGCGGCGCGACCGCCACCGCCTGGCGGAGGACGTCTTCGCCCGTGCCTTCCGCGCGAAGATGGCCGAGTTCGACGGCTTTCGCGCCCTGGCCGAGCAGGGGTTGCGCGCGGTGGGCGACGACCCGGTCCGACGGCGGCGGCTGGAGCTCATGCGCGACATGTACGCGTTCATGATGGACCGCTTCCCCCGGCTGCTCGACGAGTGGGACGAGCTCAAGGACCGCCGATGAGACCCTTACTGATCACCGTGGGCAGCCGTGGCGACGTGCAGCCGTACCTCGCGCTGGCCCTCGGGCTGCGGGCCGCCGGGCACCGGCCGCTGCTGGCGGCGCCGCGCCGTTTCGCGCCGCTCGCCGCCGCCCATGGCGTGGAGTTCGCGCCGCTGAACGACGAGATGCTGGGCTTGCAGGACACCGTCCGAGGGCAGGGCGTGCGCGCCGCCATCACCGCCGCCCGCTCGGTCAAGCCGATGCTGCGCCGGATGCTCGACGACCAGGCGGCCCTCACCACCGAATCAGCCGACATCGTCATTTATCACCCGAAGTCGCTGGGCGGCCCCTCGATCGCCGAGAAGCTCGGCGTCCCGGCCCTGGCCGGGCTGCTGGTGCCGCTCTACCTGCCCACCGCCGCCTTCCCCTCGCCGATCCTCCCCTTCCAGGTGCCGCGCGGCCTCAACCGGGCGAGCTGGCGGATCTCGGGGGCCGTCGAGGCGCCGTACCGGGGCACCGTACGCGGCTGGCGGGCGGACAGGCTCGGCCTGCGCGGCACGCCCAGGCCGGTGACGGCGCTGGTCGAGGCGGGCGACGTCCTGCACGCCTGGAGCCCGCACCTGCTGCCCGCCCCCGCCGACTGGCCCGCCGCCGCCCGTCTGACCGGCTTCTGGTCCCTGCCCACCGGCGGCTGGACGCCGCCCGAGCGGCTGGCCCGCTTCCTCGCCGACGGCGACCTGCCCGTCTACGTCGGCTTCGGCAGCTCCGCCGGCGGCGACCCCGGCAGGCTGACGGCCACGGTGCTGGAGGCCGTACGGCTGACCGGGCGCCGCGCCGTCCTGTCCACCGGCTGGGGCGCGCTGCGTCCCGAGGGCGAGCCGGAGGGCGTCCTGGTGATCGAGGAGGCGCCGCACGAGTGGTTGTTCCCGCGCGTGGCGGTCGCCGTCCACCACGGCGGCATCGGCACGGTGGCCGCCGCCCTGCGCGCCGGAGTCCCCCAGGTGGTGCGCCCGTTCCTGGGCGACCAGCCGTTCTGGGCCGACCGCCTGCACCGGCTCGGCGTCGCTCCCGCCCCCGTGACCGGCCGCCTCACCCCCGACCGCCTGGCCACCGCGATCGAGGCGGCGATCCCGCTCGCCCCGGCCGCCGGCGAGCTGGCCGCCCGCGTGACCGCCGAGGACGGCGTCGCGGCGGCCATCGCCCGCATCACCTCATGAGGCCGGCTCGTCGCGTCGTTCCTTCGAGCCGCGGATCCGCCGGGCGACGCCGTACCAGGCGGGCAGCTCGCGCTCGTCGTCGAACCAGCGGGCGACCACGATGTCGGTCGAGGAGTGCAGCAGGATCGAGGCCACGATGGTCACCGCCACGATCTGGAACACCTGCTGGGCGGCGCCGATCCCGGAGGCCAGGACGAGCAGGCCGTAGACGACCGAGGCGAAGCCCTTCGGGCCGAACCAGGCCACCGCGGCCTGCTCGCGGATCGACAGGCGGGCGCGCAGGAACGACACCCAGATGGCGATGGGCCTGGCCAGCACCAGCGCGCCGAGCGCGAACAGCCAGCCCTGCCAGCCCACGGCGAGCAGGGAGGGCGTGATGAGAGCGCCGAACACCAGCAGCGCCGCGAGCTTGAACAGCTCGGCGATCAGCTCGCCGAAGTGCTCGAACGACTCGCGCTGCCGTGGCCCGAAGGTGGCCACGGTGATGCCGGCGGAGAAGGCGGCCAGGAACAGGTTGCCGTGCGTGGCCTTGCCGATGGCGAGCACGAGCAGGCCGATGGCCAGGGCGTTGAGCGGCTCGTACTGGGTGGAGGCGGCGAACCAGCGGGTCTGCTCCAGCTTGATGGCCAGCCACGGCACCGCCACGCCGATCAGCACGCCGAGGCCGAGCTCGAGACCGAGCTCGCCCAGGTGCAGGTCGTGCGAGCCGGCGGCGATGGCCAGGAACACCAGCACGAACGGCAGCGCGAGCCCGTCGTTGACGCCCGACTCGACGTTGAGCAGCTGCCGCAGCCGGGGCGGCACCTTCTCGTTGCCGACCAGCGCGGCGGCGAAGACCGGGTCGGTGGGCGCCAGGATCGCTCCGACCAGCAGCGACTCGATCCAGCCCAGCCCGAGCAGGTAGTGCGCGCCGACCGCCGTGATGACCAGCGTGAGCGGCAGCCCCCAGCCCAGGGCCCGGCCGGGCAGCCGCCACGCGCTGCGCAGATCCTGCCAGCCCACGCGCATGCCGTCGGTGAAGAGCACCGCGAACAGCGCCAGCTCGGCCAGCGTGGCCACCAGCGGGTCGGCCGCCGTCAGCGAGACCACGCCCAGGACCCCGTCGCCGAGGACGAACCCGGCGACCAGGAACAGCGCCGCCGTGGACAGGATGGTGCGGTGGGCGAGGCTGGACAGCAGCACGGCCAGCAGGAGCAGGAGAGCGAACGCTGTCAGGAGCATGGGGGGCGGAGACCTCCGGTCGACATCCGAAGCTAGAGACTTCCGCCGACCAGACTTCCCGGCACACCGCGACCTACCGTAACAGCACCCGGTTCGCCGGTGTTCACCCGATCAGGTCACGCCGCCGCAGCGCGGCCAGGCCCACGCTCAGCAGGGCCGCGGCGACGCCGCTCAGCGCGGCCATGGTGACCGGCCCCGGGTCGGCGAGCGCCGAGTAGTGCACGTGCGCGAACGGGGACAGCCGGAAGACGCCGTCGCCGAGCACGCCGATCTCCCAGCCGAACTCCAGGAGCACGACCAGCGCGAAGGCCGCCCACGCGGCGACGGCTCCGGCCCGGCCGAGCAGCCCGTACGCGGCGGTCGCGAGAGCGGTGAGCACCCAGACGGCGGGCAGCAGCGCCATGGTCATGCCGAGCACGCCGGGCACGTCACCGGCGCCGATCCCGCACAGCACGCCGACGACGGCCAGCAGCGGCGCGGGCACGGCCAGGGCGATCAGCACGTGTCCCGAGGCCCATCGCAGCCGCCCGGTCGGCCCCGCCAGCAGGACTTCCGCGCTGCCGTCCGCCTCCTCCCGCCACAGCCTGGACAGCATCAGCAAGGAGCAGAGCGCGACGGCGTAGGCGCCGAAGACGTAGATCACCAGCCCGTAGAAGACCTCCGCGGCGCCGGCGGCGCCCATCCTGGACGCCCATATCGCCAGGCCAGGGCTCCGGCCGAACCGCTCGATCGCCTCCTGCCCGCCGAACCCCAGCACCAGCCCGAACAGCACGGCGGCGGCGAGCCAGGCGACCACCCCCGCGCGCTGCATCCGCCAGGCCAGGGCCGGCGGGGTGCGCAGCCAGGCCGCCGCCGTCGCCGGGCCCGCGCGATCGGGCAGCAGCCCGGCGCCGAGATCACGGCGCTCTTCCAGCCGGTACGCCAGCGCCACCAGCCCGGCGGCGACCAGGGTGGCCGCGGCGAACACCCACCAGCGCTCGCCGGCGTACGGTCGTGCCCGCAACAGCCAGCCGGTCGGCACCAGCCAGCCGAGCCACGCGGCGCCCGTCAGCTCGCTGATCCCGCGGACCAGGCACAGCGCGAAGAACAGGGTGAGCGTGCCCACCGCGGCCGGCCGGGCGCCGCGCGTCAGCTGCACGGCGACGGCGGCCATGCCCGTGGCCAGGGCGCCGCCGCAGCCCGCGACCAGGCCCCAGGCCAGCGATCCGGCCGCCGGCACGCCCGCCGCCGTCAGCAGCGCCGCCATCAGGACGGCGAGGACGGCGTTCGCGGCCAGGACGACGGTCAGCGCGGCGGTGAGCGGCGCGTGCCGGCCGACCGGCGCGGCTCCGAGGAGTTCGCGCCGCCCGGCCTGTTCGTCGGAGCGGGTGTGGCGGACCAGGAACAGCACACTGCCGAGCGCCGCGAAGATCATCGTGGCGGCGGCGCGCTGCTGGGCGGCGATGGCGCCGACGCCCAGCTCGTAGGCGGGGCCCTGCATGAGCAGCACGGCGGGGTTGGCGGCGATCTGCTCGGCGTACTGGCGGCGCGACTCCAGGGTGGGCAGCAGGGTCTCGATGGTGGCGACGGTCGCGTACGCGAAGCCGGCGACCATGAGCAGCCACAGCGGCAGCCGGACGCGGTCGCGGCGCAGGATCAGCCGGATCAGCGCGGTCGTCCCGGCCATGTCAGCCCGCCCTGCCGGACAGCGGCGTCTGGTAGTGGCGCAGGAACAGCTCCTCCAGGGTGGGCGGCCTGGCGGTCAGCTCGCGGACGTCGAGCTCCGCCAGCCGGGCCAGCACCCCGGGCAGCTCGCCGGTGTCCACCTGGCAGCGCACCTGTCCGCCCGCGTCCACGGCCAGGTCGTGCACGCCGGGCAGCGCCGCCAGCCCGCCGGGCGGGCCGGGCAGCCGGGCGGTGATCGCGGTGCGGGTCAGCCGGCGCAGGTCGGCGAGCGTGCCGGTCTCGACCGTGCGCCCGGCGCGGATGATCGTCACCCGGTCGCACAACGACTCGACCTCGGCCAGGAGGTGGCTGGACAGCAGGATCGTCCGGCCGCGCGCCCGCTCCTCCGCCACGCAGTCGCGGAAGACGGCCTCCATCAGCGGGTCCAGGCCGGAGGTCGGCTCGTCGAGCAGCAGCAGCTCGGCGTCGCAGGCGAAGGCGGCGATCAGTGCCACCTTCTGCCGATTGCCCTTGGAGTAGGCGCGGGTCTTCTTGCCGGGGTCGAGCTCGAAGCGCTCGATCAGCTCCGCCCGGCGGGCCGGGTCGACGCCGCCGCGCAGCCTGGCCAGCACGTCGATGACCTCTCCCCCGGTCAGGCCCGGCCACAGCCGCACGTCGCCGGGCACATAGCAGAGCCGGCGATGCAGCTCGACGGCCTGCCGCCACGGGTCGCCGCCCAGTAACCGGACGTGGCCGGCGTCGGCGCGCAGCAGGCCGAGCAGGATGCGCAGCGTGCTGGTCTTGCCCGCGCCGTTCGGGCCGAGGAAGGCGTGCACCTCCCCCTCGTGGACGGACAGCTCCAGGCCGTCCAGGGCCCGGCTCCTGCCGTACGTCTTGACCAGGCCGGTGATCTCGATCGGGTCAGTCATCGTCGTGCTCCCCGGTGATCCGGCGGCCGGCCGGCGAGCGGACGAAGTCGCCCATGGCGGCGTACACGTCGGCCATGGCGGCGCCGATGGCGGTGGCGTGCTCGCCCGACAGCACGTTCACGCCCATCCTGCGGCCGAGGTGGCCGTGCAGGACGATCGTGCCCGCGTGCATCGCGCTCATCACGGCGGCCGCGTCGCGGGCCTTGGCCGAGCCCGCGGGGAAGCGGTCCGGCCAGGTGCCGGTCAGGAACTCCTCGGTCACCCGGACCGCCCCCTCGAAGAAGGCGTCGGCGGCGGGGCTGCCGTCCACCAGGGCGCGGGCGAGGTAGCGGGCCATCGGCTCGCTCCCCTCGTACAGGGCGGCCAGTCCGCCCGGGTCCGGCTTGGCGACCTCGTCCTTCGAGCGTCCGACGAGCCGGTCGAGGACGTACGCGTCGCAGGCGTCGCGCAGCCCGTCCTTCGTGCCGTAGTGGTGCTGCACCAGGCCCACGGACACGCCCGCTGCCGCGGCGATGTCCTGCAGCCGGGCGGCCTTGACGCCGCGCTCGGCGAACTGCGCCAGCGCGGCGTCCCTGATCCTGGCGCGTGCCGTCAGGTCATCGAGCGGTCTCTCGCTGCCGTCCTTCATGCCGCGACCATACACAAATATGGTTTCCAGTATCTAGATATTGGCCGAGTTTTTCGCCGCTGATCGAATTCACCACGCCGGACCGCTCCTTGTTGGTACGTTCGTGGTCGGTGTGCCGGGAAGTCTGGTCGGCGATGCCGTAGTCGTCGATCATGAGAGGCCCCCTCGCATGCGCGCCCGCGATCTCACCGCGCCCTTTCCCACCGTCACGCTCGACACCTCCGTGCACGAGGCCGCGAAGCTGCTGGCCGAACAGAAGCTGCCCGGCCTCATCGTGCTCGACCAGCGGGGCCGGCCGCTGAGCATCCTGCCGGGCACCCAGGTGCTGCGGCTCGCGGTGCCCGCGTACTGCCAGGACGACCCGGCGCTGGCGCGGGTGGTGGACGAGGCGCACGCCGACCGGTTCCTGCGCTCCCTGACCGGCCGTACGGTCCGCGACGCCCTTCCCGAGCAGCCGCGCGAGCTGCCGATCACCGACCCGGGCGCGACCGTGCTGGAGATGGCGGCGCTGATGGCCCGTACGCACAGCCCGCTGGTGGCGGTGGTGGAGGACGGGCGGCTGATCGGCGCGGTGACGCTGCAGGCGCTCATGGACTGGGCCGTCGCGGACTGACGGTTTCCTGACGCGGAGAGCCATGGACAGCAGCGCTTTATTTTGTTTACGATACCGTTCCGTTAATTATTGAGGGAGTGGCGATGGACACCGACGTTCTCGTAGTGGGTGCCGGGCCGGTCGGCCTGGCCCTGGCATGTGCTCTCCTCCAGCACGGCGTCTCCGTCCGCGTGATCGACAGGGCCGCGGCCCCGGCCACCACCTCGCGGGCCAACTTCGTCCACGCGCGCGGCTCCGAGGTGCTCGACCGGCTCGATGCGCTCAGCGGCCTGCCCGAGGAGTCGGTCAGTGCGATGACGATCACCACCTACGCCGGCGACCGCGCCATCATGCGCGTCAGGTTCGGCGACCCCGGCATGAAGACCGCCGCTCCCCCGATGGTGATCTCCCAGGCCCGCGTCGAGGCGCGGCTGCGCGACCGCCTGGCGGAGCTGGGCGGCACACCGGAGTGGGGCTCCGCCCTGGTCGCCGCCGATCAGGACGCCGACGGCGTCACCGCCGTGCTGGGCGACGGGCGCACCGTGCGGGCGCGCTGGCTGGTCGGCTGCGACGGCAGCGGCAGCACCGTACGCAAGCTCGCCGGCATCGGCTTCCCCGGCGTCAAGCTGAGCGAACGCTTCCTGCTCGTCGACGCCCGCCTCGACACCACCCTCGACCGCTCGGGCACGAGCGGCTGGGTGCATCCGGAAGGCATGCTGGGCGCGATGCCCATGCCCGGCGGGCACTGGCGGCTGCTCGCCTACGACCCCGCCTTCCAGGACGACAAGCCGGGCGAGGAGCAGATCGCCGAGCGCATGCGCCGCATCCTGCCCGAGCGCACAGGACTGCGGGACATCCGCTTGCTCGACGCGTCGTGGGCGTCGTTGTTCCGGGTGCATCGACGGCTGGCCGACACCTACCGGCGCGGGCGCGTCCTGCTGGCCGGGGACGCGGCCCACGTGCACGCGCCGTTCGGCGGGCAGGGCATGCTCACCGGCGTCGGCGACGCCGAGAACCTCGCGTGGAAGCTGGCCCTCGTCGTGCGGGGCCGGGCCGGGGAGGGGCTGCTGGAGACGTACGAGGCCGAACGGCGCCCGCTGGCCACCCAGGTGCTGCGCGGCAGCAGCGCCACCACCAAGGTCAACATCGCCTCCGGGCCCTTCGGCCGCTTCCTGCGCGACCGGGTTCTCGTTCCCGTGTTCAACATCGCGTGGTTGCAGCGGCGGGTCACGTACACGACGTCCCAGCTGTGGGTCAGTTACCGGCGCGGGCCGCTCGGGGGCGGCGGGCGGCGGCCGCGTCCCGGCGACCGGATCCCCGACCTGGACTGCACGCGCCCCGACGGCACCCCCACCCGGCTGCACGCCGAACTGCGCGGCCGCTGGGCGGTGCTCGGCGACCGCGCCGCGTTCGACGCGGCCCGCCTGCGGCTCGGCGACCTCGTGGTCCACCTGCGGCCGACCGGCCCCGCGCCCACTATGCTCGTACGCCCGGACGCCCACCTCGCCTGCAAGGGCGGCCCCGCCGAGATCACCCGCCGGCTGGACGGAGCACTCGCTTGACCGCCGCCCGAGGACGCGGACGCCCCCGCGACCCCGAGACCGACGCCGCCATCCTGCGCGCCGCGCTGGAGCTGTTCATCGAGCGCGGGGTCGAGGGCACCAGCATCGAGCAGATCGCCAAGCGCGCGGGGGTGGGCAAGCTCACCGTCTACCGCCGCTGGACCACGAAGGAGGACCTGATCGCGCAGGCCGTCGAGCAGCTGGTCAGCGCCGACATGGTGCCCACCCCCGGCGAGGTGCGGGCGCTGGCGCCGCAGGACATCATCGAGGCCGGCCTGAAGACGGCGGCGGAGACGACCGCGAGCCCCGCCTTCCGCGCGCTGGCCGCCCGCATGATGGGCGCGGCCGTCAGCCACCCGCAGCTCATGGCCGTCTACTGGCGGCACCACGTCCTGCCCCGCCGCGAACTGGCCACCGCCATGCTCCGGCGCGCCCAGCAGGACGGCACGGTGGCCGAGGACGCCGACCTCGACGTGCTCATCGACATGATGGCCGGAGCCGTCACCTGGCGCGTCCTCCAGCCCGACCCACCGGACGCCGACGGCATGCTCGACTACCTCAAGAGCGTCTACCGGCAGATCGGGCTGTACCCCCGATGACTGAGCCGGAAAAGGTGGCAGAAACGTGACTTTTTCGGTGATGTCGATGGCGCGATGATGACGTGGTGGGGCCAGACGGGTGGCGGCGGTGGGTTTGGGCCGGGTGCATAACGGTCACACCTTTTGCCGTCGCGCTGCTGCTCGATCCCCAGGAGAACGGCTTGGTGGACCAGGCGGGCTGGGTGGCCAGCGCATTGGGCCCGACGGTCGCGATCCTCCTCCTCGTCCTCCAGAGCAGAGCCGCACAGCGTGAGCAGGGTCAGAGCCGGATCACGGACGAGACCGGACCCGTCGCACCCGCGGTACGCGTCGGTCCCGCCGCCATGCCTCCCGTCGAGACGGTGTCCACGACCTTCCGGCTGTGGGATCGCACGGGCGAGCGGACGACACTGCGCTGGAGGCTGCTCGACGGCTCGGGTGGCGTGGTCGTCGTCAGCGGCGAGCCTGGCATCGGCAAGTCGCGGCTGGTGAGCACGGTCCTGGACGATCTGCGCAAGCGGCGCTGGTCGCCGGTGCGCCCGCACATCATCTCCTACGAGGCCGCGCCCGACCGGCGATTACCTTTGAGCGCGCTGGTCGACGACATGGAACGGCTGCGCGGGGTCCAGCCGGTCGCGTGGGAAAAATACGAGCCGCATGCGCCGGCGCCCGATCAGTTCAGGGCGGCGCTGGAGGCGCTCGGCAAGAGATGCCTGGTGATCATGATCGAGAGCGCCGAACACCTGCTGGACGCCGGAATCGGGGAGATCGCCGATGAGGAGTTGAACGAGGCGTTCACGACTCTCGCCACCACGACCGGTCACCGGGCCTACGTGCTCCTGGTGACGCGGACGGCGCCGCGGGCCTCGGAACGCCACGTCTGGCCGGCGATGGCGACTTCCTTCGAAGTCGGCGCGCTGCCCGTCAAGGACTTCACCCGCTACTTACGCGAGCTGGACAAGGCCACCGGGCACGACCTGGCCAGGCCGCTGGCTGCCTACCACAAGCAGTTACGCGGCAATCCACGTCTTGCCGAGCTAGCGCACGCGATCTTCACCTCACAGTCGTTCGACCACCACAGGCTCGCCTCCATCGTGCTGGGCACCGGAGCCGACGGCCTGTCACGGGCCCTCACCGACGAGCTGGTCAAGGGGCTCGGCCTCGTCGCACGTCGCGTGCTGGAGGCTCTAGACGCTTTCGGCACGCCGATCGACGCCGCTGGGGTGTGCGCCGTCCTCAACGAGGAGCCCCCCGAGGGCCCTGTGAAGGACATGCTGGCGACGCTGGCAGGGAAGGGCGTCGTACGGACCACCCCTGACGGCCGGTACTACCTGCCGCCGTCCGAGGCCGACTGGCTCGGACGCGGCACGCGGCAGGAACGACTCACCGACGCGCAACGCAGCATGCTGCTGTACGAGAGCGCCAAGCGGCTGTTCCAGCGCCGGGTACGGCCCGCCGGGGGCATCGAGGACCTGCGCGCCGACTTCGCCGGCCTGCGTGCTCATCTCCGGACAGGGGTGACCTTCAACCACGCCTACGACCTGATCGACTCTCTCGACGCGGTTCTGGCTCCCTGGAACCGCGGTTACCTGCTCATCGAGCAGCGCGAGGCGCTCAGGGGGCGGCTCGACAATCCGTGGTGGGCACAGCAGAACGAGAACGCGCTCGGGTATCTCTATGCCGCGCAAGGGAGGTTCGCCGAGTCGATCGAGGCATACGGCAACGCGCTGCGTCGTGCCCGTCAACGGGATGACGTGCTCAATCGCATCAGGATCGAGGTGAACCTGGCCGGAGCCTACTGGTGGCACGGCGACGTCAAGGCGGCCTGCGCCAAGTACGGCGCGGCCAGGAAGGACTGCGACGAGAGCATCCGCAGCGATCCTGACAGGTACGACGCGCTCCGGGCGGTCCGGCTGGGCGCCCTTGAGGGGTTGGCCGACTGCCACCAGCACCACGGCCGCTACGACGAGGCGCTGAAGCTCGCCCAGCTGGCCATGGACGAGCCCGAAGATGAGGCGTATCCGGACACGGAGGAAGGCTGGGACGCCGCCGCCCGATGCGTCGGCATAGCGCTGAAGCTGGCCCGATGGCACATCGAACTCGATGAGGGCGAGGAGGTCGATGGCCTCCTGATCCGCGCGAAGGCGGAAATAGAGCGTCAGGAGAGGCGACCGCGCCAGGCGAGGCGCATCCGGGAGGATCTCTGGGCCTTCTACAACGCGCGAGTGGCCGGAAATCACCTCCTGCAGGGGCGCTTCCAGGCTGCCGTCCCGATGGCGAACCTGGCGGTGGAGGACTCGCTGAAGTTCGGCGATCCGGCGACCCTGCTCCTGGCTCAGACGAGCCTGTGCTACGCGTACCTGCTGGGTGACGACGTGGACGTGGTCGAAGCCACTCGGCAGATCGAGAGCGCTGCACGGTACCGGCGGCCGGGCGGCCCGTTCATCGTCCCCGCGCTCCAGGCGATGGTCGCGCCTGGCTCCGATGACGCTCGTGCTCGTTTCGAGCAGCTCCTTGAGGAGACCCGCCAGCGCATCGAGCACGATGACGACGACATCACAGCCTGGAACTACCGCGGGTTCGCCATGTGCGGTCTAGGTGACCGTTTCAGCGTGGAGGAGGCCCGCGAGACCTTCGGCACGGCACGCGAGAAGACGCGACGGTGCGCTCCGAACCGGGTGGGTCTCATCGTCCCCATGGTCGAGCTGCTCGATCGCCGGAGTGCGACGCCGGGCCGGTTGCAGCCGGTCATCCGGGACCTCCGCACCGCCCGCGCCCGCCCCGCCGGCGCGTGACCCATGGGCCGTTCTCAGCGGGACGGTCCCCGGGAGCCCGCGACGGTGTCCCCTTCCGGCTCCACGTCCGCGCGTAACCAGCCCTCCGCCTGCGCGCGGACGATCGCCTGGATGCGGGTCGAGACGCCCATCTCCTGGTAGAGCGTCTGCAACATCCGGAACATCGCGCGCTCCGAGTATCCCGACCGCCTGGCCAACTGGGCGACCGTCGATCCCGCGGCCAGCTGTCGTAGCCACGACAGTCGCCGCGCAGTGAGGAAGTCCGGAACCCCGTCGGCCGACCGCGGTCCTGAGGTGAGCGCGCTCGCCACAGCCGCAGGCATCACCGCCTGCCCATCGGCCGTCGCCTCGACAGTCCGGCGCAGGGCTCCCGGCGTCATCTCGCGCTCGAGCACCGATCGCGCGCCGGTACGCACCGCTCTGGCCCCGATCTCTCCTGGATCGTCCTCGCCGATGATCGCGATCACGGCGTGCGTTCCTCCCTCGTCGCATAGCCGTTCGAGGAGGTCCCAGTCAGGCTCTCGGACGAGCGTCAGCAGGACCAATTGCCGCCTGCCACGTCGCACCCATGCCAGCACGTCCGCGGGAGTCTCGACGTCGTGGCCCGCGGCGGACAACACAGTGGCGACCCCCTGCCGGAACATGGGCAGGGGGTCGACAACCGCGACGTGGACGGCCACCGCAGACAGGAGTCCCTTCTGGATCGCTAGAGCCTAAACACCACGGTCGCCGAGCGCCCACCCGGAGGTGCCGCTCCGGCGGATCCCTGCCGCTCACCGGACAGGTTCGTGCCCATAACCGTTCGTGGACCTGCGGTGCGGGCGCTTCCTAGCGTCGAGGAAGATTCCTGCCAAGGAGGTCTCATGGGCAATCCCGCCCGACCGGCGCATTACGTCCTGGTGACCAGCACCAAACCCAAGCAAGCGTGGGACGGCAAGCATGACCTGGTCGGTGAGCTCCCGCCGGAACTTCGGGCGGCCATCATCGGTGCCATCGACGACATGGTCAAGCTTGGGCGGATGTCGATGGACAAGGTCTCAGCGGAATTCGTGTACAAGAAACTTCGTAACGGGCAATTCTGGGGCCGTATCCGCCAGGCCAGCGAACCTCTTCTCCGCGACCTGATCGACACGATCATTAGACAAGAGAGCCGCCGGCGACCCCCGGAGCAGGCATAGCTCCCAGCCGTCAAAGCTCCCCATGCTCGTGGGAGCCGGCTCAGGGGATGGCGCGCATGATGGTGGTGGCGGCGTGGTGGAGCCAGGTCTCCTCCTCCTTCTCCGGGGAGGGGCGGGCGAGGGCGTCGAAGAGGACGCCGTCGAGCTGGGCCACCAGCATGCGGGCCGCGCGCCCCGCGTCCGGGACGCCGGCCGCGCGCAGGCCCTCCTCGGCCATCCGGACGAACCGCTCGCCGGCGGCGTTTAGCTCGGCGCGCAGCAGGGCGCCGTCCCCTGCGTCGAGGGAGAGCTGCATGCGGGCGCGGGTGCGGATCCTGGCCGGGCCGAGCCAGTGCTTGAGCAGGCCGGCCAGGGTGGCGGCGGCCTGGTCCCTGGTGCTCCACGCGCCGGGCGGGAGCCGGGTGACCGCGGGCTCGTCCAGCTCAAGCAGGCGTTCCAGGACGCCTTCGAGCAGCGACCGCCGCGTACGGAAGCAGCTGCTCGTGCTGCCCGCCGGCAGCCCGGCGCGCGCGTCGGCGGCCCGGTGCGTGAGGCCGCGCAGGCCCTGCTCGGCGATCACCTCGATGGCGGCGTCGGCCGCGCGCTGACGTCGCGTGCCCAGTCGCGTGCTCAGTCCCGTGCTCAGGCCCGTGCTCAGTCGCGTGCTCATGGGTGGCGCTCCACGGTGACGGGCACGCCGTTGAGCACGGCCGTGCCGCTGACCTGGTCGAGGCGGGCGGGGTCGGTGACGGCGTTGGCGCTGGGTCCTGGCAGCTCCCGGGCGACGGACAGCCGGACGCCGGGCAGGTCGTGGCCGTACCCGTGGGGCAGGCTGACCGTGCCGGGCATGACGTCGGCGCTCGCGCTCGCCTCCACGGTCAGCTCGCCCGCGGCCGAGCGGACGGTCACGAGGTCGCCGTCGCCCAGGTCGCGGGCCGCCATGTCGCCGGGGTGCATGAGCAGGTGGTGGCGGGGCCGTCCCTTCACAAGGCGGCGGGAGTTGTGCATCCAGGAATTGTTGGCGCGCAGGTGCCGGCGTCCGATCAGGAGCAGGGCGCCGGGGTCGGGCGGGCGCAGCAGCTCCGTCACGGCGTCCCTGGCGGCGGCCAGCAGGACGGGAGGGGCGGTGCGGACACGGCGGCGCGGGGTCTGGAGCCGCCGGGGCAGGCTGGGCCGCAGCTCGCCGAGGTCCGCTCCCTGCGGCAGGCGGCGCAGCCGGTCGAGCGTCAGCCGGTAGGGGCCGGTACGCAGGCCGAGGTCCACGATGCGGTCCGGCCGCAGCCGGAGCATGAGGGCCGCGCGCAAGGCGCCGCGCCTGATGCCGTACCGGCGTGCGAGTTCGCGGAAGATCTCCCAGTCGTGGCGGGCGCCGGGCGGCTTGGGCAGGACGGCGGGCACGTAGCGGGCGGTGTCGCGGACGGCGAGCAGGTGGAAGATCAGGTCGTAGTGATCGCGTTCGAGCGGCCCCGTCGGCGGGAGGATGACGTGGGCGTGGCGGGTGGTCTCGTTGACGTAGAAGTCGACGGAGACCATGAAGTCCAGCCCCGCCAGCGCCTCGTCGAGGGCGGGCCCGCCGGGCGTGGACAGCACGGGGTTGCCCGCCACCGTGACCAGCCCGCGCACCTGCCCGGCGCCGGGCGTCGAGATCTCCTCGGCGAGCGCCGCGACGGGCAGCTCGCCGCCGAACTCGGGCAGCCCGCGCACCCGGCTGCGCCACCTGCCCTGGCGTCCGGGGTCGATCTGCCGGGTGGCGATCGGGTCGACGGCGGGCCGGGCGAACATCGTCCCGCCCGGCCTGTCGAGGTTGCTGGTGACGATGTTGAGCAGCTGGATGCCCCACTGGCAGAGCGTGCCGAACCGCTGCGTGGACACGCCCGTCCTGCCGTAGCAGGCGGCGGCGGGCGCGGCGGCGAACTCGCGGGCCACCCGTCGCACCGTGCCGGGCGCGACGCCGGTGGCGGCCTCGACGCGTTCTGGAGTGAAGGGTTCGAGGGCGCGGCGGACCTCGCCGAGGCCGTCCACGTACGTGGCGGGCCTGGCCAGGCCCTCGTCGAGGATGACGCGTACCAGGCCCAGGATCAGCGCGGCGTCGGTGCCAGGCCGGATGAAGTGGTGCTCGCCGCCGAGCCTGGCGGTCTCCGTCCTGCGCGGGTCGAACAGCACCATCTTCCCGCCGCGCGCCAGCAGCGCCCTGATGCGGCGCGGCAGGCCGGGCGCCGTCATGAGGCTGCCGTTGGAGACGGCCGGGTTCGCGCCGAAGACCAGGAAGTACGCGGTGCGGTCGATGTCGGGGACGGGGACCAGCCACTGGTTGCCGTACAGGAGCCGGGCGACCACCTGGTGCGGCAGCTGGTCGACCGAGCTCGCCGAGAACCGGTTGCGGGTCCCGAGCAGGTTCGCGAACGCCGGCGCGTGGGTCATGGCGCCGAGGCTGTGGGTGACGGGGTTGCCGAGGTAGACCGCGACCGCGTCCGCGCCGTGCCGCCGCCCGATCCCCGCCAGCTCCCCCGCGACCAGGTCGAACGCCTCCTCCCAGCCGATCTCCCGCCAGCCGTCCCCGGTGCGCCGCACCGGTGTGCGCAGCCGGTCGGGGTCGTCGTGCAGGTCGGCCAGGGCGAGCGCCTTGGGGCAGAGGTGCCCTGCCGACAGCGGATCGTCCTCGTCGCCACGGATGTCGATGACCCGGTCGCCGGACGTGGTGACGCGCAGCGCGCACATCGCCTCGCACAGGGTGCAGCGGCCGGGCCGGGTGATCGCGTCCATGACTACAGTTGTAGCACCCTCCCGCTACAGCTGTAGCAACGGGTCAGCGCGGGCGGCTCAGGGCGGCTTCCGCCAGGTCCGTCCACTGCTCGGACGCGGAAGGCGGCACGACCACCCAGTCCTTCACCACCTTGCCCTGCCCCATCGGGTCGAACAGGGACGCACCGTCCAGCTCCAGCGCGGCGTCGTACTCCGGAGTGTCCCTGACCAGGCGGAACACCATCGCACCGTCGCGTTGCAGGTTCGCGAACACCTTCCCCGCCCGATCCTTGAGCGCGGGCCTGCCCATCATCGTGGAGATCCGTACGCCGAGGTCGGCCAGCTCGGCGCCGACCTGCTGGAAGTGTTCGTCCGGGGTCATCATGATCGATACCTTAAGGCGTCATCCGGGGCCGCAGATGCCCATGGCCCGGCCGGCCAGTGCGGCGTCCTCGGCCGCGTCGAGGAGCGCCATCGCGTAGTCGGCGCGGGTGAGCTGCGCCGCCCCGCCCGTGGCGTTGTCCTCGAAGTCGATGTGCACCCGTCCTGCGGGCGGCTTGTCGTTCAGCATGGTCGCGCGGGCGATGGTGTAGTCGAGCCCGCTGACCTGCAGCATGCCCTCCGCCCGCGCGAGGTCCACGTAGGCAGCGCGGAAGAACAGCCAGGCCAGGGTGACCGCGAGCCTGGGACGGGTGGCCGGCACCGACCTGCTGCTCGTCATCACCACCCGCCGCACGCCGGCATCGCGCATGGCGGTGATGAGCGTGCGCGCGATGCCGCTGCCGCCGACCGCGGAGATGACGGCGTCCTGCCCCTGGACGGCCGCGCGTACGGTCGCGAGGTCGTGCGCGTCGCCCGCGATCACGCCCGCGAGGCCGCCGCGGTCGGTGAGCAGCTCGGGGCGGCGGGCGAAGGCGGTGATCTCGTGGCCGCGCGCGGCGCCCTGGGCCAGGACGTGCTTTCCGGTACGGCCGGTCGCGCCGATGACGAGGATCTTCACGGTATGGCACCTTTCTCTATGGCGAGTTGCACTATAGCCATACGATCAGGTTATAGTGCAACTCGCAATAATGAAGAGAACACCAGCGAAGGGGCCTCGACCATGTCCGAGAACGCCGAGATCACCGCCCTGCTCACCCGCCTGGCCGACGCCTGGAACGCGGGCGACGCCACCGCCTACGCCGCCCTCTTCACCGAGGACGCCGACTACATCACCTTCGACGGCACCCACACCGAGGGCAGGCCGGACATCGAGGCCACGCACCGGTGGCTCTTCGACGGGCCGCTCAAGGGCTCCACCATGCCCGCCCCCGCCGGGCCCCGGTTCAAGCGGCTGGCAGACGGGGCCGTACTCGTGGTCTCCAAGGGCGGCACCGCCGTCGGCGGGCAGCTGCGCAGCTCGACCGTCTCCTTCACCGCCGTCCGCACCCCCGGAGGGTGGCGGTTCGCCTCCTTCCAGAACACCCGGGTGAGCGCGCCTTGACCTGGAGCGCACTTCAGCTCCTAGCCTCGAACTCACCGTGAGGCGCCGCGGGCATCCGACCGTCATCGACGACAGGAGAAGTCGCGTGAAGACCCTAGAGCTGGGGCGTACCGGCGAGCAGGTGAGCAGGCTCGCCCTGGGCTGCATGATCATGGGCACCGTCACGCCGGAGGACGAGTCCGTCACGATGCTCGACCGGTACGTGGCGGCCGGCGGCACCTTCCTCGACACCGCCGACTGCTACTGCTGGTGGGAGAACCGGGGCAGTCTCGGCGGCGAGAGCGAGGAGCTGATCGGCCGCTGGCTGCGCCGGTCGGGCAGGCGTGACGACGTGTTCCTGGCCACGAAGGGCAGCGCCGTCGTCCGCGACCTGGACGCCGTCTGGACCGGCGAAGGGCCCGACTGGGAGGCGGCCTACCGCACCTTCGTCGGCGCCGGGGCCGAGACGCTGCGCGACGCGATCGACGGCAGCCTGCGCCGGCTCGGCACCGACCACGTCGACCTGTACTACGTGCACGTCGACGACCGGGCCACGCCGCTCGAGGAGACGCTGGAGGCGCTGGCCGGCATCGTCCAGGCGGGCAAGGCCCGCTACATCGGCTGGTCCAACGTACGGACCTGGCGGCTGGAGCGGATCAGGCAGCTGTGCGCGCAGCACGGCTGGCCGGCGCCGGTCGCGCTCCAGCAGCAGCACTCCTACCTGCGCCGCCGGGCCGGGCTGCGGCACGCCTCGATCGTGGACGACGAGCAGCTCGACTACCTGGAGACGCACGACGACCTCACACTGGTCGCCTACTCCCCCATTCTCAAGGGCATCTACGACGACCCGGCCAAGCGGCGCGGCCACTGGGCGATGGACCCGTACGAGGGCCCGGACGCCGAGGCCAGGCTGGCCGCGGTCGCCGAGGTGGCCGCGGAGGCGGGGGTGACGCCGAACGCGCTGGTCCTCGCGTGGCTGATGCACCAGAGCGCGCCGAGCATCGTCCCGCTGATCGGGCCGCGCACCCTTCAGCAGTACGAGGCGGCGCTGCCGGCCCTGGACGTCAAGCTCACCGACGACCAGCTCGCCCGCCTCGCCGCCGCCGGCGCCTGATCACTTCGACGGCCCCTCCGGCCCTGAGCGGGGCCGGAGGGGCCGTCGCTGTCATGCCAGGCCGTCGAGGCGGCTGAAGGCGGACCCGTGGGATCAGGTCATGGCCGACCCGCGCCTGTGGCACTTCGCCTTCCATGCCACGCCGAGCACAACCGCGACCTGGGTGCCTGGGGGATGCCGCTGCTCTACCTGCGCGGCGCGTACGGCATCGGGAAGGCGACCCCGCACCTCGGCGCCTACCGCGACGGCCTCGCCGCCGCCGGGAACCGGGCCGTCGTCGCCGGGCTCGTCCCCACCCCCGTCCACTACCTCCCCGAGGAGAACCCGGCGGGCACCTGGCAGGCCGTCGGCGGCTTCGTGAAGACGGGGCCGGGCCAGGGCCCGGCCCCGCATGTCACTGGGCGCGGAACGTGCCCGCGGCTCTCAGGAGACCGGGGCGGGTCCTGGTCAGACGCGCAGGATCTTGGGGCCTGCCTCCCCGTAGCGCTGCGCCGCCGCCCTGGGCAGTTGCTTGCCGGTGATGACCCAGGTCACCTGGTCGAGCTCGCCGAACTTGGCGAAGCTGGCCACGCCGAACCTGGTGTGCTCGCACACCAGCACGCACTGGCGGGCCGCCTGCAGCGCCGCCGTCTTGGCCGCGGCCACCGTCGGGTCGGGAGTGGTCAGCCCGCGTTCGATCGACACGCCGTTGGTGCCCATGACCGCGAGGTCCACGTTCAGCTCGGCGAGCATCGCCGTCGCCCACTTGTCGACGGTGCCCATGGTCGCCGGGCGCAGCCGCCCGCCGACGATGATGACGTCGTGGTCGGAGTTGCGGCCGAGCTCGGCGGCGACGGTCACCGACCGGGTCACCACCGTCATCCTGTTCAGCCGGCGCATCGGCCCGATCAGGTCCTCCGGCAGGGCTCCCTCGTCGATGAAGACGGTCCCGACGTCGGCCATCATCGCGGTCGCCGCCTCGGCGATCGCCACCCGCTCCTGGGTCTTGGCCTTGTGCCGGTGCTCCAGCGGCGTCTCGTACCGGCCGATGTCGGTGGGGTAGAAGACGCCGTACGAGCGGACGATCAGCCGCTGCGCCTCCAGTGCCCGCAGGTCCCTGCGCAGGGTCGCGGGCGAGATCGCGAACATGTCGGCGATCTCGGAGACGACGGCACGGCCCTCGCTGCGGACGTAACCGAGGATGCGCTGCTGACGGTCGAAGGCACGACCTTGAAACACGCTCGACATCTGCTGACACCCTTGCACATGTGATGGAAACGTTCGCGCAATGGTCACAGATTCGGCACTAAATGACCAGAATCGAGCACTTAACCGCCAGTAAAGTCGGCACACGTTCGTTCCCGACGCGATGGGTGGTAGCCCGTGAGCAGTGGAGTCAGCGATCTCGAATCGGGATCGGCACTCTCCGTCAGCGCCCGCCGGCCTGACGACACCGGGCAGAAGGCGTCCGGCCAACAGGCTGCGGCACGCCGTCGCCGGCGTGGCTACCTGCTGTTCGCCGCCTTCGCGATGCCCAACCTGGTGCTGATCGCCGTCTTCGCGTACTGGCCGATCATCCAGAACATCTACCTCAGCTTCACCACCTGGGACTTCATCTCGCCGGCGGCCGAGTGGGCCGGGTTCCTCAACTACCAAGCCCTGTTCAGCAGCTGGTCATTCCCCGACGTGCTGCTCCGCACGCTGGTGTGGGTGGTCGTCGTCGTGGTCGTGACCCTGGTGCTCGGCCTGGCGCTGGCGATGTTGTTCGCGCAACGCATACGCGGCACCACCTCGGTGCAGACGCTCGCCTTCGCCCCCCACGTGCTGTCCGGGGCGGCGATCGCGACCATCTGGCTGTTCATCTTCGACCCCAACCACGGCCTGAGCCGGCTGGTGTTCGAGGCGTTCGGCGCCACCTCGCCGGCCTGGACCAACGACGGCTCGTGGGCGCTGTGGGCGCTGATCATCGTCTCCATCTGGAAGGGTCTCGGCTTCGTCGCGATCGTCTACCTGGTGGGCATCCAGCAGATCCCCTCGGAGGTGCTGGAGGCGGCCAGGATCGACGGCGCCGGCCGGTGGACGCAGTTCCGGCGCATGATCTTCCCGCTGCTCTCCCCCACCACGTTCTTCCTGGTCATCACCCAGACGATCTCGGCCTTCCAGGCGTTCGACGTGATCGCCATGATGACCAGCGGCGGGCCCGCCCGCTCCACGACCACGCTGAGCTGGTTCATCTACGACGAGGCGTTCACCCGCACCAACGTCGGTGTCTCCAGCGCGGCCTCCATGATCATGTTCGTGGTGCTGATGGCGATCACCGTCCTGCAGTTCCGATTCGTCGAGCGGAGGGTTCACTACTGATGACGGTCATGCCGACCGCGGCGGCCACCGAGCCCACCCGCCACAAGTCGCCGGCCACCCGGCGCACGCCCTGGTGGGGCGTGCTCGGCCTGGTGGCCACCGCGCTGATCTTCCTCGTCCCGATCTACCTGTTCGTCACCACGGCGTTCAAGACCAACGAGGACATCAACAGCTGGCCGATGCGGCTGATCCCGCAGTCGCTGACGCTGGAGAACTTCGTCACCGCCTGGGAGCTGGCCCCGTTCGGGCAGTTCCTGGTCAACTCGGTCGTGGTGGCCGCGGTCGGGACGGTGCTGAAGGTGGTGCTCGCGGTCTTCACCGCCTACGCCTTCGCGTTCCTGCCCTTCCCCGGCAAGCGCTGGCTGTTCGTCTTCATGCTCGGCGCGCTGATGGTGCCCGGGCACGTGACGCTGCTGGTGAACTACATCACCGTGGGCCAGCTGAACCTGCTGAACACCTACGCCGGCCTCATCCTGCCGGGTGTGGCCTCGGCGTTCGGCACGTTCCTGCTCCACCAGTTCTTCCGGTCGCTGCCGTACGAGGTGCTGGAGGCGGCGCAGATCGACGGCTCCGGGCACCTGCGGACGATCTGGTCGTTCATCCTGCCGATGTCCCGGCCCGCGATCATCACGGTCGGGCTCATCGCCCTGATCGACGAGTGGAACAACTTCGTCTGGCCGCTGATCGTCACCAACTCGGTCAACATGCGGACGCTGCCGATCGGCCTGCTCTACCTCAAGGAGAACGACGGCATCAACGACTGGGGCGCCCTGATGGCCGGGACCCTGTTCGTCGTCCTTCCGGTGACCATCGTCTTCCTGCTGGCGCAGCGCTACATCGTCGCCGGCCTGGCCGGGAGCGCGCTGCGCCGATGAGCATCACGTACTTGAGAAAGGAAGCAGCGTGACGGGACCGAGTTTCAGCCGACGCCGGCTCCTGTCCGCCGCCACCGCGGCCGCGGCCGGCCTGGCGCTGAGCGCCTGCGCCGGCCGCAAGGAGGGCGACTACGCCCAGGTGAGCGGGCAGGTGCCGGACAAGTTCGCCCGCCGCGAGCGGGTGGTGCTCTGGAGCGCGTTCACCGCGCACAACGCCGAGGTCCTGCAGACGATCATCGACGGGTTCAACGACTCGCAGCAGGACATCTACTGCGAGATCCAGCTGTTCCCCGGCTACCCGGCGCTCGACTCGAAGCTGGCCGCCAGCTTCGCGGTGGCGCAGGTGCCCGACATCGTCACGCTCAGCGACGTGAACTGGAACCGCTATTACCTCGCTGAGGCGCTGGAGCCGCTGAGCGGCTACTTCGACGCGGGCTTCCGCCCCGACGCCTACCACCCGACGTTCCTCGCCGAGGGCACGATCAGGAACGAGATCTTCTGGCTGCCCTGGGCCCGCTCGACGCCGCTGTTCTACTACAACAAGGAGATCTTCGCCGGCGCCGGCCTGCCCGACCGCGGCCCCAAGACCTTCACCGAGCTGCGCGAGTGGGGACAGCAGCTCAAGGGCTACAAGCACAAGGGCGCGCCGATCAGGATGCGCGCCTACACCGGCAAGGACGACTGGTACTTCCAGGGCTCGTCCTGGGCCTTCGGCGGCGCGTACTCCGACGGCATGACGCCGATGCTGGAGTCGGAGCAGACGGTCGCCGCACTGGAGTTCGACCGGGCGTTCATCCACGACGACAAGATGGCCTATCTGACCAGCGACGTGAACGCCGACTTCGCGGCCGGCGTGACCGCGACCATCTGCAACTCGACCGGCGCGCTCACATCGCTGCTCAAGGCGGCCACGTTCGAGATCGGCGCGGCCTTCCTGCCCGAGCAGGACCAGCCGGGCGTGCCGACGGGCGGCAGCGGGCTGGCGATCATGCGCAACGCGAACAAGGAACGCAAGCAGGCCACCTGGGAGCTGGTCAAGTACCTGGCCGCCACGGGTGCGCCCGAGTGGAGCCTCAACACCGGCTATCTCCCGGTGACGACCAGCTCGCTCGACTCGCCGAAGATCAAGGAGCGCAACGCCAAGTCGCCGCAGTACCAGGTGGCCCAGGACCAGCTGAGCCGGGCCCGCCAGGCGGACGTCATGCGCCGCTACGTCAACGAGACGATCTCCGAGATGCTGATCGTCCTGCAGAAGGTCTACTCCGCCAACGCCGACCCGGCCGAGACGCTGCGCGAGGCGATGCGCAACCTCGACCCCGCCGTCCAGCGGGTGATGCCGAAGTATCACCGGCTGGTGGCGCCCTGATTTCGGACCTCTCGTGCCGCCGCTCCGACGGCCGCCCCCACGGGACGTCACGGACAAAGAGAAGAAACGAGGAAGGAAGATCGTGGCATTTGCCATCGTCGGACACCGCGGCGCCATGGCCGAAGCACCCGAGAACACCATCGCGTCCTACCGGGTGGCCGAGGAGGTCGGGGTCGACGAGCTGGAGACCGATGTCCGGATCAGCGCGGACGGGCAGCTGTTCATGCTGCACGACGCGACGCTCGACCGGACCGCCGCCGGGCCCGACGGCAAGGACCTGGGGCCGGTCGCGGAGCTGACCTGGGCGCAGATCAGCGCGGTGGACGTGGGCGGGGGTGAGCGGGTGCCCACGCTGGAGCAGATGTATCAGGCGACGACCAGGTTCGTGCAGCTGGAGATCAAGGACCTGGCCGCCATCGACGGCCTGACCGACTTCTTCCCCAAGCATCCCGAGTACGCCGAGCGCACGATCCTCACCGGCTTCTCGGTCGAGGCGATGGCCACGGTGGCCGAGAGGCTGCCGGACATCCCGCGCGGCATCATCGTCTCGAAGTGGACCACCGCCGAGGCCCACCCCGGCGGCTACCGTCAGCTGCTCAAGGACACCGGCTCCAGCCGGATCCACAGCGGCGGCGAGGGGCTGACCGCCGACGTCGTCAGGCGGCTGCACGACGAGGGCTTCCCGGTGCACGGCTGGCCCACCCGCACCGAGGACGACCTGCGCCACTGGATCGAGCTCGGCGTGGACGGCACCACCGGCGACGACCCCCGCACGCTGCAGCGCTGGCTCGCCGAGGCACTGCGTTGACCGTGAGGACGGCCGGGATGGAAGCGGTGCTGTTCGACATGGACGGCACCCTCTTCGACAGCGAACCCCTCTGGGACGTCAGCCTCGCCGACCTGGCCGCCAGGCTCGGCGGCGAGCTGCGGCCCGAGATCCGCCGCCAGGTGGTCGGCAAGAACCTGCGCGACACCGCCCAGCTCCTCCACGACGACCTGGGCATCGCGGCGGACGCCGCGGAGTCGGCGGCGTGGCTGCTGGAACGTACCAGGCAGCTGTTCGCCCTCGGCGTGCCGTGGCGGCCGGCCGCGCAGGCCGTGGTCGAGTCCGTACGCCGGCGGGGCATCCCCACGGCGCTGGTGACGTCGAGCCACCGCGTCCTGGTGGACGAGGTGCTGGCCAAGCTCGATCCCGGCACGTTCGAGGTCGTGGTCTGCGGCGACGAGGTGAGCCGGCCGAAGCCGGACCCCGAGGCGTACCTGACGGCGGCGCGGCGGCTGGGCGTCGATCCGCGCGGCTGCGTGGCGCTGGAGGACTCGGTGCCCGGCGTCGCGTCCGCGCTGGCCGCGGGCTGCCTGGTGGTGGCCGTGCCCGAGGACGGCGCCGCGCTGGGCGACGGTCACGGAGCGGTGGTGGCCGAACTGGAGAGCGTCACCGTCGACGGGCTGACGTCGCTGCTGGCCGCCAGGGTGGGCTGAGCACGTTCACGGCGCCGCCCCCGGCCGGGGCGGCGCCGTAACGCTGCCGTGTGCGCGGGCGATTCTCAGATGGCCGATCGCGGTCATCGGGCGACGGGTCAAGCCATGAGAATCGTTACAGGCGCTCTGCTCGCCAGCAGCAGCCACGTGATCGCCGGCGCCACCTGCGTCACAGCTTGAGCAGCAGCTCGGTGAGCTCGGCCGGCATGGTGATCATGCAGTCGTGTCCCGTCGGCAGCTCCCACACCTGCGCGGAGGCCGGGACAGGCCGCCGCTCGATCCCCTCGGGCACGCCGGCCACGCAGTGGATGTGGGTCTGCGGGATGAGGCGCAGGGCCGGGTCGGTCAGCCGTACCGGCTGCACGAAGCAGCCCACCGGCTGGTCCGTCAGCATCTCCCGCAGCCACGCCGCGTCGGCCGGGTCGGTGACCCCGAACAGCCCCATGGGCGGCATCTCGGGCATCGGCGGCACCAGCCAGCCGGGCTCCGTCTCGGCCGCGCGGTCGATGAGCGCCTGCGTCATGGGCTGCACGTCCACCGCGCTCTCGCCGTCCTCGGGGACCATGGCGTCGAGGTAGACGAGCCGGCCGACGCGCTCGGGCACGCGGTCGGCGGCGGAGGTGATGACCAGCCCGGCGTAGCTGTGGCCCACCAGGATCACGTCTGTGAGGTCCTGCTCGGTGAGCAGGCTCACGATGTCATCGACGTGGGTGTCCAGCCCCACCTCCGGGCCGCGCAGGTGCGCTTTGTCGCCGAGACCGGTCAGCGACGGCGCGAACACCCGGTGCCCCGCCTCGGTCAGCAGCGGGACGACCCGCTCCCAGCACTGCCCGCCGTGCCAGGCTCCGTGGACCAGTACGTACGTCGACATGCTCGATGCTCCTCGCTCAGTCTGCGGTTCTCGTGCAGGACACGAGGTTGCCGGGCACGCGGTGACACGACCAGAGCCCCCGTCATCCTGGGGGCGGCAGGGCCAGGCACGGCCTTGGGGCAGCACGTACCGTGGGGGTCATGAACCTTCTGGGCGATTACGTACGCGCTCGCCGGGAGCTCGTCACCCCTGACCAGGCCGGCATCCCCGCCACCGGCGTGCGGCGGGTGCGCGGGCTGCGCCGGGAGGAGGTCGCGTTGCTCGCGGGCATCAGCACCGACTACTACCTGCGCCTCGAACAGGGCCGCGACCGCAACCCCTCGCCGCAGGTCCTCGAGTCGCTCGCCCGCGCGCTGCTGCTCGACGACGACGCCACGGCCTACCTGCTGCACCTCGGGGCGAAGCAGCCCGGGCGGCGACGGCGGCGCGCCCGCAAGGAGACCGTGCCGCCGGGGGCGGCCAAGCTGATCGGCACGATGCCGTTCCCCGCGTACGTGGAGGGCCGCTACTTCGACGTGCTGGCCGCCAACGCCCTCGCCACCGCCGTGTCACCGCGGCTCGTGGCGGGCCGCAACCGGCTGCGGGACATGTTCCTCGATCCCGCCGAGCAGGCCCTGCTCCCCCGGTGGGAGGACGGCGCGGCGGGCATGGTCGCCGGGTTCCGCAAGTCCGTGGGCACCGACACCGACGACCCCCGTTTCATCGAGCTGGTCGGCGAGCTGTCGCTGGCCAGCCCGCTCTTCGCCCGGCTGTGGGCCCGCCACGACGTCAACACGTGCGCGGGCACGCCCAAGAACCTCGACCATCCGCAGGTCGGCGAGCTGTTGCTGAACCGCGAGCGGCTGAGCCTCGCCGGCGCGCCGGGCCAGACGCTCGTCGTCATGCACCCCGACGCCGGCACCGACAGCGCGGAGAAGCTGTCCCTCCTCGCCTCCCTCTGAGCCGCCGCCTGGAGAGAGGCGGCCGGGCGGCGGCTCGCCTCCGCCGAGTCGGGTGTCAGGCGGACGCCGGTAGCTTCACCACGCGGAACTCGACCGGGCGGCGCAGCCGGAAGCCGAGGCGTTCGTACAGGCGGATCGCGCCGGTGTTGGTGTCGGCGGCGTGCAGGAACGGCTGCTCGCCGCGCTCCTTGACGCCCGCGACGATCGCGAGCACCAGCCGCCGCGCCAGCCCCTGACCCTGGTGGGCGGGGTCGGTGCAGACGGCGCTGATCTCGGTCCAGCCGGGCGGGCGGAACCGCTCTCCGGCCATCGCCACGAGGGCGCCGCCGCGGCGGATGCCGAGGTAGACGCCCAGCTCGACGGTGCGGGGCAGGAACGGTCCCGGCTGGGTGCGCGCGACGAGGTCGAGCATCTCCGGCACGTCCGCGGGCCCCAGGCGTACCACGGCGTCGTCGTGGGCTCCGGCGACGTGCTCGCCGGTGAGCTGGACGCCGGGGATGAGCATGGACTCGGCCACGTCGGCGGGCGGTGCGGGGGCAGGGCCGGTCATCACCACGGTGCCGTCCGCGCCGGCCAGCGCCGCCGCGTCCGCCCAGTCGGCGTGGCCCGGGTCGGGCGGCAGCGACACGAACGGGGAGACGTCGAGCGGGTAGCGCAGCACCCTGCCGCGCTGTTCCGTGAGGTGGGCGTGCGTTCCGAGCAGCGCGGCGCGTACCGGGTCGTCCAGGGGATCGGCCGGCGGGGAGGCGTGGAGCGCGTCGCAGGGAGAGGTGGGCGCGGTCATGCAGCGACCCTATCGGGCGTTATACGATCATGAATCGCCACATATGCCCCTGCGAGAGCGCATGAGCAGGACCCCTCCCCCGCCGCCCCGCTCGGCACATTCACGGCAAAGCCAGCAAGACCTACCCGTTTGATCGGATTTCTCATTACATTCGTTGTCATGCGTCACGCGACCGTATTCCCCCTCGCCATCGCCGGAGGTGTACTGCTCACGCTGATGACCCAGGCCAACGCGGTGCTCGCCGGTTACACCGACCCCCTGTACGCGTCCTGGGCCGCCCACGCGATCGGCGCCCTCGTGGCCGCGGCCCTGGTGCCGGTCTTCGCCCGCCGCGCACCGGCCCCGGGCCCCGACGACGGCCGCCCGCCCCTCTGGTACCACCTGGGCGGCGTCCCCGGCGCGCTCGTCGTCGTGCTGTCCGCCATCGCGGTCAACAGCGAACTGGCCCTGGCCGGCACGGTCGCGCTGATGCTCACCGGCCAGATGATCTTCGGCACGGTCTCCGACCACCTGGGCCTGCTCCACACGCCCCGCCGCCGCGTCACCGGCATGGACCTCGCGGTGGCCGGCTGCGTGCTCGCGGGCAGCGTCCTCATCGTGGCGGGGGCGTGAGCATGGTCTTCCTCGTCTCTCTGGCGCTGCTCAACGGCGTCCTCATCGCCACCAGCCGCACGGTCAACGGCCGGCTCGGCACCCACAAGGGCGCCTTCCGCGCGTCGGTGTGGAACCACGTGGTCGGCTTCGCCTTCCTCAGCGCGGTCCTGCTCGTCCTGCGCACCTGGCCCGTCGTCACGGACACGCCCGTCGCCGCGTACGCGGGCGGGGTGTTCGGCGCCCTGTTCGTCGCGGTCAACAGCTACGTCTTCCCCCGGCTCGGCGCGATGACCGCCTCCGTGCTGGTGATCAGCGGCCAGGTGCTGTCGGCCGTGGTCATCGACTGCGTCCAGCAGGGCGCGCTGCCCGCGCCGATCCGGCTGGCGGGCGTGGCGCTCGTCCTCCTGGGGCTCGCCCTGCCCCGGCTCCGCCGCACCCGGGCCGAGAAGGGCTGACCTACCACCGCGCGATCCTGCGATAACCGTGACCAAGAGCGTGCCCGTCGCTAAGCTTCATGCCGCACATCTTTACGTACGGCGACATATCCATTACTGAGAGCAATGGCGAGGCAGATGAGACTTGGAGACCGGCTGCGGTACCGGTTCGACCGGACCATGGACCGCGGCACCCCCGCGCTGATCGGCTGGCTGGGGCTCGCCTCGCTCCTGCTGATCGCCCTCGTCACCATCCTGGTGGTGTCGCTGACCGACTCCGACACCGAGGAGAACGGCGGCTGGGCCGGCGTGGCGTGGATGAGCCTGCTGCGCACGCTCGACCCCGGCACGATGGGCGGCGACCAGGGCAGCGCGGTCTTCCTCGCGCTCATGCTGCTCGTCACGATCGGCGGCATCTTCCTCGTCAGCGCCCTCATCGGCATCCTCACCACGGGCCTCGACAAGCAGATCGCCAAGCTCCGCAAGGGCAGGTCCAGGCTCATCGAACGGGGCCACACGATCGTGCTCGGCTGGTCCGACCAGGTGTTCACGGTCATCAGCGAGCTGGTCAAGGCCAACCAGAGCGAGCGCAGGTCGTGCGTGGTGGTGCTCGCCGACGAGGACAAGGTGGACATGGAGGAGGAGATCCGCGCGCGGCTGCCCGGCACCGGCAAGACCCGCGTCATCTGCCGCTCCGGCAACCCGCTCAACCGCGCCGACCTGGAGCTGGTGAGCCCCGACACAGCCAAGTCCATCATCGTGCTGCCGCGTTCCGGCGCCGACGCCGACATCGACGTCACCAAGACGCTCCTGCTGCTGAACAACCGCGCCTGGCGGCCGCGCCGGCCGCACGTCGTGGCGGCGGTGCAGGACGGCGAGAACCTCGCCGCGGCCAAGCTCGCCGGCGGCCCGTCCGCCCTGGTGGTCGACGCCGACGACATCGCCGTACGAATGGTCGTGCAGTCGCACCGGCAGGCCGGGCTCTCCACGGTCTGCACCGACCTGCTCGACTTCGCGGGCAACGAGCTCTATCTCCGTACGGATCCCGCCCTGGCCGGCGTCACCTTCGGGGCGGCGCTGCACATCTACGAGCTCGGCATCCCCATCGGCCTGCTGACCTCCGACGGCCGCACGCTCGTCAACCCCGACATGGACACCCCGATCAGAGCGGGCGACCAGCTGATCGTGCTGGCCGAGGACGACCTGCTGATCCGGCCCACCACGAAACGGGCGCCGATCGTCGACGAGGCCATCGTGGCGGCCTTCGACCAGCAGGCGAAGCCCGACCGTACGCTGCTGATCGGCTGGAACGCCCGCGGCAACAAGATCATCGACCTCCTCGACCGGCTGGTCGAGCCGGGCTCGGAGGTGCACGTCGCGGTGCCCGTACGTCCTGACGAGGCGCTCGACCGGCCGCGGACGAACCTGACCCTGCACCACAAGCCCTGCCGCACCACCAACCGGCCGTCGCTGGAGAGCCTCGACCTCGGCTCCTACCAGCACATCATCGTGCTGTCCCACGACGACGTGGAGCCCGGCCACGCCGACGACCGCACGCTGGTCACGCTGCTGCACCTGCGCGACATCGAGGAGCGGCTGGGCGACCCGTTCTCGATCGTCACGGAGATGAACGACGACGACAACCGCGAGGTCGCCCAGGTCACCAAGGCCGACGACTTCATCGTCAGCAGCCGCCTCATCAGCCTCCTGCTGACCCAGCTCAGCGAGAACCGCCACCTGCACGGCGTCTTCGCCACGCTCTTCGACCCGTCGGGCTCGGAGATCTACCTCAAGCCCGCCTCCTCCTACGTACGGCCGGGCGTCGCGGCGAACTTCGCCACCGTGCTCGAATCGGCGCGCCGGCGCGGCGAGACCGCCATCGGCTACCGCCTGCACGACCACAGCCAGGAGGCCCCGGCCTACGGCGTGCGGCTCAACCCGCCCAAGGACGCCGAACTGGTGCTAAAGGCGCACGACAGCGTCATCGTGCTGGCGGAGAGCTGAGATCCCGGTACGCCGCCGCGCCCGTCGTGGTCGTCGGCCCTGGCCACCAGGTCGGCGGCGAGCGTACGGGCGAACTCCGATCAAGCCAGTAGAAATTGTTGGCTCGGTCTCTTCGACCCCATCACGCCGACGCCCCCCGGTCGAGCCGCATGCACATGAGGGCGTTCTCATCCGGACCTCACCTAGGTCCAACCACCGGCGTTCATGGTGGAGCACAGTCGAGAGATGAGGAGCATGCGGTGGTGCGAGGACTGCGGTGGCGGCTGCCGGTGATCGCGATCGTTCTCGCCCTCGCCGACGCTCCTCTGCCGGCCATCTGGCCGGACGCCGGCTCGTCGTCCGCGACGGTCCTGCACGTCGCCGCGTACGACGACGATGACGACGACGGCAGCGACGATGATGACGACGACGGGGAGAACGCCGCACCACGAGCCCGCATCGGCCGCGAGCGCCCTCGTGGCGGCACGAGAACCGGCACGGGCAGAAGCCTGCGCGGTGCCCAGCAGCCACACAGAAGGACCGAAAACGACAAGCCACCCCCGAAGGCTCCCTCCCCCCAGACCTCCAAGCCCACAAAACCAGAACCCGACACCACAAAACCCGAACCCCGCACAACAGGGGCAACACCCGACCTCGCAAGACCAGAACCCGACCTCGCAAGACCAGAACCCGGCTTCGCAGAACCAGAGCCCAGCACCGCAAGACCGGAGCCCGGAGCGACCGGGCCAAGCCCCGGCGCGACAAACCTGGAGCCTGGCACCACTGACGCAGCCAGCGCAGCCCGTAACGGCAACCTCCCCCACGACTCGCAGAGCTCCGCCACCGACCACCCATCGACGGCCCTGATCGCACTGACGGCCATCGCGGGCACAGCCGGCATTCTGGGCGGAACCTACTGGCTGATGACCAGGCTGCCCACACACGCCGCTCCCCTGGGCCGCCCAGCTCTCACGGCTTCCCCGAACGCACCACCCGCCCGCATGCACCCGCCGTCACCAACCCAGGCCACAGACCAGGCCGCGGACCAGGCAGCAGACCGGGCCGCGTTCACAGCAGCGATGGCCACGTTCACCCGCGCCCGCCACCCCGACCCAGGCTGGCGCTGGCAACGAACGCGACACAGACAGTAAGCAGGCACCCGGAAGCCACACCGCCGCATCTCGCCAAGGGCCCAGAAGCCGCCCACCCCCCAGCCCCCACCAGACGACCGCAGACCGACCCACCCCCGCAGGACGACCGCACCCCGACCGGAGGCACGCGGGACGACCGCACACCGGACGACCGCACCCCGACCGGAGGCACGCGGGACGACCGCACACCGGACGACCGCACACCGGACGACCGCACCGAACGGATCATCCCGTGAGCGCTCTCAGGGGGTTAGGACAAGTTTGCCCTGGAGGTGGCCGGTGTCCAGGAGGCGGTGGGCGTCGGTGACGCGGTCGAAGGGGAAGGTTTCCTGGACGTGGACCCGGAGGCGACCTTGGGCGGCGAGGTCCGCCAGGCGGTGCAGGGCGATCGGGTCGGGTTCCACGGCGATGCCGCTGAAGCGCATCCCGGCCGCCTCGTAGGCCGTCGCGAGCACGGTGTCCTCCTCGGCGACCGCCGTCACGAGGTGGCCGCCGGGGCGCAGCACGCCGAGCGACCGCTCGACGGCGTCGCCGCCGATGGTGTCGAGCACCACGTCCACGTCGCGGACCTGCTCGGCGAAGTCGGTCGTCGTGTAGTCGATCACCTCGTCGGCACCGAGTTCCTCGGTGAACGTCCGCTTGCTCCCACTGGCGGTGGTGATCACGTACGCGCCGAGCGCCTTCGCGATCTGGATCGCGACGTGCCCGACGCCACCGCCGCCGCCGTGCACCAGGACGCGGTCGCCTGCGGTCACGCCGCCGACGTCCACGAGGCCCTGCCATGCCGTCAGCCCGACGACGGGCAGCGCCGCGGCCTCGACGTGCGAGAGCGCGGCCGGCTTGGGCGCCAGGTGCAGTGCGGGGGCGGCGACGAGCTCGGCGTACGCGTTCGCCGCCCGGGGGAAGAGCGGCATGCCGAACACCTCGTCGCCGGGCCTGAACCGCCAGCTGAGCGACTCCTCGACGACGCCGCTGACGTCCCAGCCGAGGACGAACGGCGGCGCGCCGAGCAGCGGGAACTCCCCTGCCCGCAGCCGCGCCTCCAGCGGGTTCAGCCCGACCGCCTCGACCCGGACCAGCACCTCGGTCGGCATCGCCCGAGGCGCGGGGGCCTCTTCGAGTGTGAGCACTTCAGGGCCGCCGAGCCGCCGCTGGGTGATGACGCGCATGATGACTCTCCTGCCTGTAGCCGTAGGTGGCGGAATCAACGCTAGGTATCCGATAGGAACCGCCAGGTACCTTTGGCTCCATGAGCGGTTCCTGCGATTTCTTCCTCGCCGACTGCCCGGGGCGGCTGGCGGTCGAGCTGATCGCCGACAAGTGGACGGTGGTGGTGCTCGCCGGTCTCAGCGCGGGCCCGGTGCGTCACGGCGAGCTGGTCGAGCTGATCGGCGGGATCTCCCGCAAGGTGCTCACCCAGACGCTGCGGCGCCTCGAGTCGCACGGGCTCGTACGGCGGCAGGCGTACGCGGAGGCGCCGCCCCGGGTCGAGTACGAGCTGACGCCGCTCGGGGCGACGCTGATCGAGCCGATCCACGTGCTGACGGAGTGGGCGCGCGAGCACGGCGACGCGGTCCTCGACGCCGTCTCCGCCCAGCCGGTCGCCCGCCACGGCTGAGGTTCGGGCTCCCGGCCGGATCGCAATAATTTCTATATCCCGGAAGAAGCGACGAAGCGCTTCGTCAAGGTTTACAGTGCGTCCCGACCGAGGGGGCGCCATGGAGTTCGGAATACTTGGTCCGCTGGCGGTGTGGCGCGACGGTGCGCGGCTCGATGTGGGCACGCCCAAGTCACGGGTGCTGCTGGCGGTGCTGCTGTGTCATGCCAATCACCCGGTGTCGCAGGATCAGCTCGTCATGGCGCTGTGGGGCAACACCCCGCCGAAGAGCGCCACCAAGAACGTGCAGACGTACATCCACCGGCTCAGGCGGCGGCTGGGCGCGCCGGACCTCGTCGTCCGCCAGGACGCCGGCTACCTGCTGCCGGTGGCCATGGAGGAGCTGGACGCGACGCGGTTCGAGGAGCTGGCCGGCGCGGGGCAGGCGGCGGAGGCCGCGGGCGACCTGACGGAGGCCAGCCGGCTGCTGCGGGAGGCGCTCGACCTGTGGCGCGGGCCCGCGTTCGCGGGGCTGGTGGACGTGCCGATGCTGGCCGCTGAAGCCACCCGGCTGGAGGAGGTCCGCCTGTCGGTGCTGCAGTCGCGGATCGCGGTGGACCTGCAGCTGGGCCGGCACGCGGGATTGCTGGGCGAGCTGACCGCGCTCACCGCCGCGTACCCGCTGCAGGAGCGGTTACGAGCGCAGCTGATGCTGGCGCTGTACCGGTGCGGCCGGCGGGCCGACGCGCTCGCCGAGTACGCCCGCGCCCGCGCGATCCTGGTCGAGGAGACCGGCCTCGACCCGGCCGAGGAGCTGCAGGACCTGCATCACCGGATCCTCACCCAGGACCCCTCGCTCGACCTGGAGCCGCGCGGCACGACGCCGCCCGCCGAGCCGGCCGAGGAGCCCGCCGAAGCGCCCGCCCAGGTCACGGTGACGGCGACGCAGGCGGCTCCCACCCCGGCCGAGCTGCCGCCGGACATCGCGGACTTCACGGGCAGGGACGACGAGGTGCTGCACCTGACCGACGTCCTCACCAGGCCGCGGCCCGGCACCGTCGCGATCGCCAGCATCGCGGGCATCGGCGGCCTGGGGAAGACGACGCTGGCCGTGCACGTCGCGCACCGCGTCGCCGAGCGCTTCCCCGACGGCCAGCTCTACGCCGACCTGCGCGGCTCCTCCGCCGACCCGGCCCGCCCCGAGGACGTGCTCAGCCGCTTCCTGTTCGCGCTCGGCGTCAGCACCCACGGCATCCCCGAGTCCCTGGAAGAACGCGTGGCGCTCTTCCGTAGCTGCATGGCGGGCCGCAGGATGCTCATCCTGCTCGACAACGTCGCGGGCGAGAAGCAGGTGCGGCCGCTCCTGCCGGGGGCGCCTGGCACGGCGGTGCTGCTCACCGGACGGGTCCGGCTGGTCGGTCTGGAGGGCGCGAGCCTGCTGGAGCTGGACGTGCTGCCCGCGAGCCAGGCCATCGACCTGCTCAAGCGCATCGTCGGCGACGACCGTGTCAAGGACGACATGGACGCGGCTCTGGAGATCATGCGGCTGTGCGGGCGGGTTCCGCTGGCGGTCCGCATCTCGGCGGCCAGGCTGCTCAGCAGGAGGCACTGGAGCCTGTCGCACCTCGCCGGCGTGCTCGGCGAGGAGCGCCACCGGCTCGACGAGCTGGTGGCGGGCGACCTCGACGTGCGCGCGGGGTTCGAGCTGAGTTACCGGATGCTGCCCGCCGGCGCGCAGCGGGCCTTCCGCCTGGCCGGGCTGCTCGACGCGCCCGACTTCACCTCGTGGGCGGTGGCTGCGCTGCTCGACGTCTCGGTACGCCAGGCCGAGCGCGAGCTGGAGACCCTGGTCGACACGCATCTGCTGGCGCAGACCGGCCCCGACGAGACCGGCCGGCTCAGGTACCGCTTCCACGACCTCATCAGGCTGTACGCCCGCGAACGCGCCCACCGTGAGGACCCCGAGCCCGAGCGTCAGGCCGCGCTGCAGCGGGCCCTGGGCGCGTGGCTGGCGCTGGCGGAGGTCGCGGCGGAGCGCGTGCCGGGCTCCTGCTACGCCGCCATCCACAGCGAGGCGCCCCGCTGGCGGCTGCCCGCGCGGATCTCGGGCCCGCTGGTGGCCGACCACATGGCCTGGTTCGGCGCGGAGCACGCCGCGCTGATGGCGGGGGTCGCGCAGGCGTGCGAGGCGCGGCTGACCGAGCTGGCGTGGGACCTCGCGGGCTCGACCGAGAAGTACCTCAACGCGCGCGGCCTGTACGACGGCTGGCAGCGGATGCACGACCAGGCGCTCGCGCTCTGCCGCGAGACCGGCGACAGGCGCGGCGAGGGCGTGCTGATGCGCGGCCTGCTGGAGGTCACCACCTGGAACTCGCCGCCCGGCCAGGGGCCCGCGATGATCAGGATGCGGACCGGCGCCACCCGGCTCCTCGACCTGTGGACCGAGCTGGACAACCCGATCGGGATCTCCGACGCGCTGGCCAGCCTGGCCTGGAGCATGACCGCCGACGGGAACGGCAGCGCGCAGGCGCTCGCTTTGGCCGAGCGGGCCCTGCGGACGGCCGTCGAGGCGGACTACCTCGGCGGCCAGGCGCGGGCGCTGCACGTGATGGCGATCATCCACGGCGAGGACGACCCGCAGGCGGCGCACTCCGTCCTGGAGCGGGCGACGAAGGTCGCCGAGGCCCTCGGCAACCCGCACTACAGGACGACCATCATGCAGTTCCTGGGGGCGGCGAAGGCGTTCTGCGGCGACTTCGCCGGCGGGCAGGAGCTGCTGGAGAGGTCGCGGGAGATGGCCCGGCGGGCGAACTACCGCTACCAGGAGACGTTCTCGCTGCTGTATCTGTCCAAGCTGTACGCGGCCATCGGCGACGAGCGGGCCAGGGCCACCGCGGAGCTGACGCTGGCCTACAGCGAGGAGGGCAACTACGGCCACTACGTCGCCGACTCGCTCGCCATACTCGGCCGGCTGGACCTGGCCGAGGGGAACGTGGCCGGCGCCATCTCCACCCTCGAACGCTCGGTCGCGATGTGGCGCACGCGCGGCTGGGTGCCGTACCTGGCGCACGCGCTGAAGGACCTCGGCGACGCGCACGGCGCGGCGGGCGACCACGGCACGGCCAGAGCCGTCTGGGAGGAGGCGAGGAGCCTGTTCGAGGGGATCGCGCACGAGAAGGGCGTGCGGACGCTGGACGCCCGCCTCACCCGCACCCCGGCCAAGACCGACTGACGGCCGATGCCCGCTCCGGCAGGTTCCCGCGCCCACGCCGGTCAGTGGCCCGCGCCCACCTCCGCGCCCGCCTCCGCGCCCACCTCCGCGCCCACCTCGGCTAGTGGCCGGCGGCCGTCCCCGCGCCCACCACGGCGACGGGGCAGGGGGCGTGCTGGAGGAGGTGGCGGGCGAGGCCGTCGTGGGCGGCGGTGGCGCGGCGGACGACCATGAGCGTGGCCGGTGCGTGGCCGGCGGGTTCGATCCGTACGCCGGGATGTCTCGCCGACCATTCCGTGAGGTCGCTCTGGGCGGCCAGCCCGACCTGGCGCAGGAGCGCCTCCTGGCCGGCGAACTCCAGGACGGCGGCGCCCGGCTCGGGGTCGGCCACGACGACGGGCCCTGGGCTGGGCGCGAGGGGCAGCGGCCCAGGGCCGCGGACGACGATGACGGGGCAGGCGGCGTACAGGGCGGTGCGGTCGGCGACCGAGCCCACGACCGCCCGCGGCAAAGCACCGAGTCCCCGCGAGCCGACCACGACGAGCTCGGCGTCGCGGGAGAGCTCGATCAGGCGTTCGGCGGCCGGCCCTTCGTACAGGTCGGTCTCGGCCTTGACGTCGGCGCTGGTGTGCCGGGCGCAGTCGGCGCCGTGCCACACCACGTGCTCGGCCGCCTTGCGCAGGTGGGACTTGGCCTCCTCGTCCGCCTCGCCGTACGGCCACTGCCAGGCGTGCGCGACCAGCAGCGGCAGGTTGCGCAGCTCGGCCTCGTCGAGCGCCCAGTCGAGGGCCTGCATGGAGAAGTCGGAGCCGTCGTAGCCGAGCACGATGTGTCCGCCCATCACGCACCTCCCCCGGTCACAGCAGCGGCGGGACGCCGATGAGGTCGTCGTCGTCGTAGGTCACGTCGCAGGCCACGTCCACCACGCCCTCGACCGCGCGGACGGCCTCGGTCAGCGCGATGGCCTGCGACCTGCGGCGCACCCGCCCGCCGATCCGCACCACGCCCGCGTCCACCTCGACGGTGAACGAGCCGTCATCCGGCAGCACGGCGCGTACCTCACTCTCCAGGTCGGCGGCCGGCCGGGTGAAGACCCGCAGCACGTCGCGCTGGTGCAGGGTGCCGACGACCCGGCCGGTCTCCGAGTCGACCACCGGGAGCTGCTTGACGCGCTTGGCGTGCATGAGCCGCGCCGCGCCGCGTACAGGGGTCTCGGGGGTGACGGTGATCGCCGGCGAGGTCATCAGCTCGCCCGCGGTAACCCCTGCGGCCTTGTCGTGCTCGTGCCGCTGCCTGCGCGACTCGAAGATCGACACGCCGTGCCGTACCGGATCGACCTCCTTGAGCAGCAGGTCGTCCTCCGAGACCACGCCGATCGGCCGCCGCTCCGCGTCGATCACGGTCACCGCGCCGACCGCGTACCGTCTCATCGCGGCCACGATCTCCGCGAACGTCGCGTCCGGCAGGACGGCGATGGCCACCCGGCCCATGACGTCCTTGACGGGGATCGGCATGACGTCACCTCTCCTTCAGCGCTTCCCGCCGGGAAGGACGGGTTCAAGGTGGAACATTCCGGTCATGACCTCGCCCGGCCCGTCCTCCGGCCTGGCGCGCCCGGCCACGGCCGCCAGCACGTCCCTGGCCGTGACCAGCCCGATCAGCCCGTCGTCCGACAGTACGGGCACGGCGTCGCAGCAGGTGTCGAGCATCAGGGCGGCGATCCTGGGCAGCGGCGCGTCAGGGCGTACCCGGGGCAGCGGCACGCGCTGCAGCAACGACCGCACGGGACGGGTGGACTGCTCCTCCGGGCTGCCCGACCAGGAGGCGGCCAGGAGTTCGCGGGTCAGGATGCCGAGCACGTGCCGGTTCTCCACGACGGGCAGGTGGTGCACGTCGGCCCTGCGCATCAGCTCCCATGCCATCAGCGGCGACTCGTCCGGCGTGACGACCACCAGGACCCTGCTCATCACCTGCGACGCGGTCAGCGACTCTATGTTCATGACCCCCTCCTTCCTGCTCTCACCCTCCCCTGTCGCAGGCCCCGGCGCCCGGGTAGGAAGTCCCGCGGGCGACCGCCTTTGGTCCCATGCTCACGCCGGTGGGCGCACCACCGCCACGGTGCCGCGCGCGTGGTGCAGCACGCCTCTGCTGACCGAGCCGAGCAGCAGCGCGCCGATCGCGCCCCGGCCGTGGGAGCCGACGACCACGAGGTCGTACGGGGTGGCGGTGAGGGCGTCCACGGGGTGCGCGCACTGGATGTCCATGACGGTGGGCACCTCGGGGTGCTCCGCCTGCCACCGCTCGGTGCGGGCGCGGACCAGCTCCTGCTTGGCGGCGCGGACCTCGTCCACGTCGTAGGAGATCTCGGGCGCGAACGCGTGGACCGGCACCTCCCACGCGTGGACCAGGTGGAGCGTGGCACCGCGCAGGGCGGCCTGCTCGAAGGCGTACGCGATGGCCGGTTCGCAGCTCTCGGAGCCGTCGACGCCGACGGCGATCTCAGCCGTACGCTCGTCCGTACGATCATCTGGGCCGTCACGCACCACGACCACCGGGCACGACGCCTGCCCCGCCACCTTCATCGTCACCGACCCGAGCAGCGCCCTGGTGAAGCCGCCGAGCCCGCGGTCGCCGACGACCAGCTCGTCCGCGTCCCGCGCCTGGTCCATGAGCACGGCGGCGGGCGTCCCGTCGACGACCCGCGTGATGACGGGCACCTCGGGCTGCCGGGCGCGCGCGATGGCCTCGGCCGCCTCCAGCACCTCCGCCGCCGCGCGCCTCAGGGCCTCGTCCAGCTCGGGGACGTCGGCTCCCGCGATGACGTAGGGCCCGGGGACGGCCACCCCGATGATGGCGTAGGGCCCGCGGTCGAGCGCGTGCACGATACGCAGCTCGGCGCGCTTACGCAGGGCGTCGTCGGCGGCCCACTCGACCGCCGCGGCGGCGGGAGCGGAGCCGTCGGTGCCCACGATCACGAGACCGCTCATCCGGGTCCCCTCACCGGAGGCGTTCCCGGCAAACGCGGCTCGGGGCAAGCATGGCGCGGCCGAGCCTTTACCATCCCGTGAGGCTCGCGGCTCCGCCTCTGGGCAGCCGGACCGCGACGGGTACTCACCGGGAGGCAGGCGATGAGCGATGGCCGGGCCGTGCTGGTCGGCTACGACGACTCCCCCGCCAGCAGGCACGCCCTGACCTGGGCGGTCGAGGAGGCGCGGCTGCGCAACCGGCCCCTGCTCGTCTGCCACGCGCTGCACTGGCCGTACGCGCTCAGGCCCGTCTCCGACGAGGTCATGGCGCAGATCGAGCAGGTCGCCCGCGGCGTCGTGGAGGACGGCGCCCGCCGCGCCCGCGAGCTCGCCCCCGAGCTGGACGTCAGGCCGCTGGTGAAGCCGGGCACCCCCGCCGCGGTGCTGCTGGAGAGCGCGCACGAAGCGGAGATCACGGTGCTGGGGTCGCGCGGGCAGGGCGGGTTCGAGGGCCTGCCGGTGGGGTCGGCCGCCGTCCAGGTGGCGGCGCACTGCTCGCGGCCGGTCGTCGTCATCCCGTCCCAGTTCGAGGGCCGGTCAGGACAGGACGCGCGGATCGTGGTCGGCCTGGACGGCTCGCCCGCCGCCCTCGCGGCCGTCGAGTTCGCGCTGGACGAGGCCGCGCTGCGGCTCGGCAGCGTGACGGTGCTGTGCTGCTGGAACGACTGCGGTTCGGCGTCGTGGCCCGAGCCGCTGCCGTTCGTGGACTCCCGGGCGCTGCGGGCCGGCGCCGAGGCGCGCTTCCACCAGGTCACCGCGCATCTGGCGCGCAGGCGGCCCGACGTGCCGGTAGTGGCGCGGTTCGTCACGGGACGCCCCCAGCGCGCCCTGCTCGACGCGACCAAGGACGCGGCGCTGCTCGTGCTCGGCAACCGGGGCAACGAGTCCCCGCCCTACCTGCTGCTCGGGCAGGTCACCCAGAGCGCGCTGCTGCACGCCTGGTGCCCGGTCGCGGTCACCCCGGCGACCGTCATGCGACCGCGCATCCCGCCCGACTGACGTACTGAGCCCGGCTGACGTATTGAGGAGTGAGCACGTGAGCGGACCCATCGTGGTGGGCGTGGACGGCTCCACGCCTGCGCACACGGCCGTTGAGTGGGCGGCCGCCGACGCCCGGCGCAGGCGCCTGCCGCTGCGGCTCGTGCACGTGTGCGAGCAGAAGCGGGGCGCCGAGGGGCTCAAGTACTGCGCGGGCACGCTGGAGTCCGCCGCCGACCGGGCCCGGGCGGCGGGCGCCCTGGAGGTGGAGACCGAGCTGCTCGGGGGAAACGTGGTCGAGGCGCTGCTCGGGCAGGCGGTGACGAGTGACTGCGTGGTGCTGGGCAGCCGGGGCGTGGGCGGGTTCGCGGGGCTGGCGCTCGGCTCGGTGAGCCTCGCCATCGCGGGGCACGCCGAGGGGCCGGTCGTCGTCGTACGGGCGAGCGCCGCCGCGCGCGAGCACGGCAGGATCGTGGTGGGCGACGACGGCTCCGCGGCCGCCGACGGGGCCATGCGGTACGCCGTCGCGCAGGCCAGGGCCCGAGACGCCGGGATCCTCGCCGTGTACGCCTGGTCGCAGCCCATCCTGGCCACCTACGGCCCGCAGTTCGCCGACCTGTTCACCGACTCCTTCGAGGAGGACCGCGCCGCCGCGCAGGAGCGGCTCGCGTCCTGGGCGCGCGAGTACTCCGACGTGCGCTTCGACGGCTCGCAGGTGCATGCGCACCCGGTCGCCGCTCTCGCCGACGCCTCCGCCTCCGCCGAGCTGGTCGTGGTCGGCTCGCGGGGCCGCGGCGGCTTCACCTCCGCCGTCCTGGGCTCGGTCAGTCACGGCCTGCTCCACCACGCGGTGTGCCCTGTCGCGGTGGTACGCCCCCGCCAGGGCTGAGGCTGGGCTGCGGCGGGGGTCAAGGCTGGTCTGCGGCGCCCGGGCCGGGGACCACGGCCACCGGGCAGTGGGCCCGGTGCAGGACGCTGTGGCCGACCGAGCCGAGCCGGTTCGCGGGCAGCCCGCTGAGGCCCACCGAGCCGACCACCACGAGGTCGGCGGTGCGGGAGGCCGCCGACAGGGCCGCGATGGGGTGTTCGAAGCTCATCGACACCGACAGCTCGACGCCGGGGTGCGCCTCGCGCCATTCGGCGAGGCGGCGGGCGATGTCGTCGCCGTCGTCCACGATGAGCGGGCCGAAGCCGACGGGGTGCGGGGCGGCGGGCGGGCAGCGCAGGCCGTGCAGCGCGTGCAGGCGTCCCTGGCGGGCGACGGCCTGCTTGGCGGCGTACTCCAGGGCGCGCTCGGCCGCCGGCGACCCGTCGTACCCGACGACGACCTCGCCGGTGGGCGCGCGGGGCAGCCGCCTGACCACGACCACCGGGCACGCGGCGTGCGCGGCCAGGCCGAGCCCGACCGAGCCCAGCACCAGCCCGGCGAATCCGCCCAGCCCCCTGCTGCCCGCCACGACGGTGTCGGCCGTCTCCGACTCGGTCACCAGCCGTTCCGTCACCGCCCCCGTCACCAGCGCGGTCGAGATCGGCGTGTCCGGCGCCGTGTCGCGGGCGTGGGCGGCCGCGCCGGCCAGCATGCTCTCGCAGCGGGCGGTCAGGGTGTCGGTCTCGACGGAGGCGTCCATCGGGTGCTCGGCGCACCAGGGTTCGCGTACGTGCACGATCCGCAGGTGCAGCCCCCGGCGGGCGGCGTCGGCGGCCGCCCAGCCGAGCGCCGACCACGCCGGCCGCGAGTCGTCGAACCCGGCCACGATGGATGCGGGCATCATGCGCCTCCTCCCCGAGGCGGTGCGTGCGCGGCGTCCCTTGCGGAGGCCCCGGATCGTCCAGCACCGCCGCGCACGGGCCTTGTACCTGGCCATTTCCCCCGTATCGGGCGTCTACCCCTGACCGGCTCCGTTGCCGAGCGCGCGGCAGATGGTGGCCAGGCCGTACTCGAAGCCCTGCTCCACGTCGCCGCCGAGCCGGAAGTGCCCGCTCAGCTCCATGTTGATGAAGCCGGTGGCCCAGGCCGTCACCGTACGTGCGGCCTCCAGGGCGTGCTGCTCGCCGACGAGCTGCCCCGAGGCGCGCAGCACCGGTTCGGTCGTCCGGGCGAGCGACTCGGTCGAGGCGTCGAACATGAGCCTGAACCCCTCGGGAAAGGCATGGGCGAAGCGCCGGTAGCTGCGCATCAGCTCCTCCAGCGAGCCGTCGGTCGCCTCCGCCTGGGCTCTCAGGTCGTCGACGGTGGCCTCCGCGACGGCGGTCAGCAGCGCCGCGCGGTTGGCGACGTGCTTGTACAGGGACGGAGCGCGGACGCCGACCCGCTCGGCGACGTTCTGCATCGTCAGTCCCTGCCGGCCGACTTCCTCCAGCAACTCGCGTCCCGCGGCGACGATCTTGCTCAGCGAGGTCTTCTCGGGAGCCGGCACCCGTTCTTCCCTTCGTGAAAAGCTATTGACGTTAGCCATGATGGCTAACTACATTAGCCATTGAATCAGTTTCATACAGCCCCCGGAAGAGACCATGCGACTCGCACCTCATCTGCACCGCCTCGGCAACGACATCGTGGCCTGCTACCTCATCGACACCCCCGAGGGCATCACGCTGATCGATGCGGGCCTGCCGGGACACTGGCAGGACCTGCAGGACGAGTTGCGCGCCCTCGGCAAGACCGAGGCCGACATCCGCGGGCTCATCCTCACCCACGGCGACTCCGACCACCTCGGGTTCGCCGAGCGCCTGCGCAGCACCCATGGCGTGCCGGTGTTCGTGCACGCGGGTGACGCCGTGCGCGCCCGTACGGGAGAGAAGGGCAAGGTCGCGGTGGGTCCCATGCGGATCGGCCCCACGGCCGGGTTCTTCGCCTACTCCCTGCGCAAGAACGGCCTGCGCACCCGCTACGTCAAGGAGGTCACCGAGATCGCCGACGGGGACGTCCTCGACCTGCCCGGCAGCCCGGTCATCGTGGGCATGCCGGGGCACTCGCCGGGGAGCGTGGCGGTGCACGTCCCGATCGCCGACGCGGTCTGCGTCGGCGACGCGCTGACGACCCGCCACGTCCTGACCGGCCGCGTCGGCCCCCAGCCGGCCCCCTTCACCGACGATCCGGCCGAGGCCCTCGCCTCGCTCGACCGCATCGCCGGCTTGCGGGCGTCCTGGGTCCTGCCCGGCCACGGCGCCCCGTGGCACGCCTCGCCCGCCGAGGTCGCCGACGCCATCAGAAAGGCCTGATGACCTGGGCGGGCGGCCCGGGGCTCGGCCCGCCCGCCGCTCAGCCGGCGATCAGGGGCGGGCCGTCCTGGGCCTCCGGCTCCGGGCGGGGAGCGGTGAGGAGCTGGGCCAGGTGGGCGGCGATCGCGGTGATGGTGGGCTGCTGCCACAGCAGGGTCGCCGGGAGGCGGCAGCCGAAGCGCCGTTCCAGGCGGCGGCGGACCATGACGGTCATCACCGAGTCCAGCCCCTGCTCCACGAGCGGACGCCGGAGCGCCAGATCGTCGGGGTCCAGCCGCATCACGGCCGCGATCTCCGCGCGGACCTCGGGCTGCACACGCTCGCGCAGGTCCTCGGGTGACAGGCCGGTGAACGACTCGGCGGGGCCGCGCAGGTCGTCCTCCGCCGGGGCGGGCGCGTCGATCATCGGGTAGCGCAGGCCCGTGAGGTGGCCGAGCACGCGGCCGTCCACGTCGGCGATCAGCGTCCGTACGGTGTCCTCCGCCTCGGGGTCCATCGCCGCGTCGATGATCACCGTGGCCGGCGGCGTGCCGGTCAGGACCACCTCGTCGATCCGCACGACCATCCGCAGCACCGGATCTCCGGGGAACACGCAGGGCGCGACGGACATCGCCGCGTCCAGCGCCGCCGACCAGTTCCCCTGCTCCCCATGGACGGTGGCGCGGAGGGCGCCCTCGGCGCCGAGGAGGGCCCCGATCCTCCAGTCGAAGCCCGTGGACGGGACTCCGACGGAGGCCAGGCGCTGGTGGACGTAGCCAGGGTCGAGGGGGCGCAGGTCGCCGGCGTCCGGGAGGACGTCGGGCTTGACCTGGCGGGCGGCCGACACCTCGGCGGCGGCGTGCACGAGCCAGGCCGGGTCGGGCTCGCCGGGGGCCGCCGGGGTGCGGGCGGCGAGGCGGACGGCCGGGGGTTCGTGGACGACCTGGATCTCCCGGCGTTCCGCGGTCATCAGGGGATGCAGCATCTCCACGCCGGTCAGCGTGACGTCCTCGTCCGATCCCTGGGCGGCCGCTCGCAGGAACGTGTTGACCAGGACGGCGGCCGGCACGATCTCGACGCCGTTGAGCGCGTGGCTGCCCGGGTAGGGGCGGCCGGCGTCCTGGAGGCTGGTGCGCCACACGCGGACGTCGCTGCCGGCGACGCTGGTCACCGCGCCCAGCAGGGTGTGGGAGTCAGCGTCGTGGCCCGGGTGGTCGTTCGAGGTGGACGGGTCGCGCCAGTGGCGGCGGTGCTGCCAGGCGTACGGGGGCAGCGTGGTCAGGCCGCCGGACGGCTGGAGGCGCCGCCAGTCCACCTCGACGCCGTGGCAGTGGGCGGTGCCGACCGCGATCTCGAAGGTGGACAGCTCGGGCTGGTTGCGGCGCAGGGTGGTGCCGGCGAAGACGTCCTCGTAGCCGTGCTCCGACAGCGTCTCGGTGACCGAGTGCGTGACCACGGGGTGCGGTGAGATCTCCAGGAACACGCGGTGGCCGTCCTCGGCGGCGGCCGCCGTCGCCGCGGCCAGCCGTACGGGGTCGCGCAGGTTGGCCGCCCAGTACGCGCTGTCCAGCACCGGTGTGGACCGGGGGTCGGGCAGCGTGGTGGTGTACATGGGGATGCGCGGCGCGCCGAACGCGAGCCCGGCGGTGGCGGCGGCCAGCTCGACGGCCAGCGGCTCCATCTGCGGGCTGTGGAAGGCGACGTCGGAGGCGACCCGCCGGACGATGATGCCCTCGGCGGGCCACTCGTCCAGCACGGCCTCGACGGCGGCCGGGTCGCCGGACAGCACGGTCGATCCGGGCGCCGACGCGATGGCCGCCACCAGGTCGGTACGCCCGGCCAGCCGCTCCGACGCCTCCTCGAACGACAGCCCGACCATGGCCATGGCCCCCTTGCCCGCGGCCTGGCGCAGCAGGCGGGAGCGGCGGCAGATGAGGCGGGCGCCGTCGGCGACGCTCATGGCGCCGGCGGTCACCGCGGCGGCGATCTCGCCGACCGAGTGCCCGATAACGGCCACGGGTTCGACGCCGTAGGCGTTCCAGAGCCGGGCGAGGCCGAGCTGCATGACGAAGATCATGGTCTGGACGCGGTCGATGGCGTCGAGGTCGCCGTCGGTCAGGACCCGGCGGGGCGAGAACCCGATCTCCTCGGCGAAGATCGGCTCGACCTCGTCGACCAGCGCGGCGAACTCCGGCACGGCCAGCAGCTCACGCCCCATCCCGCGCCACTGGCACCCCTGCCCGGCGAACACCCACACGGGCCCGGGCCCGAGGTCAGGCAGCACGTCCCCGGTGATGACGGTCTCGGCGGGCACGTCGTCGGCGAGCCGCCGCAGAGCGGCGACGAGGTCGTCCCGCCCGGCGGCGGTCACGACCGCACGGCGGGCCAGGTGGGTACGGCGCAGCGCCAGCGTGTGCCCGACCGACGCCGGACCGGATCCGGCCTCGAACGACGCCGGCCCAGCCCCGCCGGACGCCGAGCCGGGCCCGGACGACGCCGGACCGGGGCCGGTCTCGATGTGGTCGGCGAGGCGGGCCGCGTACCCGCGGAGGGCCTGGGTGGAGGCGGCGGACAGGGGGAAGAGGCGCTCGCCCGCATCCCCTTCCTCGGGTCGCTCTTCGACGGGAGGCGCCTGTTCGAGGAGGATGTGGGCCACCGTGCCGCCGTAGCCGAAGCTGGAGACGCCCGCCCTGCGGGGGTGGTCGCGGGTCGGCCAGGCGGTGGGCTCGGTCACCACGCGCAGGCCCGAGCTCTCCCAGGGGATGGCCGGGTTCAGGGTGGTCAGGACGGTCGGCGGGATCTCGGCGCGGTGCAGGGCGAGCACGGCCTTGATGACGCCGGCGATGCCGGCCGCGCCTTCGAGATGGCCGATGTTCGACTTGACCGAGCCGATGAGGCACGGGTCGCCGGCGGGACGGGCGGCGCCGTAGACGGCCGACAGCGCGGCGGCCTCCAGCGGGTCGCCGAGCCGGGTGCCGGTGCCGTGGGCCTCGACGTAGTCGACGGTGGACGGCTCGACCCCGGCCTGGCGGCAGGCGCGGGCCATCACGTGCTCCTGGGCCTCGCCGCAGGGCGCCATGATGCCGTTGGTGTGGCCGTCCTGGTTGACGGCGCTGCCGATGACGAGCGCGAGGACGCGGTCGCCGTCGCGCCGCGCGTCGGACAGCCGCTTGAGCACGACGACGCCGCAGCCCTCGCCGCGCCCGTAGCCGTCGGCGGCGGCGTCGAAGGACTTGGAGCGCCCGTCGGGCGCGAGGGCGCCCGCGGTGCCGAGGGTGAGGGTCTGGCCGGGCGTGGCGAGCAGGTTGACGCCGCCGGCCAGGGCGACGTCGCTCTCGCCGAGCCGCAGGCTCTGCGCGGCGAGGTGGAGGGCGACCAGCGACGCCGAGCAGGCGGTGTCGATCGCCATGCTGGGGCCGCGCAGGTCGAGGGAGTAGGAGACGCGGTTGGCGACGGCGCAGGTGGCGGCGCCGATCCCGGTCCACGCCTCGATCTGGGGCAGGTCTTCGAGCAGCCGGCCGCCGTAGTCGGCGGTGCAGACGCCGACGAACACGCCGGCGTCGGTGCCGGCCAGCGTGTGCGGCGGCACGCCCGCGTGCTCCAGGGCCTCCCACGCGGTCTCCATGAGCAGGCGCTGCTGCGGATCCATCAACTCGGCCTCGCGCGGCGACAAGCCGAAGAACTCGGCGTCGAAGCCGTCGATGTCGCGCAGGAAGCTGCCATGACGTACGGCGTCGCGCAGCGCGGCGGCGTCCTCGGGGCTGCGCCGCTCGTACGGGCGCCACCGGTCGTCGGGCAGCGGCGCGGTGGTGTTACGCCCGGCGCGCAGCAGGTCCCAGAACTCGTCCGGTGCGTGCACGTCGCCGGGCAGGCGGCAGCCGATGCCGATCACCGCCACGGGTTCTGGACGGTCTGCGCGGGGGCTGTCGGCCATGCGCGTCGGTTTCCCTTCGGTGTTCAGAGCCATTGAGGGGTGTCGATGATCTCGATGACGGCGCCGGAGACGGTCACGCCGGGCCCGGTGCCCAGCATGAGCAGGTGGTCGCCTGGGCCGAGCCGGCCGGTGAGGAGCAGGTGGTCGAGGGACAGGACCTGGTCGGCGGCGCCGCAGTGGCCGATGGTGCGGCCGTAGTCCCAGGTGGAGCGGGACATGGGCAGGTCGAGCAGGACCATGCAGCGCTGCTCGACGATCTCCCGCGAGTAGTTCATGAACGCGACCCTGGTGAGGTCGGCGGCCTGGATGCCGCTCTCGGCCAGCAGTCGTTCGACGACCTCTTCGAGGGCCCGCTGGATGGAGAACAGCGCGGCGGTGGCCTCGCCGGTGGGCATGACCTGGCGGCGGAACTGGTCGTTGCGGGCGGCGAAGCTCATCTTCCTGCCGACGGTGACGCCGGGCGGGAAGAGGGGTTCGCTGCCCCGGTGCAGTTCCTCGGCCTCGGTCACGGTCGTCGTGCAGACGGACGCCAGGCGGGCGAAGCCGGGCTCCCTGGTCAGGACGAGTGCGGCGGCGGCGTCGCCGCCGATGTAGCCGGGGCCCATGCGCCAGCGGTCCATGAGCGGGGTGCCGTAGTTGTCGGCCGCCACCAGCAGGGCAGCGGTCTGGGCGGGGTCGGCGTGCAGGTGGCCGGCCGCGAGCTGGAGGGCGATGAACATGCCGTTGCAGCCCTGCCGGATCTCGGTGGCCAGGGCGTCGCCGCCGACGAGGTGGCGTTGCAGGTAGGAGTGCGGTGGCCAGCCGTCGGGGCCCTGGTGCCAGGTGGAGGCGTACAGGAGGAGGCCGAGGTCGCCGGGCGCGCGGCCGCTGCGCTTGAGCGCGCTGCGCGCCGCGTGCAGGGCCATCTCCGGCGCCGGCGTGTCGCCGGCCACGGCCGCGCCGCCGAGCTGGTGCAGGTCGGCCTCCTCGGCCGGGTACCAGCCCTTGGCGACGGCCTTCTCGACGCTGACGACGGTGCGCGGGAGGTAGGTTCCCACGCCGCCGATGTAGGTGTCCGCGTACCGCATGCCTGCTCCCCGCTAGACGGATTCGAGTTCGGTGACCATCGCGGCGATGGTGGCGACGTCGCGGAAGTTCTCGGGGTCGAGCTTGGCGGCGGGGACGGGGACGCCGAGGTCCTTGCGGAGGTGGTTGAGCAGCCGCGCGGTGCGCAGGGAGTCGAGCAGGCCGGAGGCGAGCAGCGGGGTGGTCGCGTCGATGGTGAGGTCGTCGCCGTCCTGGACGAGGTTGTCCTGGATGAAGGCGATCAGCTTCTCGGTGAGGTTCTCGGTGAGCTCGGTCATGCGCGGGTTTCCTTCGTGACGGGGCGGGGGGAAAGGACGCGGAAGGCCGCCGCGGCGACGGAGGTGCCGGAGCCGAACCCGACCATGAGCAGGTGGTCGCCGGCCTTGAGCCCGCCGGTCGCGAGCAGGTGCTCGAAGGCGATGAACTGGTCGACCGCGCCGCAGTGGCCGACACGCCGCCCGTAGTCCCAGGTCGTCTGGTCCTCCTCGATGCCCAGCCAGGACATCTGCCCGTCGAGGTCCTCGCGCCTGCCGTGCGGGAAGGCCACCCGCGTGATGTCGCCGAGCTCGATGCCGGCCTCGTCGAGGGTCTGCTCGACCTGCTGCATCATCGTCTTCTGGATGGTCAGGTGGATGCCGGTGCCCTGCTTCTCGAGCAGCTTCTGGCGGAACTCCTCGTGCCGGTCGGAGAAGCTGAGCCCGCGCCCGACGGTGGCGTCCGGGGGGAACAGCGGGTAGGCGCCGTCGTTGACCGCGTCGGCCTCGGGGATCACGGCGACGTTGACCGACAGGAGCTCGGCCATGCCGTACTCCTTGCCGAGGATCATCGCGGCGGCGGCGTCGCCGATGAGCGCGCCGGGGGTCATCCGCCAGCGGTCCACGAGCGGGGTGCCGTGGTTGTCGGCGGAGACGACCATCGCCGTCTCGCGCGCGTCGTCGGCGCGCAGGTAGCTCGCGGCCAGCTCCAGCGAGCTGATCATGCCGACGCAGCCGCTCCTGATCTCGAAGGCGGGCACGTGGCCGCCGAGCAGGTGCTGCTGCAGGTAGTGCTGGGGCTGCCAGCCGTTCGGGCCCTGGTGCCAGACCGACGGGTAGAGCAGCAGGTCGAGGTCGCGGGGCGCGGACTCGTCCCAGCGGTCGTAGGCGTCGAGGACGGCGAGCCGCGCCATCTCGGGCGCCGGCATGTCTCCTGCCACGGCCGCGCCGAGCTGCCGGTAGCGCTCCGCCTCCTCCGCCGGGTACCAGCCCTGGCGGACCGCGTGCTCGACGCTCACGCTCTCCGGCACGTGGACGCCGAGGCTTCTGACGAACATATTCGAGGTACGCACACGTCCCCTTTACTCATCGACGATCCCGGACAACGGCCTTCGGGCACGGGAAGGCGGCCGCTGCTGAATGGCGCGGGGTCCGGGGATATCAAGGGCCCGCCCGGTGGGTGATTGACCGTGAAATGGGATGGCGGGCCGTTTTCACGGCAAGGATAGGGGCGGCCCGCCGGGCGAGGCAATGGCGGTGTCCAGTATTTGGTCGGCGACATATCGTGACCGGCGCCGGACGGAACGTATTGCATTACCGGCGCTTTTCCACGGCGTTTCGCCGAATGCAATTCGGAATGCGTGCGGCGCCGGGCCCGCGCCTTTCCGCGCGAGCCCGGCGCGGCGGTCTCAGCCGAGCACCCTGGTGCAGGTGACGCCGTTCATCTTGAACTGGGCGGGCGGGTTGTTCGAGCCGGTGGCGGTGGCCGAGAAGCCGAAGCTCTGGCTGGAGCCGGGGCCGATGTAGGTGTTGTGTCCCGCGTCGCGGGCGGTCACCTGGGCGCCGGTCTGGGTGACGGTGGCGTTCCATGCGGTGCTGATCGCCTGGTTGCCCGGCCAGGTCCAGGTGATGGTCCAGCCGGTGACGGGGGTGGTGCCGGTGTTCCTGACGGTCACGCTGCCGTTGAAGGCGCCGTTCCACGCGCCGGTCGCGTAGGTGACCTCGCAGGAGGTGCCCAGTTGCAGGCCGCCGCGCAGGAACGTGGTGAAGTTGCCCCACGTGGCGTTGAGCGTGCCGACGCGGACGGTCTCGCCGCAGTTGGCGGTGGTGCGGACGGTCTCGGCGCCGTACTGGGCGGGGTCCATGATCTGGTCCATCATGTGGTCGGCCTCGGGCACCGAGACGAAGGTGGCGCGCCCGCACTGTGCCTTGATGCGGCTGAAGAGCAGCTCGCTCTGCCCGTGCGGCACCAGGAAGTCGGCCTGGCCGTGCAGGAACAGCAGCGGCGGGTCGTTGGCGTCGACGTACGTCATGGGGTTGGCCTGCGCGACCGTCCCCGGGCACGTCTGGATCGCGCAGCCGACCAGCAGCGACTCGGGAGAGGCCGGCGAGTTGTGGTCGAGGCCGCCGCCCGGCAGGTTCTGGGCGTTCATCTGCAGGAAGTCGGTGGGGCTGTAGAAGGCGAGCCCGGTCTGCACGGCGCTGGAGACACCGGTGACGCCGATGTTGCCTTCGAGCGCGGCGACGCCGCCGGAGAAGACCGCCATCTCGGTCAGCCAGCCGCCGGACGAGTCGCCCGCGATCGCGAAGCGGTTGGGGTCGATCCCGTACGTGGCCGCGTTGGCGCGCAGCCACCTGATGGCCGCCTTGATGTCGTGCACCTGGGCGGGGAAGATCGACTGGGTGCTGTTGCGGACGCTGACGCCGGCCACGGCGAAGCCGAGCGGGTTGAAGATGGCGGCGATCGCGTCGGCGCCCGCCTTGCCGTCGTCGCTGCTCCAGGCCGAGCCGGTGTGCCAGATGAGCAGCGGCCTCGGCGCGGTGCCGGTGTCGGGGATGTAGAGGTCGAGCAGGTGTCCTCGGCTGCCGGCGGGCTGCGCGGGTGCGTACGCGATATCGGTGACGACCTGCGCTGCGTGCGCCGGCCGGGGTAAGGCTGCTGAGAGACCGACGGCTGCCAGCAGGGCCATCGCCATGCAGACGATCGTGGCCGTGCGGGGTCGAGCGTGCATGGTGCGGCTCCGGATGATCGGCTCACTCGATATGGGCGGCGCCGACCATATGACACCGGAGCGAGAATGGTCAAAGTTTTCCCGCCCGCCCCCAATGCAACGATAAACCTGCATAAATCGTACTTAAGCACCAAGATCAGCACGGGAGCGCACAGGCGGTCGGATACCCGCCCCCGAGGCGTTCGGCGGCTGTTTTCCTACATCCCGAAACAGTGACGCTGACATTACCAGCGGTGATCATGCCGGAAAAGGGCTGGGAAAGGCTGCTGTTGAATCGTGCCTGACAATTCTCACGGTGCTCGGTAAGTGATATTGTCCGGCGTCATGATCCCCCCCAGTCCCAGGAGGACGAATGCGTAAGGCCCGCGCAGTTGTCAGCACCACCATCATGGCGCTCGCACTGTCGCTGACGATCGGCGCCACTCCGGCACAGGCCACCACCCAGCTCGTCGGCGTCTTCAAGAACCAGTCGGACTGCGAGCGGGTCGGCCGCCAGGGCGTCGCCCAGGGCTGGTGGCACGCCTACAAGTGCGAGTGGGAGAGCCGCTACCGCTACTACTTCCTCTATACCTGACGCACGCGACCGCCCCGGCCCGTGGGGACGGACCGGGGCGGCAGGGACGGCAGGGCGGATGCCGTTCAGGGCGTGGGGATGCGCAGCCGTGCGCCCTCGTCTCCCGGCGCGGTGCCGAGCGCGCCGGGCCGGTGACGGGCCAGCAGGTCGAGGCCGAGGCGGGCGCGGCGCACCCGTTCGCGGGAGAGCGCCACGGTGGTGGGCAGCAGGTGGGTGCCCGCCGGGTAGACGTCGGGCGCGTTGCGCAGGCCGAACTTGACGTGCACCGGCGCGGCGACCTCGACGAGGGTGGGCAGTTCGTAGTGGCGGACGAAGCCGCCGACGTTGTCGGGCGCCTCCACGTACACGTCGAGCGGGATGTCCACGGCGGCGCGGATCGCGGCGACCTGCGCGAGCGTCAGGTCGGTGGGCAGGTTGAGGCTGTCGGCGCCGAGGTCCTCCAGCACGCGCGCGGACTCGGGGTTGGCGGCGGGCAGCATGACCGAGACCTTGGCCTGCATGTCGGGCGGCAGGTGCCCGGCGGCCCTGAGCCTGCCGAAGATCGACAGCACGCCGAGGTCGGCGATGAGCACGCTGCGGAAGCCGTGCTCGGCGGCCCGCAGGATCTCGTCGAGCACCGCCGCGACCTGGTCCTGGCCGCGCGCGGCCGGCGCGAGGATGGAGCCGGCGGGGCTGCGGGCCATCGCGGAGGCGTCCCAGCCCGCGCAGGGCCGGGCGAAGAGACTGACCTCGACGCCGGCTGAGGCGGCCAGTGCGGCCATCTCCCCCAGCTCGGCATCGGTGAGCAGGCCGACGCCGGTGCCCTGGGAGACGCGGGTGACCGGCACGTCGAGCGTGCGCGCGGCCTCCAGCACGGCCGCCAGGCACTCGGGACCCTCGACGCTGGGGATCTCCACGCGGTACTGCGCGCCGTCGGGGAACCGGCGTGACGAGGCGGGCAGGTCGTGCCGGTCGCCGTCCGGCAGCCCGAGCGCGGCCAGCAGCTCGGCGGGGCGCGGCAGGTTCGCGCTCATGACCGCACCGCCTCGACGTTGGCGCCGTCGCGGCGTTCCCAGCCGTCGCGTACGAGGTTGAAGTGCGCGTTCGTCCGGGGATGCGCGGCGCACGCCTCCTTGTCGAGGGCGACGCCGAGCCCCGGCGCGGTGGGCAGGGCGAAGGAGCCGTCGGCCGCGTCCACCTCGGGCGCGCCCCTCACGAGGTCCTTCACCCACGGGTCGGCGAAGTCGTTGGAGTGCTCCAGGATCTTGTGGTTAGACGAGGCCACGGCGAGGTGCACATTGGCCGCCGTCCCGACCGGGCCGCAGACGTCGTGCGGCGGGACCGGCTCCTCGATCCAGGCCGGATCGTACTCCTCGATGGCGCGGGCCACGCGGGCGGCCATCGCGGCGATCGTGTCGGGGTCGCGCTCGCCCTGGTACCAGCCGTTGGCGTAGGCGGGGGTGCGCTGCCTGAAGCGCCCGCCGAGCAGCTGGTGGACGGGCACGCCGAGGCTCTTGCCCATGAGGTCGTGGCAGGCCATGTCGATGGCGGCCAGGGCGGTCTGGGTGACCTCGCCGGCCCGGCCGTACTCCTCCCAGGAGAACCGCCACGCCAGATGCTGCACGTCGAACGGGTCGCTGCCGATGACGTAGCGGCGCGACATCTCCTCGACGCAGGCCAGCAGGGTGTCGGTCTTGTTCAGCATGCGCGCCTCGCCGAGGCCGCGCAGCCCGTCGTCGGTGGTGAGCTCGACGAACGTCAGCTCCCGCCACGGAGTGCCGACGACGATGGTCTCGACTTCGGTGATCTTCACTGTGTCTCCAAGGGATGAGCAGGGGGCTGCTCGGGGCAAGGTCAGCCCTGGCCGTCGGCGGTGGGCAGGGCGAGGAAGGCGCGCAGGTCCATGCGGGTCTGGACGAGGTGCTCGCGCATGGCCTCGGCGGCGGCGCGGGCGTCGCGCTCGCGTACGGCGGCCAGGATGCGGGCGTGCTCGTCCATGATGTCGTCCATCGAGCGCCCCCTGGCGAGGTGACCGCGCAGGCTGCGCAGCCGGCTCTCGTGCATGGGCTCGTCCATCGCCTCGATGAGGAAGCTGATCATCTGGTTGCCGCTCGCGGCGGCGAGCACGGCGTGGAAGCGCACGTCGGCCTGGTTGAACGACTCCTCGTCGGTGGCCTGCCGCATGGTGTCGTAGGCCAGCTCGAGCGAGGACAGCGCGGTGCGGGTGGCCTGCCGGGCGGCGAGCGTGGTGGCGTACACCTCCAGCGCCAGGCGTACCTCGACGAGTTCGAGCAGGTTACGCGGGTCGCGGCGCAGGGAGGCGGCGAAGAAGCCGCTCAGCGGGGCCGCGTTGGGGTGGGCGACCACGGGACGCCGGCCGCGGCGCACTTGGAGCAGGCCGCGGGCCTCCAGCGTGCGTACGCCCTCGCGTACGGTGAGCCGGCTGACGCCCATCGCGGTGGCCAGCTCGCCCTCCGACGGGAGGAACTGGCCTGGCTGCAGGTCCCCGTCGAAGATCAGCTCCTCCAGGTGCCGCACCACGCCCGCGGTGCGCGACTCGCCGTTCAGCTCAGTGTCATTGGCCATCGTTTCCCCTGCCGAGTCCGGCATGTCGGGCCCCGGGCCGTCCGGCTCCCTGCCACTGCTCGACCTACTCACGACCAGGACTTTCGCACATATCTGATAAGTTCACAACGCACTGCTGACACTACAAGCCGATAAAGCACTGGCTTTGCCGAGATGTCGCACGTCACAGCCGCGCTGGAGGCGGCTAGGTGCGCTCAGGCCCCTTGCATAGTTATCTGATAAGTGCCACTGCCTGCTGGCCGCCGACGTCACCTACACCCCCGACTTCACCTCGAAGGGCCTGTACCGGGACATCACCGCCAGGATCGCCACGCTGTCCTTCGCCGATCAGCTCACCCCGTCGCACGTGCAGCTCGGCACCCGCGACGGGCGCGAGTACACCGTGCCGCACACCATCGGCACGTCCGCGATCTTCCAGAACGACGTGCTGCTGAAGCGGGCCGGCATCGACCCCGCGGCCCCGCTCACCAGCCTGGAGCAGCTCGCGGAGAACGCCCGCAAGGTCGCCGCGCTCGGCGACGGCGCCATCGGCATCTCCTCCTCCTGCCGCGCGCCCGACGCCGCCTGGGACTTTTTCGCCTGGTCCCTCGGCGACGAGGCGCAGGTCGAGGTGTACGCCAAGAGCGGCCGGCTCAGGCTCCGCGGCGACCTGGCGGAGAACAAGTACGCCGCCGCCGACCCGCGCGGTCCGGGACGCAGTTCACCCTGCCGATCGCGCTGGTGAGCCTGCGCAGCGGCGAGTTCGGCGCGATCGACCTCGGCGCGCTGCAGGCCGGCATCGTCGTCGCGGCGCTGCCCTGCATGGTGCTGTTCCTGCTGCTGCAGCCGCATTACGTACGTGGCCTCATGTCCGGCTCGGTACGCGGCTGACCATCACCTGTTCGAAGGAGAGTTACGCACGATGCCCGCCGGCCGCGCCTACACCGAGACCTGTGCCGGGGTGGCGTCGGTGACGGTCGCCTGGCGGCTGCTGCTCGCGACCGGCGAGTCCCGCTACGCCGACGTCGTCGAGCGCACCCTGTACAACATCGTCGCGACCGCGCCCTCCGACGACGGCAAGGCGTTCCACTACGTCGACACGCTGCACCGCCGCAGCCTCAGCGTGGAGCCTGACCCCGGCCGGCCGAGCCTGCGCCGCACCGACGGCATGCGCGCCGCTTCGTGCCCTACCACCGCTGGGGCAACAGGGGCCCGTCCGCGATGCGCGTCTGGACGCCCGCCGTCTAGGACGCGTCCCGCCGGCTGAGCGACAGGCCGTGCTCGTCGGCGAACGCCCGGCGGCACAGCCCATTGCAGAAGCCGTACCGGACGCCCTCGTGCACCAGGGTGAGCGCCGGGTCGTCTAGCGTCACGGCCATGCCGCAGACCGGATCGATCGTCTCCGTCTTCTCGGCGTCCTTGTCCCGGTACGGGCGGGAGACCAGCTCCATGAGGTCCATGCTGCTCATCTCCCTGCCGAAGATGCCGATACCGCCCTCGGTGACGCCCTCCAGCAGGACGACCGCGTGCGGCTCGCGCTCCAAGCGCCCAGGGTCGCGGCCGGCGGCCCGTTCCGTCTCGGCCAGCACTCCGGTGACGATGCGCGGGATGGGCTCGCACATGTCCTTGCGCCACGACGCGGGGACGGTGACGCGGACGAGGTAGCGCGGCGGGTCGGCGGGGGCCTGCCGGTCGCCGAGCACCCAGGTGGCGGGCTCGTGCACCAGGACCTGGGTGATCGTGCGCTGGGCGTCGATCACCTCCTTGGCGTGGCTGCCGTCGTCCTCGACCATGAGCGTGTCGATGAGGCGGCGGCCCAGCTCCTGCTGCTCCTGCTCGCTCAGGGCTCCTTTGGGTACGTACACGTCGATCAGCAACATCCCGCGAGTCTCCCCTTCGTCTGGTGGCTCCGTCACTTCCCACCATGCCCCCTAGGGGTATCAGGGAACATCCTCCTGAAGGAGGAGTGCCGCGTACCGCAGGGGTTGTAGCGGGTCAGCGGTCGGCGAGATCCCGTACGCCGGTGGGCCCGGAACGGATCACCCAGAACCCGTCGCCGCCGCCGATCACGTCGGAGCGGGCCCGGAGACGCTCGACGTCCACGTCGTCCGACAGCCGCACCGCGCGCAGGTCGGAGGTCGTGAAGTCGTCGAGGAACAGGCACACCGTGTCCTGGCTCAGCGCGACCTCGCGGCTCAGCCGGTCCCTGACGGCGGCGAGCACCCAGGCGAGGGCGTGCGCGACGAGCGTGCGGGTGCCTTCGTGCAGGCCGTGCAGCTCGTCGATCAGCGCGTCGGGCCACAGGCCAAGCCGTCCTGCGTCATTCTGGCCCGGGGCGAGCATCACGATCCTCCTCCGCGCGGGCGAGGTGGGCGATGGTGGCGCGGCGCGGCCTCCTCCGGGCGCAACCGCAGGTCACTTGACGGCGGCCAGATTGACGATCACATACTTGTCGCCACGCCTGAACACGACGAGATCGTCCCCCGGAGCCGCGCGGTACCGGATGCTGGTGTCCACACCTTTGACGACGACCGTGGCCTTGGTCGTGACGTCGTGGACCAGGGCGCGGCCGGGCGGGTACGCCACGGCGAACCGGTCACGCAGCAACGGCTGAGGAGGCATCCCCGTCGCATCCACCGCGCCCTGCGCACGGCCGTCGCGCCCCTGCACCCGCGCCGGGAACGAGCCGTCCGCCCGCACGATGCAGCGGGTGACGCCGCAGGCCACGGCGGAACCCGGGCCGGGCGCTCGGCGGGTCTCCCCCGTCTCGACGTTCTTGACCGACTGGTACGGCGTCTGCCTGGGATCGAAGGGACCGGGCGAGCCCGGTGACCAGCCCGGCACGTGAGGGCGGCGGCAGGACGGCCGACGCCACCCGCCGCACCTTGCCCCCACCCACCGGCACGGCCCAGAAATCGGCGGTCCGCTTCTTGCCGCCACGCGCCGTCCACCAGGCGATCCGGCCGTGGCCCGCGGTGAAGCCGGCCGGGAAGAGCGTGGTGCCCTTGGGCAGCGGGACGTCGGCGAGCTTCACCGTCTTGCCGCTGCGAAGGTGGCGGACGTACAGGCTCTTCCCGGCGGTCAGGAGCAGCCTGGTGGCATCCAGCATGAGCCGCGGCCGCACCTGCCCACCACCGGGCAGGCGCCGCGGCACCTCATGCACGGCCTTCTCCAGGGGTTCGGCGGCCCGAGTGGAAGCGTCAGTCGAGGAGTTCGACGTAGCCGTCGGTGCCGTGGACGCGGATGCGCTGGCCGTCGCGGATCAGGTGGGTGGCGCGGTTGACCGCCACGACGGCGGGCAGGCCGTACTCGCGGGCGATGACCGCCCCGTGCGTCATGAGGCCGCCCACCTCCGTCACCAGTCCGGCGACCGCGACGAACAGCGGGGTCCAGCTGGGGTCGGTGTAGGCGGTGACCAGGATGTCGCCCTTGTCGAGCCTCGCCTGGGCCATGTCGGTGACGACGCGGGCCCGGCCCTCGACGGTGCCTGCTGAGACGGGCATGCCGGGCAGTGCGCCGGGCGGGAGGTCGGCGCGGCGGTACTGGCCGGTGAGCGCCTCGCCGTCGGACGTCATGACGCGGGGCGGGGTGAGCGTCTGGTGGGTGCGGAACGCCTCGCGCCGCTCGCGGATGAGCGCGGCGTCCGCTTTGCCGGTGCGGGCGGCGTCCCGCAGCTCGTCGAAGCGCAGGAAGTACAGGTCGGACGGCTCGCGCAGCACGCCGGCCGCGACGAGCCTGCCCGCCTCGCCGAGCAGCGCCTGCTTGTAGACGAAGTAGCGGCTGATCATGCCGAACTTGGGGTATTCGCGGTAGCCGGTGAAGGTGCGGACGCGGTCGATCATCCGCTTGGCCTCCCCGGCCTTGTGCTCGCCGTCCGGCAGGGCGCGCAGGCGGGTCAGGACGTCCTGCTCCTTGCGCCGCGCCTCCTCCAGGCCGCGCTCGAAGTGCTGCTTTCCCGCTCCGGGCGGGAAGCCGGCGACGTTGCCGAGGAGGGTGGGCAGCAGTTCGACGGGGTTCTCGCTCCAGCGGGTCCTGGTGATGTCGATCTCGCCGGCGCAGCGCATGCCGTACGTGTCGAGGTAGGCGACGATGGCGTCGCGGGCCTCGGGGCCGCCGGGCAGGCCGGCCAGCTCGCCGAGGAAGGCGGCGCCCTCGGGGCGCTCGTCGGCGACGCGGTCGAGGAACGCGACGACCTCGGCGTGCGGGCGGACGACGTCGGCGACGTCGAGCAGGGCGAGCCCCATCTCGGCGGTGACGTTGTGCGGGACGGACTGGGAGAGCACGTTGGCCGCGTTCTTCTCGCCGAGCCACTCTTCGAGGTGCTCGTTGAGCCAGACGGCGGCGTTCATGCCGGCCATGATCACCTGCGTGCCGCGCGGGTCGAACAGCAGCCGCCGCAGCTCGCCGAAGTCGTCATGGATGAAGTCGAGCAGCTCGGGTCCGGTCAGGCCGGCGATCTCGCGCCGCAGGGCGGCCACCGAGTCCGCGTTGCGCCTGATCAGCTCGGTGACGATGGCCGGGTCGGTCTCGATGGCGTCGCCGGGGTCGCCGAGAGTGGGCGGCAGGTCGGTGCCGGGGGCGTCCTCCGACAGCGGGATGAAACCGCGGTCGAGCACGGTCTGGACGGCGTCCAGGAACAGCGGGTCCGACTTGCCCAGCATCTCCAGGAACGGGGTGCGGGCGGCGGTCGCCAGGAGGGGAGTGGCGTCGACGAACAGCCGCCCGCCCGCCTCCTGCATCGGCCGCGGCGTGGTGAGCTGCCACACCGACAGGCCGAGCGGGCGCATGGCGTCGGTCATCATCTGCTGGTGGCCGACGGAGAGGTAGAGGTGCGGGCCCTGGTCGCCGGCGTCGGGAATGGGGAAGAGGGTGGTGATGGCCCGGCTCTGCACGATGTGGAAGCCGTCGCCGGTCAGGCACCACTCGATGTCCTGAGGGCGGCCGAAGTGCGCCTCGATGCGCCGGCCGAGGCGTACGAGCTCGACGGCCTGCTCGTCGGTGAGCGCCGGAGCGGTCTGGCGCTCGGGCTCGACCGGTACGTCCCGCGTGCCGCCGTCCCGCGCCGCCAGCACGGCGTGGGCCTTGGTGGCGACCTGTACGGTCAGCACGCGGTCGTCGCGGACGGTGTAGGCGTCGGCGGGGACCTGGCCGGAGACGAGCGCGTCGGCGAGCCCCCACACGGCCTCCACCGTGGCGACCTTCCTGTTGGAGGTGACGGGGTCGGCGGTGAACAGCACACCGGCCGCCTCCGGGGCCACCATGCGCTGCACGACCACGGCCATCTGCACCCTGCGGTGGTCGAAGCCGTTGCGGGCGCGGTAGGTGACCGCACGCTCGGTGAACAGGGAGGCCCAGCAGCGCCGTACGTGCCGCAGGACCTCCTGGGGGCCCGTGACGTTGAGGTAGGAGTCCTGCTGGCCGGCGAAGGACGCCGTCGGCAGGTCCTCGGCGGTGGCGCTGGAGCGTACCGCGCAGGGGGTCTGCTCGCCGAGCCGGGCGAGCGCGGCGGTGATCTCGGCGGCGAGGTCCTCGGGGATCGTGACGTCCTCGACGGCCCGGCGCACGGCGGCGCTCAGCTCGGCGATGGCCGCGCGGTCGTCGGGGTCGGCGGCGGCCAGCAGGTCGAGGTGCGGTTCGATGGCGGCGGCCACGACCCGCCGGTACGCGTCGGTGGTGACGCAGAAGCCGTCCGGCACGCGTACGCCGTCGACGCGGGAGAGCTCGGCCAGGTGGGCTCCCTTCCCGCCGGTGTGGGCGGCGTCGGTAGCGTCGGCCTGGTCGAAAGCCAGCACAAAAGGCACGTCCGTTGCTCCAGAGTGTCGTCGGGCGATGGGCAACGGGCAGTATGAACCATTTCCCGGTTTCTCATGAGGCGCGCTCATCTGCTATAAAGTGAAACTGGCCGGAGGTTTCCGCCGCTTCCCCATCACTGCTGTCGAGCGCCGTACGTCTCCAGCAGCGCGGCCACCTCGTCGGCCTCCGGCGCATCCGTCGCACGTAAAATCTCCAGCGCCTCGCGCCACGCGTCCACGGCGGCGTCCAGGTCCCCGGTGTCGCGGTGCACGTCGCCCAGCGCGCGCAGCGCCAGCCCCTGCCGGCGCGGCGCGGGGATCGCCTGGCAGATGCCGATGACCTCGCGCAGCGTGGCGGCGGCCTCGTTCGTACGGCCCTGCCTGCGCCACAGCTGCGCCGTGGTGAACAGCACGCGGGCCTGGCCCACGTGGTCGTCGGTGTCGCGGTAGATCGCGAGGCTGCGCAGCAGCAGCCGCTCGGCGCCCGCGACGTCGTCCCGTGCCAGCCTGGCCTCGGCCAGGCCCAGCGCCGCGTACGCGATGCCGCTCGGGAAGCCGAGCGCGTCCAGACCGTCGAGCGCCTGGCGGAAGCTGCTCTCGGCGGCGGCCAGATCGCCGCGGGCCAGCTCGATCTCCCCCAGCACGATCCTGGTGAACTCCCGTGAGCGCACGTCCCCGGTGTCGTCGGCGAGCCTGATCGCCCGCCGGATGAACGGCTCGGCCAGCTCCAGCCGGTTCTGGTTGAAGTGGATGCGGCCGATGCCGCGCACGACGGTGATCTCCGTGCTGCGGTCGCCGGCCCGCGCGAGACCGTCGGCCGCCGCCTCGTAGTGGGCCAGCGCGTCGGCGTTGCGGCCCTGGAGGCGGGCCAGCTCGGCCAGGGTGACCAGGGCCAGCGCGTGCCCGTACCGGTCGTCGGCCTTCTCGAACAGGGCCAGGGCCTCCTCCAGGGCGGCCGCGCAGCCGGTCAGGTCGTCCTGGGCGAAGTGCAGGCGGGCCAGGCCGTGCAGCATGGCTGCCTGGCCGCGGACGTCGCCCGACAGGCGGGCGGCGTGCAGGGCGGTCTCGTGGGTGGCGAGCCACTCGTCGTGCAGGCCGCGGGTCTCGAACAGGCTCATGGCGCTGGTGGCCCAGTCCCAGCACAGCTCGCCGAAGCCGAGTGCGGCGCACTGGCGGACGCCGGCGACGGCGTTGGCCCGCTCGGCCTCGATCCAGGCGAGCGGGTCGCGTACGAGGTGGCCGGGGGTGTCCGGCCGCCAGACGATGCCGCCGCCGTGCACGACCCGGTAGTCGCCGCCGCACAGCAGGACGTGCGCGTGGCGGGTCAGGGCGAGCCAGCCGCTGAACACGCGGCGCAGCGCCGCCGCCCGCTCGTGCTCATCCTCCTCCGCCTCGGTGCGTTCGCGCGCGTACGCCCTGGTCAGGTCGTGGAAGCGGAACCGGACGGCCCCGTCGGCGCCCTGGCCGGCCACTTCGAGCAGCCGGACGTCGGCGAGCTGCTCGATCAGCTGCTCGGCGGCGTCCTCGGAGACGTCGAGCAGCGCGGCCCCGGCCCAGACGGGGAAGTCGGGCGCCTCCAGCAGGCCGAGCCGGCAGAACATGCGCTGCGCCTGCGGCGGCAGGCCCTGGTAGCCGACGCCGATGCTGGCCCTGACCTCGTCGGAGCCGTGGGCGAGCTGGCTGAGCCGGCCGCGGACGTCGCTCATGCGCGAGACCAGGTGGCCGAGGCTCCAGTAGGGGCGGGCGGCGAGCTTGGCGCCCGCGATGCGCACGGCCAGCGGCAGGCCGCCGCACAGGCGTACCAGGTCGCGGGCCTCGTCGGGCGCCTCCGCTGTCTTGTCGGCGCCGATGATGTTGCCGAGCAGCTCGACCGCGTCCTCGACGGGCAGGACGCCGAGATCGACGCGCTGCGCGGCGGGCAGCGTGGCCAGCCGGTGCCTGCTGGTGATCAGGACGGCGCAGCCGCGCGTGCCCGGCATCAGCGGGCGCAGCTGGGCCTCGCCGGCCGCGTTGTCGAGCACCACGAGGTGGCGCGAGTCGGCGATCCGCTCGCGGTAGAGCTCGGCGCGCTGGTCGAGGTCGGCGGGCAGCGCCGAGCTGTCCATGCCGAGCGCGCGCAGGAACCTGGCCAGCGCCTCGGCGGGGTCGAGCGGGTGCCGCTCGCAGCCGCGCAGGTCGATGTAGAGCTGGCCGTCGGGGAACTCGCCCCGCAGCCGGTGCGCCACGTGCACGGCCAGCGTGGTCTTGCCCACACCGCCCGGCCCCGAGATGGCGCTGACCGGCAGCGCGGAGGAGTCGTCGCGCGCCGACAGCAGGGCGGCCGTCACCGCGGCCGCCTCGGCGTGCCGGCCGACGAAGTCGGCGTGGCCGGGCGGGAGCTGGCAGACCGGCCTGCGCTGCTCGGGGCCGGCCGCCGGCAGCGCGTCATCCAGGATGACGGCGTGCAGCCGCCGCAGCTCCTCGCCCGGCTCGATGCCCAGCTCACCGACCAGCCGCTCGCGCGCCTGCCGGTACGCCTCCAGCGCCCGGTGCCGCTGCCCGGCCCGCGCGTAGCCGAGCATGAGCAGCCGCCACGCGCGCTCGCTCAGCGGCTGCTCGGCGAGGAACGGCCGCAGCTCGCCGATCACCTCGGTGTGCAGGCCGATGCCGAGCATCGCCTCGGCGCGGTCGAGCCGTGTCTCGCCCAGCCGCTCGTCCAGCTCCGCCACCCGCGACAGCGCCCAGTCGTGCAGCTGCACGCCCTCGGCCGGCCGGCCCCGCCACACCTCCAGCGCCCGCTCGAACCGGCGCACCGCGGCGGCCAGGTCGCCCTGCTCCACCTCGGCCCGCGCCCGCCGCGTCTCCTGCTCGAAGACGAGCAGGTCGAGCTCCTCGGGAGCGACCTCCAGCAGATATCCGGGACCCACCGTGGACAGGCTGATGTCGGTGCCGAACGTCTTGCGGATGCGCGCGACGTGCGTCTGCAGGTTGGGCACCGCGGAGGCGGGCGGCGTCTCCCACAGCGCGTCGATCAGCCGCCTGCGCGAGACCGGCACGTTGGCGTTGAGGAGCAGCGCGGTCAGCAGCGCGCACTCCTTGCCCTTGAGCGCGACCTCCCGCCCGTCCGCCCGGCACGCGTGGACGGGACCGAGGATGCCGAACGTCGCTCCCGCCATGACCTCCCCTGGATCGAGCTCCGGGTCACCAGTAAGCGGGCAAACGGTCATGCCGTCAAGGTGCCGGTCATGATCACCCGCAGGTGTCACGATAGGGCAGATCGGGCAGATAACGCGGCCATCGCTCCCGATCCAGGCCGCCGCCGGTCACCAGGCACGCCGTCTCGTCCAGGTGACGGCGCAGCTCGTACGTCGGCCGCAGGTCCCACAGGACGAAATCTCCCCGGTGACCAGCCGTGGCGAGGATGTCGCCGTCGGCGGAGAAGGCCATCGGCCAGACCGTGTCCAGATTGTCGGCGAGCGCGGTGCTCAGCTGGCGGGGCAGGATGCGGTTGCCGAGGTCCCACAGGTAGGCGTTGCCGTCGATGCCGCCGGTCACCATGATGCCGGGGACGGGCGCGAACGCGACGGCGACCGCCTGGAGGGTGCCGTGCGGGACGAGCGGGTCGCCGAGAGGGCGGGCGCGTGCGGGGTCCGAGAGGTCCCACAGGATGACCGCGCCATTGCGGTCACTCGTGACCAGCAGATCCGCCGTGGGTGACAGCGCGGCGGTGGACACCTCGGCCTCGTGGCCGACGAGCCCAGGGCCGAGCCTGCGGGGGTGGCGGATGTCGGTGATGTCCCACAGCCTGGCGCCGGTCGGGTCGCCGGGGCCGTCCTCAGGTGGCCTGACCTCCGGTGAGTCGCCGCCGCTCGTGGGGGTGAGCAGGGGCTCGGCGACGGCGGTCGGTGTCGCGTACGTGCCGGACCCGATGACGAGGGCCAGCACGCGGCCGTCGCGCACCCGCCAGGTGCCGAGCGTGCGCTCGCCGCTCAGCACGTGCCCGATGAAGCGGGGCCGCGCGGGGTCGCGCACGTCCCAGACCATCGTGGAGTCGTCGCCGCCCACGGTCAGCGTGCCGGCGTCGGCCGCGAACACCAGCGACCGGACGATGCCGGTGGGGCCGCTGAGCGGCGACCCCCAGCGGCGCGGGCGCCGGCGGTCGGTCAGATCCCACAGCAGGACGGTCTCCTTACCGTCGCCGGTGGCCAGCGTGCGGCCGTCGGGGGTGAACGCGACGGCGTTCACCCCTTCGCCGGTGTGCCCGGTGAGCGTGCCCACGTGGTGCGGGTTCGCCTGGTCGGTGGCGTCCCACAGCTCGACGGCGCTGTCCCGGCCGCCGGTCGCGACCATCGTGCCGTCGTCGCTGAGGTCCATCGCGTAGATCTCGGTGTACTCGCCGTCCTGGTGGCCGACGGCGGGCGGGCCGAACGCGCGGGGCCGGCCGGCCCTTCCCAGGTTCCACAGCGTGACGCGGCCTTCCGAGCTGCCGGCGGCGAGTACGCGGCCGTCCGGGGAGAACGCGATCGCGCGGTCCATCTGGCCCGCGGTCAGCCGTTCGATCAGCTGCGGTGCGCTCGGGTCCGAGGTGTCCCACACCAGCAGTCCGCTGTCGCGGCTCCCTGTCGTGGCCAGCAGGTCGTCGCCGGGTGAGAACAGCACGTCGGCGAGGATGGACGTGGAGAGGGGCCCGGGGAGCGGGCGCGGGCGGGCCGGGCGGCCGACGTCCCACAGATGGGTGCCGCGCAGTGACCCGCCGACCGCCAGCATCCTGCCGTCGGCGGAGAACGCGAGCGACTCCACGATGTCGTCGGGCTTGACCACGATCTGGGCGAGCGGCCGCGGCGCCGACCGCTCGCGCACGTCCCAGAGCAGCGCGGGCGCCTTCCTCTCGTACGCGGCCATGGCCATCGTCGTGCCGTCGGGCGAGAAGGCGAGCGCTCTGACGGGCCCGGCGATGGCGGGGAACGGGCGGCCGGCGCGCTTGATGCGGGCGGGGTCGCGCACGTCCCACAGCTGCAGGCGCGGCTGCTTGTCGCTGGACGTGGCGAGGACGGAGCCGTCCGGCGACAGCCACCCCTCCGCCGTGTCGCCCTTCTCGTACGTCGTCCGCCGCCCCGCGACGGCGGGCCTGGCGGGGTCGGCCAGATCCCAGATCACGATCTGCGCCTCGGAGCCGATCGTGACCAGCCGCCGCTCGTCTCGGGTGAACCGCACCGTGGCGGGTGACTCGAATCCTTTGAACGCCGCGCCGGCCTGGCGGGGACGCAGCGGGTCGCGGACGTCCCACAGCATGATCGCACCGGTGGAGAACCCGGCGGCCAGGTAGCGCCCGCTCGGCGCGTAGGCGATCGAGGTGACCGGCTGGCGCACCCCGGCCAGCTGCCCGGCGTACGGGGTCGTGGTGAGCACGTTCTGCAGCGCGGCGTACGTCTCGGCGTCCGGGTGGATGCGGTGGGCGGCGACGCCGAGCATCAGCGCGGTCCTCGGGTCGGTGGACAGCGCCGACTCGGCCTTGGCGATCAGCCGCCTGGCGGTGGCGACGCGCTGCTGCTCCGAGGCGGCCGCCGCCTGCTCGCGGGCCGCGCTGCCCTGCACGAGCGCGACGCCGCCGAAGGCGACGGCGACGGCGAGCAGCGCCGACAGCGCCACGGCCGTGAGCCTGCGCCGCCGCCGGCTCAGGCTCCGCGCGCGCACGCTCTCCTCCAGGAACTCCGCTGCCGGGCCGGTGACGGTGCCGGGCTCCCACCGGGGCCTGGCGTGCAGGACGGCGTCCAGCCGCTCGCCCCGGTACAGGTACGAGGCGTCGCGGCGGTTGCGCCGCCACTCCTCCGCCTCGTCCAGGAGCTGGCTGCGCAGCGCGTGGCCGGTCAGGTCGGCCTCCATCCAGCCGCGCAGGCGGGGCCAGTGCTGGAGGAGCGCTTCGTGGGCGATCTGCACCGACCCGGTGTCGGCGACGAGCAGCCGGCGCCGGGCGAACACCTCCAGGACGTCGTCCACGGGCCCCAGCTCGGCGCGTGGCCGTGCCCTGCGGACCAGCCTGCTTTCGGCGGACACCGCGGCCAGCTGCTGGAACACCTGGCGGGCCCGCTCGCGCCCGGCTGGGTCGAGCCCGTCGTACGCGGCCTCCGCGCTCGCCGTGACCGCGTGCGTGACCCCGCCGGTACGCGCGTAGCCGCGGTGGGTGAGCAGGTCGTCCTCGCGATGCTCCCAGACGGTCAGCATGGCCTGCGACAGCAGCGGCAGCACGCCCGCGTCGAAACCGCCCGACGAGGAGCGCAGGTCGGCGAGGACGGTGTCGGCCAGTCCGGCTTCGAGCCGTAGTCCCGCGGCCGCGGCCGGCACGGTGATGGCGGCGCGCAGCTCCTGCTCGTTCATCGCGCCCAGCACGAACGGGCCCTCCTGGAGCGCGTCCACCAGGTCGGGATGGTCGGCGCAGCGGTCGATCACGTCGCCGCGCACCGCGATCACGACGAGCGCGGCGGGCGCTCCCGCCGGTCCCGACGGGACGGTGGCGGCGGCGTGCAGGGCGGCGACGAACGCGGCCCGCTCCCCCTCCGGGGCGTCGAAGACCTCCTCGAACTGGTCCACGACCAGGATCAGGCGGCCGTCCTGTCCAGGCGTGCCGGGCGCCGCGCGCCGCCTGGCGTCGGTGTCCACCGCCTGCCTGACCAGCAACGACGCCTCGGCGGGCGCACGCGTGAGCGCGGCGAGCACGGTGCCGGCGTCCAGCCCGGCCAGGCCCGCCAGCAGCGTGGCGAGCACCGTCAGCGGCTCGCGGCCCGGCCGGTCCAGGACGTGGCGTGGCCAGTGGCGGGCCGCCTCCGACAGGTCGCCGCGCGCTATCGCGGGCAGCAGGCCGGCGCGCAGCAGCGAGGACTTGCCCGCCCCCGACGCGCCGGTCAGCACCAGCAGTCCGGTGCCGCCCAGGCGTTCCGACAGGGTACTGACGAGCTCGGCCGTCACGACCTCGCGGCCGGAGAAGACGTCCGCGTCGGCCTCGCCGTACCCGCTCAGCCCCTTGTACGGGCTGCCGTCCGACCAGCGCGGCCCCGTGACGGCGGCCGCGGAGCCCCTGGTCCGCCGTTCGATGAGCGACACCTGTTCGAGCAGCAGCCGGGTGTCGGTCGCCTGGCGGTACTGCAGCCCGACCGCGACCTGCAGCTGCGCCCGCGACTGGTCGACGCCTTCCGTGATGCGCCGCAGCCGGCCTTCGACGTCGGACAGCACGAAGGAGAACTCGGCGAACTCCCCGCCGAGCCTGGCCAGCCCGTCCGTCAGCGCGGCCTGCAGCTCGCGGTCGCCGGTCCGCACGGCCTCCTCGATCGCGGCTCCGGCCAGCTCGAACGTGCGCAGCACGGCGGCGATCTCGGCACGCAGCGCTCGGGCGTGCTCCCCGCCGCCTTCGAGCGCCGCGCTGATCCGGCGTTCGAGCTCGGCCCGTACCTCCTCCTCCCGGAGGTCGCGGCCTTTGAGCGCGTCGATGCCGGACTTCACCAGGTCGGTCAGCAGGTTCCCGCCCACGGCCGCGAACGCCCCGATGCCGGCCGCCACCGGCCCCGCCCCGGTCAGGAGCGCGGCGAAGGCGCCGGACGAGAGCACGGCGAGGAGCACGGCCGGGGTCCAGGTGCGCACGCGTGAGCGGGCCGTCCTGACCGACCGGGCGGCGCCACCACGGAGCAACCCGGAGGGGTCGTCCGGCAACTCGTCGCTCACGACCTCACTATGCGCGCCGACGCCCCCGCGGACAACGCCCGGTGAGGCCGACGATCATCGTGCGGTCGCGCGGTCGCTATGATTCCGCCGCGGACAGGCGTGGGCGGACATAAACCTCTTTGTCGCCTACGATGCCCGCAGAGCTTGATTACTTAATTACATCCTGGAGGACCTCGTGATCGTCGAGTACGTCCGTTACCGCGTCCCTCCGGAGGCGGCCGGGGAGTTCGAGGCCGCCTACCGCCGTGCCGTCGTCCCGCTCGGCGAGGCGCCCCAGTGCCTCGGCTACGAGCTGTCGCGCTGTGTGGACGAGCCCGCCTGCTACGTCCTGCGCATCGACTGGTCCTCGGCCGAGGAGCACCTGAACGGCTTCAGGAACAGCGCGCACTTCGCCGCGTTCTTCGCCGAGATCAAGCCGTACGTCTCCGCGGTCGAGGAGATGCGGCACTACGAGCAGCTCATCACCAAGACCGAGCCGACGCTCTACGAGTGGGCGGGCGGGGCGGCGGCGTTCGAGCGGCTCACCGAGGTCTTCTACGGCCACGTGCTCGCCGACGACCTGATCGGGCCCCTGTTCGCGGGCATGAGCCCCGACCATCCCCGGCACGTGGCGATCTGGCTGTCGGAGGTCTTCGGCGGCCCCGACCGCTACACCCGCGAGCTGGGCGGCTACCCCCGCATGCTGGCCCACCACCTCAACCGGCACCTGAGCGAGGAGCAGCGCCGGCGGTGGGTGTCGCTGCTCATGGACGCCGCCGAGGAGGCCGGGCTGCCCGGCGACCCGGAGTTCCGTGCCGCCTTCGCCGGCTACATCGAGTGGGGCACCCGCATCGCGGTCCAGAACTCGCAGCCCGGTGCCACCCCGCCGGCCGAGGCGCCGGTGCCCCGCTGGGGCTGGGGCGTCGCCCCGCCGTACCAGCCCTGACATCGATCGAAAGGCCCCCCATGCGACTGCCCAGCTGGTTCGCCGAGCGGCCCGCCGCCGCTGCCGAGCCCGACCTACGCGTCTCCACCCTGGAGCTCTTCTTCGACCTGGTCTTCGTCTTCACCATCACCCAGCTCACCGCGCTGCTGGTGGCCGGCATGGAGACGCCGCCGCCCGGGCATCCGGCCGTGGGCATCGGGGAGAGCGCGCTGCAGGTGCTGCTCGTCTTCGGCGTGATGTGGTGGATGTACGCGGGGTACGTCTGGCTGCTCAACTCCGTGCCACCGGTACGGCCCGCCCGCCGGATCCTGGTCCTGCTCGGGATGGCCGGCTTCCTCGTCATGGCGCTGGCCATCCCGAGCACGTTCGCGGGCGGCGGGGTCGCCTTCGCCGTCGGCTACCTGCTGCTGATCCTGGTGCACAGCGCCCTGTACGCGCAGGCCACCCGGGCGATCGTGCGGGTGGTGCCGTTCAACCTGGCCGCGACCGCGCTCATCGGCGTCGCCGGGTTCCTCGAGACGCCCTACTCCTACCTGCCGTGGATCGCCGCGCTCGTCCTGCTGTGGGGCAGCCCGTACTTCATCGGCCAGCAGGGCTTCGCGCTGGGCGCCGCGCACGTGGTCGAGCGGCACGGGCTGCTGGTCATCGTGGTGCTCGGCGAGTCGATGCTGGCGCTCGGCATCGGCGCCAAGGACCTGCCGGTCGACCTGGGTCTCGGCGTCGCGGGGGTGCTCGCCCTGAGCCTGGCGGCGTGCCTGTGGTGGGCGTACTTCGCCGGCGAGGACGAGCGGGCCGCCGAGCACACGCTGGCCGCGACCGAGCCGGTACGGCGGACCAGGATGATCCTCGGCGCCTACTTCTACGGGCACGTCCCGATGCTGCTCGGCGTGGTGGCGGTGTCGGGCGGCATCAAGAAGGTCATCGGGCACCCCCTCGATCCGCTCAAGCCGTCGGCGGCGATCGTCCTGGCCACGGGCGTCACCCTTTACCTGGCGGGCGACTTCTGGTTCCGGCGGATGCTCCGGCTGCCCTGGGCGCGCGTCAAGGGCGTGGTCGCGGTCGCCGCGCCGGCCGCCGCCCTGGCCGGCCTGTGGGCGGGGCTGGCGGAGCTGGCGATCCTGGTCGTGCTGCTCGTGGCGATGCTGCTCGCCCTGCACCACCGCGCCCCGGCCGGCTGAGGAGCCCGAACCCCGCAAACGCCCGCCCGAGCTCGCGGCCGGAACCGGACGGCGGGAAGCCCCCGCCCCGAACGGGCGTCGGGGGCGGAACCGGGACGCGGGAAGCCCCCGCCTCGAACGGGTGTCCGGCCGGAGCGGGGGCTCTGTCGTGTCCTTTCTCTAGGAGGGCGTCGCCGGCGGCCGGAAGACCTGCCACACGCGATAAACCACCGTCCACCCCTTCCAGCCCGGGCGCGGGGTGTCCGACTGGTACGCCTTCGACGCAGGACTCCAGCCGGTGCCCTGGTCGGCGATGCCGTCCGCCTCCCTGGGCGTCGCCCTGGTGTGCGAACCGGTGGGCCGCACCCTGCCGAGCTGCTCGTCGATCGAGCGCTTCTGCGCCTCGCTCAGCCCGCGTGGCTGGGACGAGCTCGTCGGCGACCGCTGGGCCTTGGGCGGCGACTGCCGCTGCACGGCCTTGCGGCTGGTGGGCCGGGTGGCGGGACGGTGCCGGACCGTGGCCTTGGGCTTGCTGGCTCGCCGGGTGACCGCCCTGCGTGCGGCGGCCGCGCGCCGCCGGGCCGCCGCGGCCCGCCGTGCCGCTGCCGCCGCCCGTCGCCGGGCCGCCGCCGCGGCCGCCCGCTGCCTGGCCAGCGCCGCCTTCTTCCTTGCCATGGCCGCCGCCCGCTTCTTGGCGGCCTCAGCGGCCCTCTTCCTGGCCTCGGCCGCCGCCCGTTTCCTGGCGGCTTCCGCGGCCCGCCGCTTGGCAGCCTCCAGGGCACGCTTTCTGGCCAGGGCCGCGGCCCTGCGCCGGGCGGCGGCGAGCGCCGCCCGCCTGGCCGCCGCCGCTGCCGCCCGCCGCGCCGCGGCCTGCGCCAGCTTCCTGGCGATGGCCCGCGCCGCGATCCGCGCCGCGATGCCGACCACGAACCAGACGAGCTGGCCGTCGGGGTCGCTCATCGTGACGGGGCTGTTGTTGGCGTAGGCGTAGGCGTTGAGCTGCTGCGGCTCTCCCTCGTCGATGATCGGGTCCACCGAGAGGAAGCGGCCGTTGGCCGGGTCGTACTCGCGGGCTCCGAGGTGCACGAGCCCGGTCGTGGCGTCCTTGGTGCCGCCGACGAAGCCGCGCTGTCCCGGCCACCACGGCGGTGGTGACCCGCGATCCTCACCGAACGGGGTCTGCCGGCGGATCGCCACGTCCCCGGTGCCGGCGTTCACCATGGCCTGCGCAGTGCCCTGGTGGTCGTTGGCCATGAAATAGACCTGGTTGTCCGGCGTGCGGACCGCGATGGCCTCGCCGCCGATGGTGTAGTACCTGGTCTGCTCGACGGTGTTCTTGGCGTAGTCGAGCCGCAGCTCCATGTCGTCGATGAAGAGGGTGGCGTCGGTGGCCGTCTTGCGCAGCAGCCGGTCGCCGTCGGCGTCGTAGACGAACGACGTCGTCTTGCCGCCCTCGGTCACCGACTCCAGGTTGCCTTCGGCGTCCCAGATCAGGCTCTGGTCGGCGTTGCCGACCTTGCGCCTGGTGGTGTTGCCGGCGGCGTCGTAGGTGAACAGGTCGGCGCCGACGCTCTGCAGCGCGTGCGGCTGCTTGCCGCCGGCCGACGGGTAGGTGTAGGTGCGCACCTGCTCGGCCGCGCCGCCCCAGGCGTGCTTGGTCTCCTTCGTCCTGTTGCCCGTGACGTCGTAGGCGTAGCTGACCGCGTACGGGGCCACGCCGCCGATCTTGCCCGACTGCGGGGCGCCGCTCGCGCAGTCGTCGGTGGCCGTCCACGCCGAGGTGAGGCGGCGCAGATGGTCGTGGGTGAAGCACTGCGTGTCCTGGGCGGCCCGGTCGGCGATCTTGGAGATGTTGCCGGCCGCGTCGTAGGTGTAGGACAGGTCGAGGTCGCTGGCGGGCGCGCCGGCCCGGTCCAGCCGCATGCTCGTGAGCCTGCGGGTGGCCTCGTCGTGGGTGTAGGTCAGCCAGGTCTTCTTGCTGCCCTCGCCCAGCTCGTACTGCAAGGTCTCACCGAGCTTGCTGTAGCGGGCCGCGCTCACGTACGCCGACAGGCCGCTGACCTTGACCGGCTGGCTGAGCCCGTCGTAGCTGTAGACGACCGACTCCTCGGCCAGGCCGCCGCCCGCCGGGAAGCTGATCGACTGCACCTGGTCGTCGGCCGTGTAGCGGGTGTTGAGCTGGTAGGAACCCGCGAGCTTGCCCTCCCGTGCCGGGATGGTCACGGTCTGGCGGAGCGTGCGGTAGTCGGCGTCGATCGCGTTGATCTCGGCGGTGTACGCCTGGCCGTCCACGTACCTGATGGCCGCGTGCATGTGGCCCTTGGCCAGCCCGTCGTACTTCCACTCGGCCAGCAGCGTGCCGGTGGCCGAGCCCTCGCGCAGCTGCGTCTTGCGGCCGAGCGCGTCGTAGCCGTACCAGAGGGTTTTGCCGCGGGCGTCGGTGGTGGTGACGACCTCGTCCGCGTCGTTGTACGTGGTGGTCGTGACGCCCTTGTCGGGGTCCTCCGTCCTGATCTCGCGGCCGCGCAGGTCGTAGTGGTGCCGCCAGACGTTGCCCGCCGGGTCGGTCACCGTCGCCAGCCGGCCGGCGCGGTCGTAGGTGTACTTGGTGGTCTCGTACTCGCCGGTCGGGGTCGAGCCCTTGTACTGGCGCAGCTCGATGAGCCGGTCGTGCGCGTCGCCGATCCTGGTGGTGGCGGTGTCGCCGGGCAGCGGCGTGATGTGCAGCCGGTCGCCCTCCTCCTTGACCGAGACGCGGTACTTCTCCGCTCCCTTGGACTTGAAGACCTCGGCGGTCACCTCGCCCGCGCCGTCGTAGACGGACACGACCTGGGTGGGCACCGCGGCGTCGGCCACCCCGAACAGGTCGGTGGACGGCGTGCCGGTGGTGAAGTAGCCGGTGTTGGCCTTGTACTCCTCGCCCTGGGAGTTGTAGAGGGTGTCGGTGATCGTGCGCCCGTTGCGCAGCGCGGGGTCCTGCGCCGTCTCGTCGACGGGCGCGGGTTCCTGGGTCTGGCGCTCGCGCATCAGGCCGTCGAACAGCTCGTGGCTGGCCGTGTAGGTGCCGTCGGCGTTGAGCGTCTTGGTGGTGACGACGCTGGGACCGTCGTTGCGCACCAGGTAGGTGTACTCGGTGCTGGGCGACTGGCCCGCGGCCTTGCTGCGGTCCGGCTGCCAGACCTTGGTCAGCCGGCCGAGCGCGTCGTACTCCATGTCCACACGCTTGCCCGCGGCGTCGATCTCGGCGGTCGGCTCGCCCCAGGCGGGTTCGAGCAGGGTGCGCTCGGTGTGGCCGAGCTGGTTGGTCTCGGTGGTCTCCGTCGGCAGGGCGCCGGAGGCCGGGCTGTAGGCGGTGACGGACTTGGTGCCGACCGGGTCGGTCTCGGTGAGCTCGCGGCCGTAGGCGTCGTACGTCCGCGCGGTGCCGGTGATCGTCTGCCCGTCGGGCGAGACCAGCTCCTGCACCGTGGTGACGTCGCCCTTGGTCGGGGCCTGGCCGTGCGACTGGCCGTCGTACTGGATCTTCTCGTCGGACAGGACCTCCTCGGCGGCCAGCTTGGCCGTGCCGGTGTCGCAGGTCGTCGCGACCTTCTGCACCCGGCTCGGGAAGTCGAGCATCCAGCTCGCGTCGTTGCGGGCGTAGGTGTAGCGGATGCACTGATCGTCGTCCGCGGTGGCCAGGTCGCCCTTCTCCTCGACCTGCAGCAGCAGGCCCTTGGTGTCGTACGTGCGGCCCTCGCCGGTCCGCCGCCACTTGTCGCCGGCCAGCGCGGTGCGGGTGACCATGGACTCGGGCTGCACCACGTGCGCGGCCTTGGTGACGCCGCCCTGCGTGGACTCGGCCGTCTTGGCCGACCAGGCGTCCTGGACGGTCGCGGTCAGCAGCGCGCCGCCGTCACCGTCGAAGAGGATCTCCTCCCGCTCGAACCCGGCGAGCTGGTCGAGGTCGTCCTTCTTGACGCCCTCGGAGTCCTCCACCTGGACGCTGCGCTTGGAGCCGTCGGCCAGCTTGTCGCCGTGCATGCCGCGGAAGTAGCGGAACTCCGTCATGGTGCGCTTGCCGTCCTGCCCGTCGCCCTGGCGGACGCGGACCCGGCCGTAGCCGCGGTAGTCGGCCCACGTGCGGTGCGCGGGCTTGACCAGGATGTTGTCGGCGTAGTGCCAGGCGGCGCCGCCGAGGTACTCGTAGTCGGTGACCACGCTCGGCGAGCCGGCCACCCGGTCCACCTCGACGGTCTGGGTCACCAGGTACTTGTGGAACCAGTCGGTGACCTCGGCCTCGTCCGGCGGGGCCCAGCGCTGCGGGAAGCAGCGCCTTGAGTTCTTGTCGGCCGCGGGCACGTCGCCGGGCTTGCAGTCGGCGGCCGAGTAGTTGATGCGCAGCTCGCCGCCGTACTCGTTGTTGATGGCCTGGACCCGCCACTTGACCAGCGGCGCCCTGCCCTCGTCCGAATCGACCCTGTTGGGCAGCTGCACGCCGGTGAACGTCACCGGCGGCAACGTGATCGTGCCGCCCACGTGGCCGGTCTGCCGGATCGAGGCCAGCCACAGCGCCGGGCTCATGCCGTCGCCCGAGGCGGGGAACTGGTGCGTCAGCGCCCACGAGTCCACCGGGGTGAACTGGCCGGCGGAGTTGCGCACCTGCGTGGTGACCTTGGCCAGCCGCTTGCGGGTGAAGAACGTCGGCGCCAGGCGGTCGGTGCACTTCACCCCGCTGTTGCAGATCTGGTCGAACGGCACGTCCGGCCAGTGGCTCGCGGTCTCCTTCTTGAGCTGGTCGGGCGCGCAGGTCACCGAGCCGCTCGGCAGGCAGCGCTCGGCCACCTCGAACACCACGCGGGCGGCCGGCTGCTTGGTGAACAGCTCGGTGCCCAGGTAGCCGTAGTCGATGCGGGTGAGGTACGCGCCGCGCACGTACTGGGTGCCCTGCTCCGGCTTCATGCTGCGGCCGTAGTAGTTGGTCTCCCGCTCGTACCAGTACGTGGTGGCGTTGCCGTGCGTGTCCACCTCGTAGTCGAGGTTCCACCGGTAGCCCTGCTGGCACCAGGCGTTGGCCGGGGTGCCGCTGTAGCAGGGCTCGCCGCTGTTGTTGCCGAACACCGGCACGGTCTGCACCGACTTGGTCTCCGGCTTGCCGCCGGCCCAGCCGGGCAGCCGGTTCAGGCCGAAGGTGTACTGGGTGCCGTCGGGCGTGGTGACCCGCCAGTACTCGCCGTTGTTGTCGCCGTTGGTGGCGCCGGTGAGCAGCTCGATCCTGGTGCCGTCGTCGCGCTTGGGCCGCCACTGCTTGGTGGAAGCGTCCTTGACCAGCTCGACCGACGAGTCGCCGAGCGACAGGATGGCGTTCTCCTGGTCCCAGCACAGGTCGCCGGTCTTCTTGCCGTCGAGCATGCAGGACTTGTAGCGGCGCTCGATGAAGCCGCCGGGGTTGAGCTCGAAGCCCTCACCGGCCCAGGACGTCTGGTTGTTGGTGGAGACCGTACGCCCGTCCACGCTCTGCGAGGAGTAGCCGAGCGAGATCTCCGGCTCCTCGCCGCCCAGCGAGGGCGGCAACCGCAGGTCGTAGCTCCAGCTGAAGTCGCCCGACTGGGTGCCGACGCTCCAGTCGGAGGCCGCCGACAGGGAGGTCGCGGCGTGGTCGCCGGACGGTCCTGACGGCGCCGCGGTCAGCGCGTACAGGGCGTTGGTCTCGACCTCCGCGGTGACCGTGCCGGCCGTCGCGTCGTTCTCGCTCTTGACGGGCTGCGGCGCGGCGCAGCCGTCGGCTCCGGTGAGCGCGCACTCCTCCAGCTTCACCATGCGCAGCCGGGAGCCGTAGTCGCCGCCGAAGGCGTGGCGGAAGCCGGAGTAGTCGACCTCCACGCGGGTCTTCTGCGCCGCCTTGGCCGTGATGCCCTGTCCTGGTGTGACGCGCATGGCCAGGCCGAGCAGGTCGGTGTCGAGCAGCTCGACGGTGATGGGGGCCGTGTCCGCCGCCTGCGCGGCCTTCGCGGACTTGTCGGTGCTGGGGGCCAGCCGTACGGGGAAGCCGCCCGCGGTGGTCCTGGCCGTGGCGCCGCTTGTGTCGCCGCTTGTGGCGCTGGTTGTGGCGCCGGTCGTGGTTCCGCCCAGCTCCGCCTTCTGCGGCTTGGGCCAGCTGACGGCCGGAGCCGCCTTCCACGCCTGCTTGGCGGCGGGATCGGGCAGCGGGGCCGTGACCGGGACCTTGCCGCCGGTCACCGGCTTCTCCCGCTGGACGGCGGGCGCCGTGCGGGGCGCCGCCTGGGCGGGCACGGCGTAGGCCATGTCCACCAGCAGGACGACGGTGAGGAGGGGGGCCAGCCTGCGGGGCCAGCGGGAGGGCGGCTTGGCCTCCGCGGTCGCGAACCTGTTCCACGACGGGTCCGCGCTCTCCGGGGTGTCCGGTGGTCTCTGGCGCAGGCCGTTCCATCGGGAGGCGGGCAGGGATAACTCGTCCGGCAGATCCATGAGGGCTCTCCAGGGCTACGTGACGGCCGCTGGGCGAGTGTGCGGTGCCCGGCGGACCGTGCGGAGGTGCGAGACCCTCGCGGGTCTCGCCGGGTGTGAGGAGACGATCACGATGGTGATCGCATCGTCACCTGCGGCAAGCCGTAGGTCCAGAGTTTTGCTCCTTCTGCTCACAGATTTTTTCATCCACCCTGACTCCACTGAAAATTTTCACCGTCATGCCGTCGCCGCACCTCCCGCCGGAGGCGGCTCCGGCGGGCCGGCCCCCGCGCCCCTCGGCTCGGCGAGTGGCGCGGGTTTTCGCCTCTTGACACAAGATCACCCCACTTGCATACTCCGATCAACGCGCCTCGGTCAGCTTTTTTCCGCACGTATTCACGGGCCCGTGGACATCCTTTTCAGTCGCATCACCGGAAATCAGGCGCAGCTCCTCCGACACCCAAGGGGTGACCATTCAACATGCCTTCGGGAGCGTTAGGACGTATCACGAGACGGGGCACCGCGGTGGCGGCCGCCCTCGTTCTGGCAATGGCCGCGAGCGCCACTCCGGCGCTCGCGCACTGGAACGGCACCGGCCAGGACATCGCCAGCATCCACATTTATCCGTACAGCTACAACAGCACCTGGCAGACGCCGCTGAACAGGGCATTGAGCAACTGGAACGCCACGTCGAGCCCGGCCAACTTCTACAAGAGCAGCAATTCGGGATCGACTCTGACGGTGAAGTCGTACAGCAACACGTGGTACGGCTACTACACGCGGTGCGGCGGCTCGTGCATGTACGTCAAGCTCAATTCGAGGACCATCAACAGGGACGCGTCCAATTGGGCGAACTTCGTCACCAGCGTCTTCGTCCACGAACTCGGGCACGCGCTGAACCTGGCGCACAACTCCGTGACGTCCATCATGAATCACAGCCGCAATCGCAACGGGATGATCAAACCGCAGCCACACGATGTCTCCGACGTCAACGCCTATTACTGAAGGAGGCCGCCGCATGCTCAGGCGTCTCGGCGCGCTCGTCCTGACTGCGCTGTTCGTGTCCGCGTGCTCCATGCACGAGGAGGCCGTGCTCTACCGTGCCGACTACCCCCAGTACGAAAGCGCCGACGCGCTCTTCGACCGGGCGAACCTGGTGGTCGAGGCACGCATCGTCGGGGAGCCGCGCTACCTGCAGGAGGTGGCCGCACCCGACCCGACCACGACGGATCCGCGGCTCAACCCGGAGGCCGGCGCCCCCGCCAAGCTGACGGGCGACGAGCCCGAGCCGCCGGCGACCGTCATCACCGTCTACACCGCCCAGGTGCTGCAGGTCCACAAGGGCGAGGCCAAGGTGGGGCAGTCCATCGAGGTCAAGGAGCTCGGCGGCGTCTTCGACGGGGTGACGTACAAGGAGGAGAGCACGACCGCGCTGCAGCGTGACAGCGGCTACGTGTTGTTCCTGGAGACCTACCCCGACTCCCCCGCCGCGCTGCTCAACCCGGTCCAGGGGAAGTATCCGCTCGACGGAGCGAAGAACCCGTCGCCGCTGCCGGAGAACACCATCAAGCTGACCCGCAGTGACCTGGAGAAGCTCTCCTGATCCACCGCTGCCGACGGGCTCGTCCTGAAGGACGGGCCCGTTTCGTGTTGTCAGGGGACTTGCGCCGCCGCCGGTATTCAGCGTTACTATGTACCAGTACCCAGTACCTAACACTGCTAAGTAGCTGAAGGGCGTCCATGAGCAGGCAGGCGACGGAAATGCTGAAGGGCACGCTCGAGGGCATCGTGCTCGCGATCCTGTCCAGCCGTTCCGCGTACGGCTACGAGATCACCGCGTGGCTGCGCGAGCAGGGATTCTCCGACATCGCCGAGGGCACCGTCTACGCGCTGCTGGTCAGGATCGAGCAGCGCGGCCTCGTGGACGTGGAGAAGGTGCCGTCGGAGAAGGGCCCGCCACGCAAGGTCTACTCCCTCAACGCGCGGGGACGCGACCACCTGGACGAGTTCTGGAGGACCTGGAGCTTCCTCGCCGAACGTCTCGAACAGCTCCGCGAAGGAGGCCACCCATCATGACCGCCGAAGACGAGCCCAGGAAGGGCCTGCGACGCTACGTCGAAATCGTCACCGGCCCGCTCGAGCACAAGAAGCGCTACCGCGACTACAAGGCGCGCGTCGAACGGCTGCCCGCCAGCCACGGCACGGCCGTCGAGGCGCTGCAGCGCTACATGATCTACTTCGGCCCCGGCACCGGCGAGAGCCTGCTGGCGATGCTGGAGGACCTCGCCGACCTCTTCGAGCAGAGCGCGGCCAGCGGGACGTCGGTGCGCGAGATCGTCGGAGACGACCCCGTCGAGTTCGCCGAGACGTTCCTGCGCAACTACCCCGAGGGCCAGTGGCTGGGCCGCGAGCGCACGCGGCTGACCACCTCCATCGACCGCGTCGCGGACGACAGGCCCGACGCAGAAGGGACCTGACATGACAGCCCACCCGACGCCGGCGGCGCCGCCGTCACCGGATTCGACGTCGTCACCCAGGCCGCCGACGTGCGCGCCTCGATCAGCCTCACCGGCCAGTTCGCCGCCGTGGACGAGATTCTCACCGGGCGGGAGAACCTCGTGATGGTCGCCAGGCTCCGCCACCTCGACGGGCCCGAGGCCATCGCCGACGACCTGCTCGACCGGTTCTCGCTCACCGAGGCAGGCGGCCGCCGGGTGGGCACCTGCTCCGGCGGCATGCGCCGGCGGCTCGACATCGCGATGAGCCTCATCGGCGCGCCGGTCATCTTCCTTGACGAGCCCACCACCGGGCTCGACCCGCAGGCCCGCATCGAGGTGTGGCGAGCGGTCAAGGAGCTGGCCGGCCGGGGCACGACGGTGCTGCTCACCACGCAGTATCTGGACGAGGCCGAGCAACTCGCCGACCGCATCCCATCCTGCACGAGGGCCGGATCCTCGTGAACGACACCCTCGACGGGCTCAGGCGGCTGCTCCCGCCCGCCGAGGTCGAGTACGTCGAGAAGCAGCCGACGCGCGAAGACGTCTTCCTCACCCTCGTCGGCGCCGACTCCAAGGACGCGAGATGACCCGCCGCTTCCTCTCCGACACCACCGTCATGCTGGGCCGCTCGCTGCGGCACATCTCCCGCAGCCCCGACACCGTCATCACCACGACGATCATGCCGATCGGGATGATGCTGCTGTTCGTGTACGTCTTCGGCGGCGCGATCGACACCGGCCAGGTCGCCTACGTCGGCTACCTCCTGCCCGGCATCCTGCTCATCACGGTCGCCTCCGGCATCGCCTACACCGCGTTCCGGCTCTTCCTCGACATGCAGAGCGGCATCTTCGAGCGCTTCCAGTCGATGCCGCTGGCCCGTTCGTCGGTGTTGTGGGCACACGTGCTGACCTCGCTGGTCGCGAACCTCATCTCGCTCGCGCTGACCTGGCTCGCGGTCATCCCCGGGCTCACCGCCAAGAGCGCCGACGGGGCCGGCGCGTTCTCCTACCCGCTCATCTTCCTGCCGTTCATCAGCTCGGCCTTCGTGCCCACCGCCACGATGCCGGGCCCGCTGCGCGCCTTCGCCGAGCACCAGCCGGTGACGGCCATCGTCAACGCCATCCGCGGCCTGTTCGCCGGGCACCCGGCCGCCGCCGACGTCTGGACCGCCGTCGCCTGGTGCGCCGGCCTGCTCGTCGTCGTCTACGTCCTCGCCATGGCCACCTACCGCCGCAAGATCACCTGACCCGGCGGCCCCCGATGGAACATGATCGTTACACCGGGGGTCGCCGACCGTGCCTACTCTTGGCTCAGCGTCACCACGAGCTCGGTCACTTTCCCTTGCCTCAAGGAGTCAGGCCATGAGACCAGGTGGTACGGCATTACATGTGTTGGCAGGCGTGGCCTTGGCACTCGCCCTCACCGCGTGCGGCGGCGGCTCGGGCGACGAGGGCGGCCCGCCGCAGAAGAAGACCAGCCTGCTGGTCGGGCAATATCCGGGCGCCGACTCCGCGCCGCTGTTCATCGCCATGGAGCGCGGCTTCTTCAAGGAAGAGGGCCTCGACGTCAGGCAGGAGCCCATCCAGGCGCCGCAGGCGGTGCTCCCGAAGCTGTCCAACGGCCAGATGGACGTCGTCCTCGGCAGCTACGCCACCATCCTGACCATCCAGGAGCAGGGCACCGAGAAGTTCGTCTACATCGCCGACTCCTATCAAGGCGCGCCAGGCGCGTTCGGCGTCATGGTGGCCAAGGACTCCCCCATCAAGCAGGTCGCCGACCTCAAGGGCAAGAAGATCGGGGTCAACGTGATCGGCGGGCTCGGCACACTCACCATGAGCCCGCATCTGAAGCAGGCCGGCCTCACCCCTGACGACGTCCAGTACGTGGTGATCCCGACGACGGAGTGGCTGTCCGCGCTCGACAAGGGCAGCGTGGACGCGGTCTGGATGACCGACCCGTACCTCAGCCAGGCAGAACGGCAGCTCGGCGCGACCACGCTGCTCGACACCATGTCGGGCCCGACCGCCAACCTGCCGATCACCGGCTGGGCCGCCACCGGGAAGTGGGCCAAGGACAACCCCGAGACGCTGGCCGCCTTCCAGCGCGCCATGGCCAAGGCCCAGCAGATCGCGGCCACGGACAAGAGCGCGGTGACGGCGATCCTGCCGACGTACACGAAGATCCCGGCCGAGACGGCCGCGACGATCAACCTGGGCGCCTACCCGACCACGCTGGACGCGCGCAACATCCAGCGGGTGGCCGACCTGATGCTGGAGGCGGGGCTGCTCAAGCAGAAGATGGACGTCAGCTCCATGATCTACTCGGCGCCCAAGGGATGACGGCGGCGCCTGCCGCGGGCCGCCGTGCCCGCGCCAGGTACGCCCGCAACGTGGCGGGCGTGGCGGCCTTCCTGCTCGCCTGGCAGGCGCTCGGCATGTCCGGCCTGGTGAGCTGGCTGCCGCCGGCCGCGGGCACGCTGGGCAGGACGGCCGAGCTGGCCGCCGACCCCGAGTTCCTCGCCGGGCTCGGCGGCACGCTCACCGCGGCGGCGCTCGGGCTGCCGCTCGCGGTGCTGATCGCCGTCCCCGCCGGGCTGCTGCTGGGGACGGTGCCGGCGCTGGAGGAGATGACGCGGGTGTTCGTGGAGTTCCTGCGGCCCATCCCGTCGGTGGCGCTGATCCCGCTCGCGCTGTTCTTCATCCAGCCGGAGCTGAACGCCGAGATCGCGCTGGTGGCGTTCGCCGCGGCCTGGCCGATCCTCATCAACACCCTCTACGGCGTGCGCGACGCCGACCCGCTGGCCAAGGACACGCTGCGGTCGTTCGGGTTCGGCCGCGGCGCGGTGGTGGTGTGGGTGCTGCTGCCCAGCGCGGCGCCGTTCGTGGCCACCGGGGTCCGTCTGGCCGCCTCGGTCGCGCTCATCCTGGCCATCAGCGTGGAGTACGTCGTGGGCGGCTCGACCGGCATCGGCGGCTTCCTCATCCAGGCGAGCACCGGCATCGGCATGGACGCGCTGACCGACGTCATCGCGGTGCTGATCTGGTCGGGCGCGATCGGGCTCGCCGCCAACGCGCTGCTGGCCAGGGCCGAGCGGCGGCTGTTCAGGTGGCGGCAGACATGATCGTCACCCTGGTCAGGCGGCTCTGGCTGGTGCCCGTCGTGCTGGCCGGCTGGCAGGCGCTGGCGGCCTGGCTGGCCACCCCGTACCTGCCCGGTCCCGTGCTGGTGGTGTCGCGGGCGTACGAGATGTGGTTCTCGGGTCCCTACGTGCTCACCGACGAGGCGGTCGGCCACTTCCTGCCCAGCCTGGTCAGGGTGGTCGGGTCGTGGGCCATCGCGGTGGCGGCCGGGGTCGGGCTGGGGGTGGCGATCGGCAGGATCGCCTGGCTGGCCGACTGCCTGGAGCCGCTCATCGCGTTCGGGCGGGCGGTGCCGCCGCCGGTGATGCTGCCCGTCTTCCTGGTGTTGTTCCCGATCGGTCCGCAGGTGCAGGTCGCCACCATCGTCTTCGGCATCGTCTGGCCGATCCTGCTCAACGCCATCGACGGCGCCCGCCACGTGGACCCGCTCAAGATCGACACGGCGATCGTCTTCGGCCTGCCCGCCCACCTGCGGCTGTGGCGGGTCATCCTGCCGGCGGCGGCGCCGCAGATCTTCGCGGGGCTGCGGCTGAGCGTCTCGCTGGCGCTCATCCTCATGGTCATCTCCGAGCTGAAGGCCAGCACGGAAGGCATCGGCTACCTGCTCAACCTGGCCTCGGGCAACGCCGACATGCCCGCCATCTGGGCGGCCGTGCTGCTGCTCGGCGTGCTCGGCTTCGCGTTCAACTCCCTGTTCCTGACGGTGGAGCGCAAGGTGCTGGCCTGGCACCACGACGCCCGCCGTCCCGCCTGAGGAGGGCTCCCCCCACCATGACCGACCTGCTGCTGAAGAACGTCAGGATCGTCACGCCGGACCGAGACGACCCGGTCGAAGCCGACATCGCGCTGGCGGGCGGCCGCATCGAGCGGGTCGGGCTCGGGCTGTCCGGCGCCGCCGAGGTGATCGACGGGGGCGGCCGGCTCGCCTTCCCCGGCGTCGTGGACGCCCACCAGCACTGGGGCATCTACAACCCGCTGCCGGCCGACGCCGCGTCGGAGAGCAGGGCGAGCGCGCAGGGCGGGGTGACGACCGCGCTGACGTACATGCGGACCGGGCAGTACTACCTCAACAGGGGCGGCCCGTACGCGGATTTCTTCCCCGAGGTGCTGGCCCAGGCCGAGGGCAGGGCGTACGTCGACTACGGCTTCCACCTCGCGCCCATGTCGGCCGCGCACATCGCCGAGCTGCCCGAGCTGGTCGAGCGGTTCGGGGTGCCGTCGTTCAAGATCTTCATGTTCTACGGCGGGCACGGGCTGCACGGCCGCTCCGACGACCAGCGCTCCTTTCTCATGCTTCCCGAGGGCGAGCGTTACGACCACGCCCACTTCGAGTTCGTGATGCGCGGCGTCGAGGCGCTCCGGCGCGCGCGGCCCGACCTGGCCGGGGAGATCTCGCTGTCGCTGCACTGCGAGACGGCCGAGATCATGACCGCCTACACCCGGCTGGTGGAGGAGGCGGGCGAGCTGCGCGGGCTGGCCGCCTACAGCGCCTCCCGGCCGCCGCACTCCGAGGGGCTCGCGGTGTTCGTGGCCGCGTACCTGGCGCACGAGACCGGCCTGGCCACCGTGAACCTGCTGCACCTGTCGTCCGCCAAGGCCATGGACGCCGCCGTACGGATGGCCGCCACGTTCCCCGAGATCGACTTCCGCCGCGAGGTGACGATCGGGCACCTGCTGGCCGACGTCTCCACCGCCGCCGGGATCGGCGGCAAGGTGAACCCGCCGATCAGGCCGCGCACGGACGTCGAGGCGCTGTGGGGGCACGTGCTCGGCGGCACCGTGGACTGGGTGGTCAGCGACCACGCCTGCTGCAGGGACGAGGCCAAGTTCGGCGAACCGCGCGACGACGTGTTCCTGGCCAAGGCCGGGTTCGGCGGCGCCGAGTACCTGCTGCCCGGCCTGATCAGCGAGGGCCGCCGCCGTGGCCTGCCCTACGGCAGGATCGCCGCGCTCACCTCGTGGAACCCCGCCAGGCGGTTCGGGCTGCGCGGCAAGGGCACGATCGCGCCCGGCTACGACGCGGACCTGTGCCTGGTGGATCCCGAGCACGCCTGGACGGTGCGGGCGCAGGAGTCGGAGTCGGCGCAGGAGTACACGCCGTTCGAGGGCTTCCCCATGACGGCCAAGGTCACCGACACCTTCGTCCGGGGGCACCGGGTGCTGGAGTCGGGCAAGATCGTCGGCCCGCCGGTGGGCCGCTACCTGCGGCGGCCGGGCCGCTGAGTCCGTCAGGCGATGAGCAGGCGCAGGCCGAGGTCGGCCGCGTCGAGGCCGAGGAGATCGCGGTTGCGCTCGGCCCAGCGGCCCGAGCCGAGGTCGGCGCGCAGGTCGTGCACGGCCCGCCGCTCGGCGTCCGGCCCGACCTTGGTCCAGACGGACATGCCGCGGCGCACCCGCTCGTCCAGGTACGCCTCGGGCCGCCGCCAGAACGCCTCGAAGAAGCCGTCGGCGCAGTCCCACGGGATGAGCACCGGCTCCACCCTGGCCCCGATGGCCTCGGCCAGCTCGGGCAGCGAGGGGCGGCCGGTCAGCAGATCGGCCACCTCGGGCAGGTAGTCGCGGGTGAGCCAGAACCGGTCGAGCCACCCGGCGCGGCTGGTGTCGTGGGTGAACACCACCACGCGCCGCGCCACCCTGCGCAGCTCGCGCAGCCCGGCGATGGGGTCGGGCCAGTGGTGCAGGGACGACACCGACATCGCGGCGTCGAAGGAGCCGTCGTCGAAGGGCAGGTGCTCGGCGGTGCCGATGAGGCAGGGGGCCGCGCCGGGGGCGCGCTGGGAGCGCATGAGCGCCGACGGTTCGACCGCGAGGACGTGGCGGCCGGCCGGTTCGTAGGAGCCGGTGCCCGCGCCGACGTTCAGCACGGTCCTGGCGTCGCCGAGCGCCGCCTCGATCTGGGCCGCGATGTGCGGCTCCGTGCGCCGGGTGACGATGTAGCCGGCTCCGATGGTGTCGTACAGCTGCGCTTGGGACATGTCCCCATCCCAGCATCCCGGGCGGCGTACGGGAAGGAGGCGGGAAGGACGAAGCGCGGGAAGGAGGAAGCGCGGGCGCCGCTGCGGAGCGCCCGCGCTTTTTTCCGGAGCGACGGCCACGGCCAGGGCGAGTCCGGCACCGCCTGGCCGGTCGACGGCAGGTCGCCGGGGAAGAGGCCGGCGCGGCCGGCCGTGGAGGGGGTGGGGGCGGCCAGCCGCGCCTTGAGGGAGAGCACAGGAGGTGGCGTCGCCCTCAGGGGATGGGGGACGCCGTCAGCGTGGGGTCGTCGAGGTGTCCTTTCCCGAGGTCCTGGATGGCGTGCGCCAGCCTAGGAACCGCCGCCACATCGGCACCACAATTCCGCTACACAGGCCGTCAGGCGGTCGCCGTCACGGCCTCGACGTGCAGCAGCGCCGACTGCTCAGGGAACAGGGGCGGCGCGGCGACGCCCGCGGCGGCCAGGGCGGAGCCGGGCAGCTCCAGCTCGCCGGACACCCACACGGGCGCGGCACCCCTGGAGGCGACCGGCGTGAGCGGGCGGACGCGGTAGACGGTCTCCGGGTCGAGCCCGGGCAGCCGGACGGGGCCGGGCGGCCAGGTGGCGGGGCGGCCGAGCACGGCGATCTCGTAGACGGCCTCCGAGGCGTCGGGCGCGACGACGCCGTGGGCGCGCACGCTCTCGGGCGTGTCGTCAACGCGGACCATCGTGCCGGTGTGCAGCAGCTCGCGGTGGCGCTTGTGCAGGGCGACCCAGCCGGCCAGGTCGTCGAGCTCGGCGTCGGTCAGGGAGGTGAGGTCCCATTCGATGCCGTAGTGGCCGAAGAACGCGGTGGCGGCGCGGAAGCCCAGCTCGTGGCGGCGGCCGGTGGTGTGGGAGCGCTCGGCGCCGATGTGGCTGCCGATCAGCTCGGGCGGCAGGAGCTGGGCGGTCCAGCGCAGGATGTCCTGCCGCTCGACGGGGTCGATGCAGTCGCTGGCCCAGACTCGGTCGGTGTGCTGCAGGATGCCGAGGTCCACGCGGGCGCCGCCGGACGAGCACGCCTCGATCTCCAGCCGGGGATGAGCGGCGCGCAGCTCGTCGAGCAGCCGGTAGACGGCCTCGGTCTGGGCGTGCGCGGCGGGCCGGCCGCCGTGGGCGGCGGAGCCGGGGTCCACGAGGTCGCGGTTGTGGTCCCATTTGAGGAAGTCGAGGTCGTACTCGCCGACGATGGCGAGCAGCCGTTCCTTGACGTACGCGTACGCTGCCGGGTTCGTGAGGTCGAGCACCTGCTGGCGGCGGGCCGGCGGGGGCAGCCGGTCGCCGGCCTTCAGGATCCACTCCGGGTGCGCGCGGGCCAGCTCGGAGTCCGGGTTGACCATCTCGGGCTCGACCCACAGGCCGAACTCCATGCCGAGCTTCCTGACCCGCTCGGCCAGCGGGTGCAGCCCGTCGGGCCAGACGGCGGGGTCCACGTACCAGTCGCCGAGCCCGGCGCCGTCGTGGCGGCGGCCGAGGAACCAGCCGTCGTCCAGCACGAACCGCTCGACGCCGACCCGCGCGGCCCGGTCGGCGAGGTCGAGCAGCCGGTCGAGGTCGTGGTCGAAGTAGACGGCCTCCCACGTGTTGAGCACCACGGGGCGGGGGCGCACGGGGTGGCCGGGGCGGGCGCGCAGGTGCTCGTGGAAGCGGTGGGCGGCCTCGTCCAGGCCGCGCCCGTAGGTGGCGTACACCCACGGCGTGCGGTACGTCTCCCCCGCCGCCAGCACGACCTCGCCGGGCAGCAGCAGCTCACCGCCGCCGAGCATGGTGCGGCCGATGGCGGTGCGCTCGGCGTAGTGGCGGTGGTTGCCGCTGTGGCCGACGTGCACGCCCCACGCCTCGCCGCGCCGGAACCCGAGCCCGGCGGTGGCCGCGAACAGCACGGTCGCGGCGTCGGCGCCGGTACGGCCGCGCCGGTTCTCCCGCAGGTGGGTGCCCACGGTGAGCGGGCGGCGCTGCGGCACGCGTTCCTTGGACCACCGGCCCGCCTGGTCGAGCAGCTCGACGGCGTTGCCGTGGACGGGGAAGACGAGGTTGAGCGCGTCGAGCGTGTAGGGCAGGTCATGCCCGTTGCGCAGCTCGGCGCGGGCGCGCAGCAGCCCCGACGGGTCCAGCTCGACGGTGACGGTGAGGCCGAGCCTGGCGTACGGGTCCGTGGCGGCGGCGACGACGCGCTGCCCGTGCTGCTCGCACGTCACGTCGGTGAAGGCGGGCGACCAGCCGCCGCCCCCGTCGTGGTGGCCGGACAGACCGGGCATCCCCATCCACCCGGTACGCGCCTCCGGCACGATCGCGGTGCGGATCGGCACCTCGACGGTCTGGTCGGAGCGTGGCCGCAGCTCGGCGGCCAGGTGCTCCAGGGCGCCCGCGCCCAGCGGCCCCAGGTCGGGCCCCCAGTGCAGGATCGCCGGCAGCGCGTCGGGCGGGCATTCGAGCACCACCGACACGCCGGCGGCTCGGAGATGGTGGAGATGCATGCGGTTGCTTTCCGTTTCTGGATGGTGTGGCGCCGTCAGCCCTTGAGCCCGCCGCTGAGCAGGTCGAGCCGCCAGAAGCGCTGCAGGAAGAGCAGCAGCGCGATGAGCGGGATGACGGAGACGGCGGCGCCGACGATGGCGATGCCGTACAGGGCGGGCTCGGACGAGCCCTGGGCGAGCAGGGTGTAGAGGCCGACGGTGATCGGGAACTTCGACTCGTCGGAGAGCATGATGTACGGCAGCAGGAAGTTGTTCCACGTGCTGACGAAGTGCAGCATGAAGATCGTCACCATGCCGGGCACCATCATGGGCAGCCCGATCGTGCCGAGGATGCGATATTCACTGGCCCCGTCGATCCTGGCGGCCTCCAGGGTCGCGTCGGGCACCGACGCGATGGCGTAGACGCGGGCCAGGTAGATGCTGAACGGCGAGATGAGACTGGGCAGCAGGACCGACCAGTAGCTGCCGACCAGCCCGGTCTGCGCCATGAGCAGATACTGCGGGATGGCCAGCGTCATACCGGGCACCAGCACGCCGCCGAGGATGGCGTAGAAGAGCACGTTACGGCCGCGGAAGTCGTACTTGGCCATGCCGTAGCCGGCGAGCGCGGAGATGAGCGTCGAGGCGGCCGAGCCGACGCCGGCGTACAGGGCGCTGTTGCCCGCCCAGGTGACGAAGCGGCCGTCACCGTAGGTGAACAGGTCGCGCAGGTTGTCCAGCAGGCCCGTGCCGGGGGCGAAGGTGAAGGTCGAGAACAGCTCACCGCTGGACTTCGTGGCGGCCACGACCACCCAGGCGACCGGCACCAGGCAGTAGAAGGCGCCGACGAGCAGCACGATCGTGGGCAGGATCTTCGCACGCTGGTGCGGCAACGGCCCGCCCGCCGCCTTCGCCGTGCGCCGGTTCCCCGCCGCGCGGGTGGCGACGGCGCTCACGACATGCCTCCGAAGGCGCGCTTCTGGGTGACCTTCAGCAGCACGACGGAGACGGCGAGCGTGCCGACGGCCAGGATGACCGAGGCGGCCGAGGCGAGCGGCAGGTCGTCGCGGACGAAGGCGCTGGTGTAGATGTGCATGAGCGGCACCCAGCCTTGCGAGATCTCGGTGGTCATCGGTTTGAGCGTGGTCGGCTCGCCGTACACCTGGAGGGTGCCGATGAGCGAGAACAGGCCGGTGAGCACGAGCGCGGGCGCCACCAGCGGGATCTTCACGTGCCAGGCGATGCGCCACTCCGACGCGCCGTCGATGCGGGCGGCGTCGGACAGCTCGGCGGGGATGCCGCGCAGCGACGTGAAGATGATGATCATGTTGAAGCCGACGCCGCCCCAGATGGCGATGTTGGCCAGCGAGGGGAAGATGCCGCCCGCGCCGAGGAACGGGATCTCGCCCAGCCCGAGCCGCTCGGTCAGGTAGCTGAACGGGCTGGTCGAGGGCAGGTACATGAAGCCCCACAGCAGCGACGCGGTCACCCCGGGGATCGCGTACGGCAGGAAGATCGCCGTACGCGAGAAGCGGCGGGCCCGCGAGCCGGCGTGGTCGAGCAGCAGCGCGAACAGCAGCGCCAGCCCCAGCGTCAGCGGCACGCTGATCAGCCCGTAGAGCGCGAGCCTGCCGAAACCGGTCCAGAACTGCGGGTCGGTCAGCGTGGTGGCGTAGTTCTCGAGGCCGACGAAGACCTCCTGGCGGGTGCCGAAGATGCCGCCGCCGGTCAGCCGCAGCCCGCGCAGGCTGAGGTAGAGCGCGTAGCCGATGGGGATCGCCAGGAACGCCACGAACAGCAGCACGGCGGGCGCGACGAACACGTACGGCGCCCGCGTACTCCTCCTGGCCCGTGCCGGAGCGCTCACGGGCCGGCGACCTTGAAGCCCGTGGACTTCATGTCGTCCACCACGACCTGCTGGGTCTTCTTCAGCGCGTCCACCAGCGGCGTCTTGTCACGGACGGCGGCCGCCATGGCGTCCTGGAAAGCGCTCTCGGCGGTCTTGACGTTCGGCCCCCAGCTGATGTGCGGGATCGTGCGCTGGGCGGCCTTGGTGGCGACCTCCCAGTAGTCCTTCTGCCCGGCGACCAGCGCGGGCGGGTCGCTCTGCGCGGTCGCCTGCTGGCCCGCGATGGCCGCGGGGTACTCGCCCGCGGTGATCTGGATGTCGTACGCGGTCTTGTCGGTGTTCATCCAGGCGGCGAACGTGGCGGCGGCCTGCTGGTGCTTGGAGTTCTTGCTGACGGCGATGGCGCTGCCGCCCTGGAAGGCCACCCGGTCGTCGCCCTCGGTCCACTGCGGCAGCGGCGCGATCGCCCAGTCGCCCGCCTGCTTCTCCGCGATGCCGTACAGCACGCCGGGGGCCCACAGGGCGCTCGGCCAGCTCAGGATGTCGCCCTTGTTGAGCTGGTTGTTCCACTCGGGGGTGAGCAGCGGCTGGGCCTTGACGAGGTCCTTGTCGATGAGGTCCTGCCAGAAGGCGGCGACCTGGGTGGAGGGTCCGTCGGCGATGCCGACCGTCCAGGTGTCGCCGTCGATCTTCCACCACGATGAGCCGGCCTGCTGGGCGAGCCCGGCGAAGTTGCCGAACTCGGCGGGGGCGAAGGTGGCGAGGTAGGCGTCCTTGTCCTTCTTGCGCACCTCGGCGGCGACAGTGGCGAAGTCCTTCCAGGTCTTCGGCGGCTCGATCTTCAGCTCGTCGAAGCGCTTCTTGTTGTAGACCATGACCATCGGGCCGATGTCCTGCGGCACGCCGTAGACGGCGCCGTCGAAGCTGGTCAGCGACCACACCTCGGGCGTGAAGGCGTCCTTGATGCCGCCGGTGTGCGTGGAGATGTCGGCCAGCGCCCCGGCCACGATCATGGCGGGCAGTGTCTGGTACTCCAGGCAGGCGGCGTCGGGCGCGTTGCCGGCCCGGCTGGCCGTGAGGAGTTTGGTGGCGGTGTCCATGCCGCCGCCGGCGTCGGTGTGCCGCACCTGGATGTCCGGGTGGGCCTTGTTGAACGCCGCGACCTTCTCCTTCTTCCCGGCGCCCCAGCACCAGAACTGCAGCGTGACCGGCCCCGTCTCGGCCGCCTGTGTGGCGGTGCCGCCGCTCTCTCCGGTGCCGGACGAGCAGGCGGCCAGCATGACGGCCAGGCCGAGTGCGGCCACCGAACGGGAGACCCCTCTGATACGCATCCGCGTCTCCTTCCAGGCAAAGCGCCAACTTGGCTTTGCAGGAAAGCCAACTTAGAGAACAAGTGAGGCGCATGTCACTACTTCTGCACAAAGTCGCAGGAACACGAGTGAGCCTGACCAGGTGTTAGCTTTGTTGCGAAAAGCAATGAGAGGGAGGCTGGCGTGATGGCCGTCCGGCCCCGAAGATGGGGCGGCATGTGGGACACGTTGCCCGACGCCGCGCGCTCCATCGTCAAGGAGCTGATCATCCACGGCCCGCAGTCCAGGACCGCGCTGGCCAAGACCCTGCACCTGTCCACCGGCAGCCTGACCAGGCTCACCAAGCCGCTGGTCGACGCCGGTCTCCTCGTCGAGCGCGAGGTGGTGCACGACCCGGTGAACGGCCGCCCGACCCGTCCGCTCGACGTCGCCGCCGCCGAGCACCGCTTCCTCGGGCTCAAGCTCACCGCCGACCGCGTGCACGCGGTGGTCACCGACCTGCGGGCCGAGGTGCTCGCCGCCCGCGACGAGCCGATCGCCGACCACGACCCCGACGCCGTGTGCCGGCAGGCCAGGCGGCTGCTCGACGAGCTGTCCGGCGGCGCGGGCGCGCTCGTCGGCGCCGGCGTGACGCTCGGCGGCAACGCCCGCGCCGCCACCCACGTCGGCGGCGAGCAGCTGGTGGACGCGCCCTTCCTGGGCTGGCGGCAGGTGGAGCTGCGGCCGCTCATGGAGCGGGCGCTGGGCGTGCCGTGCGTGGTGACCAATGACGTGGCGGCGCTGGCCCACCAGCACCACTGGTTCGGCCCAGGCCGGGGGCTGCGCGACTTCGCGCTGGTGACGATCGGCGCCGGCATCGGGTACGCGCTCATCACCCACGACCACCTGATGCCGGCGGCGGAGGCGGACCTCGGCATGTTCGGTCACCTGGTGCTCGACCCCGGAGGGCCGCCCTGCCCCGAGGGGCATCGCGGGTGCGCGGCGGCGTACCTGTCGAGCCGGTCGATCGAGATGGCCGCGGCGCTGGCGCTGCGGCGGGAGGCCGGCTACGACGAGGTCATGCGGCTGGCCGCCGAGGGCGACCGTGCCTGCCGCGTGCTCGTCCGCGAGTCAGGCCGCGCACTCGGCAGGCTCATCGGCATCGTCGCGACGATCTCCCTCGTCAAGACCGTGATCCTGGCGGGCGAGGGCGTCGAGCTGGCCCGCGTCGCCAAGGACGACCTCGACGCGGCGCTCACCGAGCACCGGCGCGGGCTGCCCGGCTCGGTGGAGGTGGTGATCGAGTCGGACGACTTCCGCGAGTGGGCGCGCGGCGGCGCGGTCGTCGCCATCCAGAGCTTCATCACCGGAAGCGACTGACCGGGGGTCCCGCGCGGCCGGTTCCGGGCCCCCGTTACCGTCTTGGAACAGCCCCTTGACCGGGTGCGCGCCAGAAGGAGTCCGCTTGAAGATCACCGACGTCGAAGTCCTCGTCACCAGCCCGGGACGCAACTTCGTGACGATCCGCATCCGCACCGACGAAGGCGTGTACGGCATCGGCGACGCCACGCTCAACGGCCGCGAGCTGGCCGTCGCCTCCTACCTGCGCGACCACGTCGCCCCCTGCCTGATCGGCCGCAACCCGTTCCAGATCGAGGACATCTGGCAGTACCTGTACCGGGGCGCCTACTGGCGGCGCGGCCCCGTCACGATGACCGCGATCGGCGCGGTGGACATGGCGCTGTGGGACATCAAGGGCAAAGCGCTCAACGTGCCGGTCTACGAGCTGCTCGGCGGCGCGAGCCGCAACGGCGTCATGGTGTACGGCCACGCCAACGGCCAGAGCGTCGGCGAGGCGGTGGAGGCCGTCGGGCGCTACCTCGACATGGGTTACAAGGCCGTGCGCGTGCAGGCCGGGGTGCCGGGGCTCAAGGGCACGTACGGGGTGGGCAGGGGCGAGCTGTTCTACGAGCCCGCCGGCGAGGGGCTGCCCGCCGAGGACGCGTGGAGCACGGAGAAGTACCTGGCCACCGTGCCGGAGCTGTTCGCCAGGGTGCGCGAGGAGTACGGCAGGGACGTCCACCTGCTGCACGACGCCCACCACCGGCTGACCCCGATCGAGGCCGGGCGGCTGGGGCGGGAGCTGGAGCCGTACGCGCTGTTCTGGCTGGAGGACGCGGTGCCGGCCGAGCAGCAGGAGGCGTTCAGGATCGTCCGGCAGCACACCACGACGCCGCTGGCCGTCGGGGAGATCTTCAGCACCATCCACGACGCGACCCTGCTGCTGCGCGAGAACCTCATCGACTACCTGCGCATGACCGTGGTGCACGGGGGCGGCATCACCCACCTGCGCACTGCGGCGGCGTACGCGGCCGTCCACCACGTGCGCACCGGCTGCCACGGCGCCACCGACCTGTCGCCCGTCACCATGGCCGCCGCGCTGCACTTCGACCTGTCGATCCCGAACTTCGGCATCCAGGAGTACATGCGGCACACGGCCGAGACCGACGAGGTGTTCCCGCACGCCTACACCTTCGCCGACGGCTACCTGCATCCCGGCGACGCGCCAGGGCTGGGCGTGGACTACCGGGACGAGGTGGCGGAGCGGTTCCCGTACCGGCGGGCGTACCTGCCGGTCAGCCGGCTGGAGGACGGCACGATGTTCAACTGGTAGCTCCCGTTCCTCCGTTTCCGACCGCCCCCTCCCGAGAGGTCCACGATGACGCTTCACCCCTACAAGTCCGAAGTGCTGGAGCTGTCCGTCGAGGCGGGTGAGCGGTGGTGGGGCGGCTCGGTGGACGAAGGGCTGTCGATGCCGTTCGGCGCTCGGCCGTTCGCCCGTGACCTCGCCGCGCCCAGGGAGCCTCTCGGGCCGTCCAACCAGAGCGCCCCCGTGCTGCTGTCCACGCGGGGGCGGGTGGTGTGGTCGGAGCGGCCGTTCGCGTTCTCCTTCGAGGACGATGTCCTGCGGTTGTCGGGGCGCGGCATCGAGGTCGGCAGGGCGGGCGGCACGCTGCGTGAGGCGTTCCTGTCGGCCTCGCGGCGCTTCTTCCCGCCGTCCGGGCGGGCCCCCGCCCGCGCGCTGTTCTCCGGGCCGCAGTACAACACGTGGATCGAGCATCCGTACACGCCGACGCAGGACGGCGTGCTGCGCTTCGCCCGGGACCTGCTGGACGGCGGGATGCCGCCCGGCGTCGTGCTCATCGACGACCTGTGGGCGGAGGACTACGGCACCTGGCGCTTCGACCGGGCCCGCTTCCCCGACCCCGCCGCCATGGTGGCCGAGCTGCACGCGCTGGGCTGCTCGGTGATGGTGTGGGTGGTGCCGTTCGTCAGCCCCGACTCCGCCGTGTTCCGCGAGCTCGAAGGGCGGGGGCTGCTGCTGCGCGACGCTGCCGGTGAGACCGCGGTCCGGCGGTGGTGGAACGGGTTCAGCGCCACCCTCGACCTCACCCACCCCGGCGCGGTCGCGTGGATCACCGGCCGGCTCGACGCGCTCATCGAGGAGACCGGGATCGACGGCTTCAAGTTCGACGCCGGCGACGTGCGCGACTACCTTGCGGGCGACCGCACGGCCGAGCCCGCCGAGCCGGTCGACCTGTGCGAGGCGTGGGCGCGGGTGGGGCTGCGGTATCCGTACAACGAGGTCCGTGCGTGCTGGCGGATGGGCGGGCAGCCGCTCGTCCAGCGGCTGCAGGACAAGCCGCCGCTGTGGGGGCCCTCCGGGATCGGGTCGCTGATCCCCGAGATGCTCGCGCAGGGCATGATCGGGCATCCGTTCGTCTGTCCCGACATGATCGGCGGTGGTGAGATCGGGTCGGTGTCCGCGCAGGGGACGACCGATCAGGAGTTCTTCGTCCGGTACGCCCAGATCGCCGCGCTCAGCCCCATCATGCAGTTCTCTGTGCCGCCCACCCGCGTGCTGGACCCGGTGCACCTGGCCGCCGTCCGTGACGCGCTCGCCGTCCGCGCCTCGCTGCTGCCCCGTCTCCTCGGCCTGGTGGACCACGCCGCCGCCACGGGCGAGCCGATCGTGCGGCCGATGGCGTACCACGCGGCCGGCCTCGACGACGTCACCGACCAGTTCTTCCTGGGTCCCGACCTCATCGTGGCGCCGGTGACCGCGCAGGGCGCCACCGAACGGACCGTCGTCCTGCCGGAGGGCCGCTGGCGCGCCGACGACGGCACGGTGCTCGAAGGCCCCGCCCAGGTCACGGCCCCCTGCGACCTCACCCGCCTGCCCCGCTTCGAGCGGCTGCCCGCCGGGTGAGCGCACGGGTGCACCTCCCTCCCGCGCCCGGCCGGCCCGTCCCCGGCGATCCGCGCGTCCTCAGGCGCCAGGCCCCTCCACCACCGCGCCCGCGATCTCCCGCTCCTGGCCCGCGCGCGACCACCCGGCAACCCCGGAGGTCTACGGGTGCGAGTCCTCGGGGTCGTCGAGCAGGCGGAGGTCGGCGGGGCCGATCGTGGCGCTGGTCAGGAGTGCGGTGATGAGGTTGTGGTTGAGCGCGTTGCCGAGCGGCGGCGGGATCTCCTCCTCCAGCAGTCCTGGCACCTTGGCGCTGAGCCGCTTGCGGGTCTGGGTGACGACGTGGGCGGCGCGCTTGGCGGTCCACTGCTCGCCGGGGCGCAGGCGGCTCAGCTCGTCGGCGACCTGGGACCAGGTGAGCGGCTGCGGCCACGGCTCGGGACGCAGGTAGCGCTGGCCCAGGCAGACCAGGACCAGCCGCTCGACGTCGCTGAGCGCCCAGCCGTTCGGCTCGCGGGTGTCGGCCTCCTCGCGGCTGCGCGTTTCTCGCGCCGCGGCGGCCGCCGTGACGACCCGTACTTCGAGCAGGTGCTCCTGCTCCGGCCCGACGATGAACAGCGGCGTGTACGCGGCCGTCAGCGGCGCCCGGTGCCCGGTGAGCACCAGCCGGCCACCGGGCAGGCGCATCGGCAGGGTGCCGAGGTTGCGCAGGACCCAGTGCCCGTCCTCGCGGGTGATGGATCCGTGGCGGCGGCTGACGTACGGGTCGTCGGGGCCGACGCAGACGTGCACGTCCAGCTCGCTGCGCCCGAACACCACCTCGAACCCGGCGTCGGGCGCCACCCTGATCCCGCCGCCGCTGCCCCTGACGTAGAGGGTGCCCGGCACGTCGGGCGGCAGCCCGGCCACGTCGTCGGCCGGCGACTTGGGCAGGAGGTGCACCTTGCTGCGGGGCCGATGTTCGGTGCGCGCCATGTCGCGATCCTTTCCGCCTTCGCGGGGCCGTGTCAACGGCGATCAGGTGGCAGCATTCTTCGGGTGCCTCTCGATCCGCATCTTCTCGCCGTCTTCACGGCGACCACGGTCGTCGCTCTGGTCACCCCCGGTCCCGACATGCTGTTCGTGCTGGGCTGCGGGGTGCGGGGCGGCGCACGGGCCGGGCTGCTCGCCACGCTCGGCGTGATCACCGGTGACGCGCTCTACGTCGCCGCCGCCGCGGCCGGGCTGTCGGTGCTGCTGACGGCGTTCCCCGTGGTGTTCACGGTGCTCCGGCTGGCCGGCGCCGCCTACCTGATCCTGCTCGGCGTGCAGATGTTCCGTAACCGGGGCAAGGAGCAGGCCGGCGGCGCCGGCGGCATGACCGGGCGGCGGGCGTACCTGAACGGCGTGGTGTCCGCGGCGGCCAACCCGCAGACGTTCACGTTCATGGTCGCCTTCCTGCCGCAGTTCATCGATCCGGGGGCGGGGCCGGTATGGCTGCAGTTCGCGCTGCTCGGCGCGGTCCTGATCGTGCTGGAGTTCGCGGCGGACGCGACCGTCGGGGTGCTGGCCGGCCGCATCGGCGGCTGGCTGCGCACCCGGCGGGCGGTGCGCCGGCGGCTGGACGCGGCCACCGGCACCCTGTTCGTCGGACTGGGCGTCGGGCTCGCCGCCCAGCGGTGACGGTCAGACCGCGATCGGCTCGCGGCGGGCGGCGTGGCGGGAGCGCGGGCGGGGCAGGCCGTAGTGGGCGCGGAGGGTGTGGCTGTCGTACTCCTGGCGGAAGAGCCCGCGCGCCCGCAGCTCGGGCACCACGTGGTCCACGAACAGCTCCAGGCCGCTCGGCAGCAGCGGCGGCATGATGTTGAAGCCGTCCGCCGCGCCGTTGGAGAACCACTCCTGGAGCTGGTCGGCGATCTGCTCGGGCGTGCCGGCGACGACGCGGTGGCCGCGGCCGCCCGCCAGCCGCGACAGCAGCTGCCTGACCGTGAGGCCGTCGCGCCTGGCCAGCTCGACGACGAGCCTGCGGCGGCTCTGCGCGCCCTCCGTCTCGACCGGCACGTCGGGCAGCGGGCCGTCCAGGTGCTCCTCGGTCAGCTCGACGCCGGTCATGTACGACAGCTGGGCCAGCCCGTACGCGGGGATGATGAGCTCCTCCAGCTCCTCCTCCAGTGCGTACGCCTCCTCCTCCGTCGAGCCGATGATCGGCGAGATGCCGGGCAGGACGAGCAGGTCCTCGTGCCGCCGCCCGTACGCGGCCAGGCGCCGCTTGAGATCGGCGTAGAACTCCTGCCCGTCCTGGAGAGTCTGCTGGGCGGTGAAGACGGCCTCGGCGTGGCGGGCGGCGAACTCCTTGCCGTCCTCCGACGAGCCGGCCTGGACGAGCAGCGGGCGGCCCTGCGGGGTGCGCGAGGTGTTCAGCGGGCCTGCGACGGAGAAGTGCTCGCCGGTATGGTCGATCGGGTGGATCTTGGCGAGGTCGGCGTACTCGCCGGCGGCCCGGTCGGCCACGATGGCGTCGTCCTCCCAGCTGTCCCACAGCTTGGTGACCACGTCGAGGAACTCGGTGGCGCGCGCGTAGCGGGTGGCGTGGGCCGGGCGTTCGACGCCGAAGTTGGCGGCCTCGGCCTCGCCGGCCGAGGTGACGATGTTCCAGCCGGCCCGGCCGCCGCTGATGTGGTCGAGCGAGGCGAACTTGCGCGCCACGTGGAAGGGCTCGTTGTACGTGGTCGAGACGGTGGCGATGAGCCCGATGCGCTCGGTGACGGTGGCGAGGGCCGTCAGCAGGGTCAGCGGTTCGAGGCCGCCGAGCGCGTTGTGGCGTACCTTGCCGGCCAGCGCGAGCCCGTCGGCGAGGAACACCGAGTCGAGCGTGCCGCGCTCGGCGATCCTGGCCAGCTCCTGGTAGTGGCGGACGTCGGTGAGCCTGGCCGGTGCGCTGCGCGGGTGGCGCCAGGCCGCCTCGTGGTGACCGACGCCCATGAGGAAGGCGTTGAGGTGCATTATTCGCGTCACGTTGGTTCCTCCAGATGAGAGCCGGGGGGAAGGGCGGTGCCTCCCCCGCGCCCACCCCCGAAGCGGGCACGGGGCGAGGTGGATCCGTGCATCAGCGACACTGCGCGCTGGTGACGTGGCCGTGGTCCACGTGCGGGCGCCGGGTCAGGAGGAGGCCCTGGCTCATGCTCTCGAAGGTACGATCACCCTCCATTGAAGTCAATATTTCCTACTCGTTTTGCATGAATTCGGCTACATCAGGACGACGCAGCCGGTCTGCTCCAGCTCCGCCAGCAGGGACGGGTCGGGGTCGCAGGGGTTCCAGCGCAGGTCGAGCTTCTCCAGGGCGGGCATGCGGGTGACCCAGCCGGGCAACTCGGTGAGGCGGTTGCTCCTGAGGTCCACCTGGCGCAGCAGCGGCAGGCCGGCGAGCGGCTCCGGCAGCTCGGCGAGCCGGTTGTCGCGCAGGTCGAGGTGGCGCAGCTCGCGCAGGCCCGCCACCGAGGGCGGCAGGTGCTCGATCGCGTTGCCGCGCAGCCACAGCTCGCGCAGCCGGGAGAGCTCGCCGAGGCCGGCGGGCAGCGTGGTCAGCCGGTTGTGCTGGGCGCGCAGCTCGATCAGCGAGGCCATGCCGCCGAGCGACTCCGGCAGGGCGGTCAGCTCGTTCTCGCCGACGTTGAGGTAGCGCAGCCCTCTCAGCCCGCCGAGCGTGCCGGGCAGCTCGCGCAGGCGGTTGTCGTGCAGGTAGAGGCAGCCGCTCAGGGCGGTCAGCCCGCCCAGCTCGTCGGGCACGGTGGTCAGCTCGTTGTGGCCCAGGTCGAGGGTGACCAGCTTGTGGAGGCGGCCGATCTCGGGCGGGAGGGCTTTGAGGCCGGTCTCGGCGAGGATCAGCACCTCCAGGTCCGTACGCTCCCAGACCTCGCCGGGCACCTCGCCCAGCGGCCGGCGCCATAGGTTCAGCGTGTTCACCATGCGGTCCTCTCCCTCTATATCGGGGCCGGATAGGGCATGCTGCTACCGGCCCTACCGAATCGCCTTTTTGGGAGCGTAACGATGACCGACCCCCTCGCCGACGACCCCCCGCTCGACCCCGGCTTCCCGGCCACCACCCCGGCGCTGACCTTCGAGAGCGCCGGCACGGACCTGCTGGGCGTCCTGCACGTGCCCGCCGGGCCCGGGCCGCATCCCGTCGTGGTGCTGCTGCACGGCTTTCCCGGCAACGAGCGCAACTTCGACCTCGCGCAGGCGCTGCGCCGGGCGGGGTACGCGGCGCTGGTGTTCCACTACCGCGGCTCGTGGGGCGTCGGCGGGTCCTGGTCATGGGCCCACGTGCTGGAGGACGCCGCGACCGTGATGTCCAGGCTGCGCGAGCCTGATCTCGCCTCCGCCCATCGCCTGGATCCCGGGCGGATCGCGGTGGTGGGGCACAGCCTGGGCGGTTTCGCCGCGCTGATGACCGCGGCGGCGGACCCGTCCATCGCCGCCGTCGCCTCGATCGCCGGGTTCGACTTCGGTACGGTCGCCGCCCTCATCCGCGACGATCCCTCCCATCGCGGGGTCTACACGGAGGCGTTCGCCGACTCGCTCGGCCCGCTCCAGGGCACCAGCGGCGAGGCCCTGGTGGCGGAGATGGAGGCGGCCGGGGACGCGTGGCGCCTGGCCCGGCTCGCACCGCTGCTCGCGGACCGCCCGGTGCTGCTCATCGGCACCGGCCGCGACGACGTCACCCCCTCCGCGGTGCACCACGATCCGCTCGTGGCGGCGTACCAGGCTCATCCCGTCAAACGTCTGCACCACGATGTCCTGCCCACCGACCACGCCCTGTCCGACCACCGCGTCACCCTGGCCCGCATGGTCCTCGGCTTCCTGGGTCGTCACCTCTGACGGATCGACGCGGACACGCGAGCGGGCAAGGATCCGTCTCCGACTTGCACTGACATTCGCCGACAAGCTTCGTTGAGACGTTGGCGAGCTCTTCGAGATGCCAGCCCCAGCGCGATACACGTCAGCGATAGGCGTTCGGCATACTCCGCAGCGACGCTTGGCCGCACATTGCTTACGGGCTTACTGTCGAACACCAGCGGCATATAGCACCCCCGTGCAGTCTTATGGGCACGGCTATTCCATGTAGTCGATCATCCAACATAGGAATCAACCGCAAACGTGCATCGCAGAGGAAAGAGACGATAATAATCAAAGCTCTCATGCCCGTAAGTCTCGTTATCATCGGACTAGTTGCCATTCCCAGCGGACCTGCATCGGCGTCCAGAAATTCTTCCCATTATCACGCCTCGACGAACTGCAACTTAAGCAAGACCACGATAAAGAAGAAGATCAAGGCTAAGTTCGGCCGTCAAGGCAATAAGGCAATCCGAGTGGCGATATGCGAGTCCAATCTTAATCCTTGCGCCGGAATCACCACTCCGTCTCAAGGTCTTTTCCAGTTACGCGTTGGATTGTTCGACGGAAATCTTCTGGATGCTGACAATAACATCAAAGAAGCTTATCGGGCGTATAAGACACGAGGGGGATGGAAGGCATGGAGGCCCTTGTGCCACAATGCCTGATCACGGACGACCGAACAGGCCGACGCACAAGCACATTCACCCCAACAGGAACTTCCGCACACCACCGGCGCCGCCTAAGGCTGCAAGCCCCTTTCGCCCTGTTCCACGGTAAGGCGCGTCTCCGTGGCCAGACCATCACGCGACCGGCCCAGCCCATAACCACCTGGTTCCGTGCGAGCCCCATCGGTGGCTCCTTTTGGCGTCACCGCCTTCGCGCACCAGCAGCATGCCAGTACGCGTCGACCACGATGGAAACACCGACACAGGCCAGGCAAATGACCCCAGCGCCCAGGGTCCTACTCCCTGCCAACGGCGCAGCAGTTCCGTACACTGCGACGCTGCGACCCCTGCGACCCCCGCCACGCGGGCACATCCCGTCATTGAGCACCAGTCTGAACTTGCCATCGGATCCGTCGACGAACTGGACACTCGGCCCAGGCCAATATGAGCGGCAGGCACCAACACCGCTCACCGCGTGGTGGTCATATCACTACGACCCTCAAAGAGCACATCAGAAGAGAACCACCAAGTTCATTCATTCTGAAGCAGGCTCTCTGATCGATGCCCAGGGTGGTGATTAGGCGGCTTCCTCGTGGCCGCGCAGCTGCGAGCACGCGTCGCAGGACGTCCGGTCCGGCGCCTGGAGCAGCTGGTCGAAGGAGATGAAGACACCGCAGCCCCGGCAGATGCCGTAGAGCCCGCGGTCCATGCGTTCGAGTGCGGCCCTGATGCGGCCGGCGGTGGCCCGGTCGAGCACGGGGTCGGTGGCGGCGAGCCGGTCGTCGAGCAGCTCGCGCAGCTCCTCGAGCCGCTCCAGGTGCTCGGTGTAGTGCTGCAGGTGGGTGTGGACTGATCTGTCGTCGGCCATGACGCTGATCTGCTCCTCGCTGGACGCGAAAGGAAAGGACGGCGTCCCCATCGGATACGGGGTTGCTCCAGCGGCACGCTGGAGTGACGGTGATCGTGAAGACAGGGGTGCGTCAGATCAGGGGTGGGCTGCGTGAGCCCGCGGTGCGGTGCCCGAACTGCTGGGGGTCGCCGGTCAGGTCCCCTTCGGGACGTGGCGCGGGCGGCAGCGCGAGGTGGGCGGCCTCGGCGTGCCGCATGCCGCGCAGGGGCGGCCACAGCGTCAGCACGGGATGTTCGCGGACGCTGGTCGCCTGCGGTGGCAGGCTCGACAGGCCGTCGTCGCCGGCGTGTTCGTCGCTGGTCTTGCTGGGGGCCAGGGCCGATCGGGGGACCTGGTCGGGTTCGTACCAGCCGTTGTGGGCGCCGGTCATCAGGCCGGCCGCCAGCAGGGACAGCAGGAGCAGGCCCATCACGCCGCACCGCGCGAGGGAACCTCGTGGTGTCGTGGTGCCCCACGGTCCCGTCATAAGCCCGACCCTAGCCCAGACCGTACGAAAAGGGCATTCAACCGCCGAGGTCGGTCCGGCCGGATGGCGCTGGCGTTCCGGTTGTTCCAGGACGACGGCCTTCGGGTGCGCGCAGGTCCTGCTGCTGGTGAGCGTGCCGATCGCGGTGCCGGCGATCGCCGGCGTACGGCCCGGCATCGCCGACGCCACGGCCGACCTGCACCGCGACCCGGCCGGCCTGCGGCATGACTCCCCCGTGTGAACACCCATTGGATCTTCAGCACCCTAGCGGCCAAGCCCGACATCACATGAAACATCACCCAAACCCACCCCACCCCCACCTCTGGCCAAGACCCCGCCTTCACGCCCAGAGGCTGGTGCGCCTTCTCCTTTGTCTGGGTGGGGTCAGGTTTTTTGGGGGCGGGGGGTGCCGTACGCGTCGTGGGGGGTGTCGGCGTAGGCCCACTGGTGGTCTCTGGCGTGGCGGCAGGCCGATTCCACGTCGCCTGTGCGCATCACGTCCAGGAGGTCGCGGTGTTCGTCCGCGACGCGTTCCAGTTCGGGGCTGGTGACCATCAGGGCGATGGCTGTGCGGGCCTCGATCTGCAGGGCCTCCCAGGCACGGGTCAGCAGGCCGTTGCCGCCGGCCTGGACGACGTGGCGGTGGAAGCGGGCGCTGGCCAGGCCGATGCCGGTCATGTCGGCGGCGCGGGCGCAGGCGTACATGTCCTCGACCGCCGCCTCCAGCAGGTCGTACGGGAGCGCCCCCGCCAGCATCGCCAGCCGGGTCGCGGTCTCCTCCAGGGCCGCGCGCATGATGTACGCCTCGCGGATCGTCTGCTCGGCGAAGGGCAGCACGCGGCTGCCGTGCCGGGGCCGGCTCTCGATGAGGCCGAGCCCTTCGAGCTGCCGCAGCGCCTCGCGGACCGGGGCCTGGCTGGTGCCGTACTCGGCGGCGATCTTCGTCTCGATCAGCCGCTCCCCCTCGCCCAGCTCGCCGGTGACGATGCGGCGCAGCAGGCCGTCGCGGATCTGCCGGCTCAGGGTCGGCCGGGCGGAGCGCGGCGCGATGGGCGGGTGGACCGTGTGCGCCGCGTGGGCGGTGGGTTCTGGCACCAGACCCCCTCGGAAATCCCTCTTGACTCTCGAATCATCTCATCTACGTTCAAATTATCGATATCGATAATTGGAGCGCAGATGCTGATATCGGTTGAGATGCCGGACAGTGCCGACGCGGCGCACGCCTACCTCCGAGACGGTGCACTCCCCCTGGGCGGCGGCACCCACCTGATGGCCAAGCTGGACGACACGGCCGGCACCGACGTACGCCTGGTCAGCCTGCGCAAGGCCGGCCTGCGCGGCATCGACGCCGAGGACGGCGTGGTCACCCTGGGGGCGGCCACCACGCTCGCCGACGTCGAGGACGACCCCCGGCTCCCCTACCTGTCCCCCTGCGTGCGCTCGATCGCCGCACCGCCGGTCCGCAACCTCGCCACCGTGGCCGGCAACCTCTTCGTGCCGCAGCCGTACGGCGACCTCGCGGCGGCCCTGCTGGCCCTGGACGCCGAGCTGGACGTCCTGGGCGCGGACGGCGCCCGTCGCGAGCCCCTGGAGCGCGTCGCGGCCGAGGGCCTGCCCCAGGGCGACCTGGTGACACGGATCCGGTTCACCGCCCCGGCGCCGGACACCTTCCGCTTCCACAAGGCGACCAGGCGGCGGCTCAACTCGGGCTCCATCGTCACGGTCGCGGCCAGGGTCACGGTCGAGGACGGCGTGGTCGCCGGCGTACGGCTGGCCGTCGGCGGGCTCACCCACCGCCTGGTACGCGCCACCGGAGCAGAACGGGCGCTGCTCGGCGAGCCACTGACCCCCGAGGCCGTCGCCCGCGCGGCGGAGGCGGACGCCTTCGAGCCGGTCGGCGACGCCTACGCCTCGGCCTGGTACCGCGCCAGGGTCTACCCCGTCCACCTGCGTCGCGCCCTGCTCGGGGCATGAAAGGGGAACGCATGCCGTCAAGGATCGTCACGCTCAAGGTGAACGGTGCCGAACGCGAGCTGATCGCCCGGCCCTCGACCACGCTGCTGAGCGCGTTGCGCGAGACGTTGGGGCTGATGGGCGCCAAGCGCGGGTGCGCGCAGGGCGGCTGCGGGAGCTGCACGGTGCTGCTGGACGGCCGGCCGGTGGTCGCGTGCCTGATCCCCGTCGTGACGGTGGACGGCGCGGCGGTTGAGACGATCGAGGGCCAGGCGGACGGTGAGCGGCTCAGTGACGTGCAGCAGGCGTTCGTGGACGGGTTCGCCACGCAGTGCGGCTTCTGCACCCCCGGGATGATCATGTCCGCCACGGCCCTGCTCGACCGTAACCCGGACCCCACCCGCCAGGAGGTCGCCGAGGCCATCTGCGGGAACGTCTGCCGCTGCACCGGCTACGAGCCGATCATCACCGCCGTCCTGACGGCCGCGGAACGCCGCCGCGAAGCGACGGCCGAGCCAGGTAGGCCAGAGCCCGCAACGCCGGAGCCCGCCACGGCAGGGCCCGCGACGCCCGAGACCGCGGGGGCCGACCGATGACGCCCCGCCTGACCCCCATCGACACCGCGTACTTCACCCAGGAGCGGACGGGCGACTTCGACGTCATCGGCGCCCCCGTCCAGCGCTCCGACGCCCGTTCCCACGTCACCGGCCGCACGGCGTTCTTCGAGGACATGACCCCGCCGGGCCTCACCCACGTCAAGATCCACCGCTCCACCCGCCACCACGCCCGCATCAACGGCGTGGACGTCTCCGCCGCCCTCCAGGTGCCGGGAGTGCTGCGCGTCATCACCCACGAGGACGTGCCGAACAACTGGTACGTCGTCCTCCGCCTGATCGGAGTCGGCCCCGACGACGAGCCGGTGCTGGCCGAGGACCGGGTGCTGTACCGGGGCGAGCCGATCGTCGCCGTGGTCGCCGAGACCGAGGAGGCCGCCCGCGAGGGCGCCGCCAAGGTCGTGGTCGACTACACCGACCTGCCGGCCGTGCTCGACGTCGAGGAGGCGCTGGCCGAGGGCGCGCCGATCATCAAGCAGGCCGGCACCAACCACTTCGTCTACGAGGGCCACCACTGCCGCCGGGTCCGCTTCGGCGACGTCGAGCGGGGCTTCGCCGAGGCGGACCGCATCATCGAGGGCCGCTACGACTCCTCCCCCATCGAGCACGCGCCGACCGAGCCGACCGGCTGCGTGGTCGTCCCGCAGGGGGACGGCCGGCTGCGCATCCACAGCGACACGCAGGCCGCCTTCTTCACCCTCGACAACACCGCGCTGATCCTCGGCGTCCCGCCCACCGGCCTGCGGGTCGTCGGCGGCACCGTGGGCGGCGGCTTCGGCGGCAAGGTGGACGTCATCGTGGAGCCGCTGGCCTGCCTGGCGGCCCTGCTCACGGGCCGGCCCGCCAAGTACGTCTACAGCCGCGCCGAGGAGATGCAGGTGTCGTCCACGCGCGCGGCCGAGCGCATCTTCATCAAGGACGGCGTGATGGACGACGGCCGGATCGTCGCCCGCCAGGTCAGGCTGTACGTGGACGCGGGCGCGTACTCCCGGCACAGCCCCTACGGCGTGACGAAGGCGGCGGCGCACATGCCCGGCCCGTACACGATCCCGAACGTGCACGTGGACTGCTACTGCGTCTACACCAACCGCACGCCGTCCAGCGCCATGCGCGGCTTCGGCGTGACGATCGGCGACTTCGCGCTGGAGTCGCACATGGACCGGGTGGCCAGGGAGCTGGGCATGGACCCGCTGCGCCTGCGGCTGCTCAACGCCTACCGCGACGGCGACATGAAGGCGCACCGCAAGATCGCGTCGGGCACGGCGCTGGTCGAGGTGATCCAGCGCGCCGCCGACCTGGTGGGGCACAGGCTGCCACCCGAGTACCGGGCGATGTCGTCCACCGAGCGAGCGGAGGGCTGAGCAGATGGCGTTGCGGCGCGGACGCGGGTACGCGGCGGTCAACTACCCCACCGGGATGAACCTGGGCGGCGACCCGTCCCAGGCCCTGGTGCACGCCACCACCATGGGCGCTTTCGTGGTGACGCTCTCCTCGGTGGACCTCGGCCAGGGGCTGCGCACGGTCGTCGCGCAGTGCGCGGCCGAGACGCTCGGCATCCCCATCGAGACCGTCATCGTCGACACCGCCGACACCGACACGGGACCGCACTGCATGGGGACGTTCGCCAGCCGCGGCACCCACCGCGTCGGCAACGCGGTGATCATGGCGGCGCGCGAGGCCAGGGAGGTCATGCTGCAGGTGGCCGCCGACGAGCTGGAGGTGGACGCGGGCGACCTGGAGACCGACGGCACCGGCTTCGTCCGGCTCAGGGGCTCGGCGGAGAAGAAGATCCACGTCAGCGAGGTGGCGCTGGCCGCGCACTTCCGCCAGGGCCGGACGATCTCAGGCCGGGGCATGTTCCTGAAGGAGCCGAGCCCGGTCGTGCCGGAGACCGGGGAGATGGACCCCGACTCCTGCCAGGCGCACGCCTGCACAGTGGCCGAGGTCGAGGTGGACGACGAGACGGGCGTCATCGAGGTGCTGCGGCTCTACAACACCTACGAGGTGGGCAGGGCGCTGAATCCGGCCATCGCGACGCAGCAGGTGGAGGGCGGCGCCTGGATGGGGTTGTCGCACGCGTTGTTCGAGTCGACGGAGCCGTACTATCCGCACTCGCGCGAGCACGGCCCGCTCGACTTCACCGAGTACCTGATGCCGGGGCCCGCCGACATCCCGGCGCAGACCAGCGTGCTCCTCGAACGGCCCGCCGACAACGGGCCCTTCGGGGCGAAGGGGATCGGGGAGATGACGGCGAACGCGCCGATCCCCGCCATCGCCAACGCGGTGTACGACGCGGTGGGCGTACGGCTGACGAGCATGCCGTTCACGCCGGAGAAGGTGCTGCGCGGGCTGGACGAGCTGCGGGCCGGCCGTGCCGGCTGACGCGCTCCTCGCCGACCAGGACGAGCTGGGCCGCAGGCTCGGCGCGGAGGGCTATCTCGCGGGCGACGGCCTGCTGACCGCCGTGCACCTGGCCGGCGTGCTCGGGCTGCCGCTGCTGCTGGAGGGCGAGCCGGGCGTCGGCAAGACCGAGATCGCGAACGTGCTGGCCAGGGTGCTCGGCCGCGAGCTGATCCGGCTGCAGTGCTACGAGGGCCTGGACGCCTCCCAGGCCCTGTACGAGTGGGACTACCCCAAGCAGCTGCTGTCGCTGCGGGCCGCCGAGGTCGAGGGGCGCGAGGTCGGCGAGCTCTACCGGGAGGAGTTCCTGCTCCAGCGGCCGCTGCTGCGGGCGTTGCGGGCGGCGTCCGGCGCGGTGCTGCTGATCGACGAGATCGACCGGGCCGACAGCGAGTTCGAGGCGTTCCTGCTGGAGTTCCTGGGCGACTTCCAGATCACGATCCCGGAGCTCGGCACCATGCGGGCGGCGAGCGTGCCGTTCGTCGTGCTCACCTCCAACAGGACCCGCGAGCTGCACGACGCGCTCAAGCGCCGCTGCCTCTACCACTGGATCCCCTTCCCCGACGCGGACCGCGAGCGGGCCATCATCCAGGCGCAGGAGCCGGGGCTGGACGAGCGCAGCGCGGCCCGCCTGGTGGACGCCGTGCACCGCATCCGCGCGCTGGCGTTGCTCAAGCGGCCGGGCATCGCGGAGTCCACGTCGTGGGCGCGCGGCGTGCGCACGCTGGCCGGTGAGGGGGCGAGCTGGCCTGAGGCGATGCGCAGGTCGGCGGGGCTGCTCGTCAAGCACGAGGAGGACCTGGCCCTGGTCGAACGGCACGCGGCGGAGGTGTTCTGTGACTGACCCCGCGAAGGGGCCGCCGGCAGCACCCGCGACAGCGCCCTCAACCGGGCCTGTGGCTGAGCCCGGCTTCGCCGAGCGGGTCGCCGAGCACGTGCACGGTTTCCTGCGCGACCTGCACGAGCAGGGCCTGCGGGTGCCGGTCCCCCGGCGGCTGGTGTTCCTGCGGGCGATCGAGGCCGTGGGCCCGCGCGACGTCACGCACCTGTACTGGATCGGGGCGAGCACGCTCACCGCCGCCCGCGAGGACCTCGACGTCTACACCCCCACGTTCGAGCGCTGGTTCGGGACGGCAGGGACCCGGCACGTCCCCGGCGAGGAGTCCCCCGAGGACGAGACGCCCGCGCCGCAGGGCAAGGGGGACGAGTCGCCGTTCGCGGCGGCGCTCGGCGGCCGGGCGGGCCGCGAGGCAGGGCGGGCCGAGCGGGAGCGGCGTCCGATGTTCGGCGAGGCGAGCGAGGACGAGCGGGCGCTGCTCACGCTGCTGCGCAGGGAGCTGCCCCGCGCGGTGCCGTCCGTACGCTGGCGCCGCAGGAGGCCCGCCAGGCACGGCCCGTGGATCGACCTGGCGAGGATCTGCCGCGAGTCCTGGCGCACCCACGGCGAGATCGTGACGCTGCGCCGCCGTGACCGGCCGCGCAGGCACCGCCGGGTGCTGCTGCTCATCGACGTGTCGGGCTCGATGAAGCAGCACAGCGCCGCCTACCTGCGCTTCGCGCACGCGGTGACCGCCCGGCTTGAGCGGGCCGAGGTGTTCACGTTCGGCACCCGGCTGACCCGGGTGACCGCGGCGCTGCGGGCCCGCGAGGTGGACACCGCCGTCGCCGCGCTGAGCGAGGTCGTCCTGGACGCCGAGGGCGGCACCAGGATCGGCACCGCGCTGCAGGAGTTCCTGGGCAACGCCCGCTACGTCACGATGGCGCGCGGCGCCCTGGTGATCGTGCTCTCGGACGGCCTGGAGCGCGGCGACTGCGAGCCGATGCGGGCGGCCGTACGGCGGTTGTCGCTGCTCGGCCACCGGCTGCTGTGGTGGTCGCCGCTGGCCTGCGACCCGGCGTACCGGCCGGTCACCCGCGGCATGTCGGCCGTGCTGGGCCATCTGGACGCGCTGGCCGGCGTCCGTGACCTGCGCACGGCGTACGAGCAGGTACGGCTTCTGGGCAGGGAGTGATCGTCATGTACACGGGCCCCATCGTCGACGCGCACCACCACATCTGGCGGGTGGCCGACCAGCCGTGGCTGTCCGGGCCGATGGTGCCGCGCATCTTCGGCCCGTACGAGCCCATCAGGCGCGACTACCTGATCGACGAGTACGTCGCCGAGGCCACCGCCTGCGGCATCACCCAGTCCGTCTACGTGCAGACGAACTGGCCGCTCGACCGGGTCGAGGACGAGGTGCGCTGGCTGCGCGAGGTGCACGAGCAGAGCGGCTGGCCGACGGCGGTCGTCGCGGCGGCCGACATGTTCGCCGACGACGCGCCGGAGGTGATGCGGCGGCAGGCCGCGCTCACTCCGCTGGTGCGGGGCGTGCGGCAGCAGCTGCACTGGCACGAGCGGCCCGAGTTCCGCTTCGCCGACGCCCCCGACCGGATGAAGGACCCGGTGTTCAGGAAGAACGTCGGCGCGCTCGCCGGTCTCGGCTGGCTGTTCGAGCTGCAGGTCTTCCCCGAGCAGATGGCGGACGCGGCCGAGCTGGTGGCCGACTTTCCCGAGATCACGTTCGTGCTCGTGCACGCGGGCATGCTCGTCGGCGACGCGTACGTGCGGTCGTGGCGTTCCGGGCTGGCGGCGCTGGCCGGGCTGCCGAACGTCGTCGTCAAGCTCACCGGGCAGGGCACGTTCGTGCACCGGGTGGACCCCGGCCTCATCTCGCTCGTCACCGACGAGGTGATCGGCCGGTTCGGCGCCGGGCGCGCCATGTTCGGCACCAACTTCCCCGTGGAGAAGCTGTGGACCACCATGCCCCCACTGGTCGGCGCGTGGAAGGACGCGCTGGCCCATCTCCCGCCCGATGACCAGGAAGCGGTCTTCGCCGGCACCGCTCGGCGGGTGTACGGGCTGGAGAGCTGACAGGTACAACGCTGAAAGGAATGAGCCCGTTATGGCACTGTTCGTTCTGACCTACGGTTACCACGACACCCCGCTGCGCGCCGAGCGCCGCGACGACCACGTCGCCCATCTGGAGAAGCTCAGGGAGCAGGGCAGCCTCGTCGCCGCCGGCCCGTACACGGACCTGGCGGGCGGCATGATCGTGCTGCGGGCGGAGGACGAGAGCGCGGCGCAGGCGCTCGTCGAGCAGGACCCCTACACGCAGCTCGACGTCACCAAGGACCGCCGGTTGCGCGAGTGGCGGGTGACGGTCGGCGCGCTCGCCGCCGGCGCCTGATGAGCTCCGTCTGATGAGCTCCGTCTGATGAGCTCCGGCGTCTGATGAACTCCGCCGCCGTCGCCTCCTAGTGCCGGACGGGCGACGGCGGCGGTCACCTTCACTTCGGGTCGAGCACGAACAGCGGGATGAGCCGGTCGGTCTTCTCCTGGTATTCGGCGTAGGGCGGGAAGGCGGCGACCGCCCGCTCCCACCAGGCCGCCCGCTCGTCGCCGTCGGCCTCGCGGGCGACGTAGGTGCGCGTCACGGTGCCGTCCTGGAGCTCGATCTCCGGGTGGGCCTTGATGTTGTGGTACCAGGTCGGGTGCTCGGGAGCGCCGCCCTTCGAGGCCACGACGGCGTAGCTGCCTTCGTGCTCCACCCGCATGACCGGCGTGTAACGCAGCCTGCCGGTCTTGGCGCCGCGCACGGTCAGCAGCACCACCTTCAAGCCCCGGATGTCGGCGACCTCGGTGGTGCCGGCTTCGAGGATCTTCTTCGTCTGGTCGCGTACCCAGTCGGTGGGGCTCAGCTCAACGCTCTGATCAGCCATGCCCGAGATCAACAACGGGCCCGCCGCGCTCATTCCCGCCGCGCTCACTCCTGCCGGCGCTGGACGAGGTCGCACAGCAGCGGAGTCAGCGCGGCGGCGGCGAGCGCCATCGCCCAGCCCGCGAGCGGGATCGGGGTCAGCGCGAGCGGCGCGCCGAGCGGCGGCACGAGCGTGACCACGGCCTGCAGCGCGGCGGTCCCCGCGACGGCGAGCAGCACCGCCCTGCCCCGCCACCACCCGCGCTCGAACGTCCACCGGCCCGCCCTGGCCACGTAGGCCAGCGTGAGCCGGGCGAATACCAGGGTCAGCACGGCCTGCGTCCTGACCATGGTCTCGTCCCAGCCGAGCCGCCGCGCCACCTCGACGGCCGCCACGACCAGCAGGCCGACGATCAGCGATCGCACGCCGATGCGGGCCAGCGTTCGCCGCGACAGCAGGCCGTCGCGCGCCGGCCGGGTGGCCAGGGGGTCGCCGGGCGCCCGGTCCACGCCGAGCGCGATGGCGGGGATGCCGTCCAGCACCAGGTTGATCCAGAGCAGCTGCACCGGCAGCAGCGGGATGACCAGGTCGGGCCAGAGGAACAGGCCGGCGAGCACGAGGAAGATCTCGGCCAGGTTGCCCGCGAGCAGGTAGCCGATCATGGAGGTGACGTTGCGGTGCAGGCGGCGGCCCTCGCGGACGCCGGTCACGATCGTGCCCAGCTCGCCGTTGGTGACGACCACGGCGGCGGCCTCGCGGGCGACGTCGGTGCCCTCGTCACCGGCCATCGCGACGCCCACATCGGCGTGCCGCAGGGCGGGGGCGTCGTTCACGCCGTCGCCGGTCATCGCGACGATCTCGCCGCCCTCGCGCAGGGCGTGCACGAGGTCCAGCTTGGTGGCCGGGTCGACGCGGGCCAGCACGCCCGCCTGGCGGAGCCTGGCCTGCCGGTCGCCGCCGTCCAGCGCGGCGCCGGTCAGCACCGGCTCGGGGTCGATGCCGACCTCCTCGGCGACGGCGCGAGCGGTGTCGGCGTGGTCGCCGGTCACCATGATCACGCGGATGCCGCCGGCTCTGGAGTCCGCCACCGCCTGGCGCGCCGACGGCCTGATCTCGTCGCTCAGCCCGACCAGGCCCACCGGCCGCAGGCCCGTCGCGTCGAGGTCGTCGGTGTCGCCCTCGGCCAGCGCCAGAACCCGCAGCCCGCGCCTGGCCAGCTCCGGTACGGCGGCGGCCAGCCGGTCGGTGTCCGCGCCAGGACGGCAGCGGGTCAGCACCACCTCGGGGGCGCCTTTGACGGTCAGCACCGGGCCCTTGGTCACCACGGCCATCGACCGGGTGTCGGCGTCGAAGGGCCTGGTGGCCAGGCGGGGCTCGTCGCCGTACCCGGTCTGCTCGGCGGCCGCGGCTTGGAGGGCGACGTCCACGGCGTCGCCGAGCCCGTCGCGGGCGTCGTTGCAGCGTACGGCGGCCCGCCACAGGTCCGCGCCGGGCACCGGGACGTGGTCGGCGACGGCCAGCCGGCCGGTGGTGAGCGTGCCGGTCTTGTCGGAGGCGATCACGGTGGTGGCGCCGAGCGCCTGGATCGCCGGCAGCCTGCGGACGATGACGCCCAGCTTCGCCATCCGCTGCGAGCCGAGCGCCAGCGCCGTGGTGACGGCCGCCGCCATGCTCTCGGGCACCGCCGCGATGGCCAGCGCCACCCCGGCCAGCACCAGCTCGAACGGCTCGATGCCGCCCCTGGTGAAGCCCAGCACTACCATCACCACGCCGGCCGTGACGGCCAGCACGCCGATGCGCCGGGAGACCCGGGCCAGCTCCACCTCCAGTGGCCCCTTCACCCGCCCGCGCAGCGCGGCGGCGATGGAGCCCATCTGCGTGGCCGCCCCGGTGGCGGTGACGATCGCGCGTCCAGAGCCGTGCACCACCATCGTCCCGGAGAACAGCTCGCCGTCCCGGTCGCCCAGCGGCCCCTCGCTACGCCCGCCCGCACGCTTGGCCGCCGAACGCGACTCGCCCGTCAGCATCGACTCGTTGACCGCCAGCGCGGCGGCCTCGACCACCCGGGCGTCGGCAGGCACCCGGTCGCCCGCCGCCACCTCGACCAGATCGCCCGGCACCACCTCGGCAGCCGGGATCCTGCGGGCCGCGCCGCCGCGCAGCACCTTGGCCATGGGCGCGGTCAGTGTCCTTAGCGCACGGACCGCCTGCTCGGCCCTGGCCTCCTGGGTCACGCCGATGACGACGTTGACCACCAGGATGGCCAGGATCGCCGCCCCTTCCGGCATCTCGCCCAGCACGACGAGCGTGACCAGGCCGGCGATCAGCAGCAGGATCGACAACGGGTCGGCGAGCTGGCGGGCCGCGCGGGCGAGGAGGGACGGCGGCCTCGCCTCGGGAAGCTCGTTACGTCCGTGCTCGGCCAGCAGCCTTGCGGCATCGTCGTCGGTGAGCCCGGCGGGGGAAGCGTCCATGGCTCCACCCGATCATCGGCGGCATCGGCGCGCACGGGCCGAAAGCCCGCACCCCAGAGGACCTTCGGCCCGTCGATGCGCGTCTTCGTCAGGCGCGTGCCCAGTCGAGGTTCTCGCGGACGACGGTGAAGCCGACCGAGCGGTAGAACGCCACCCCGCCCTCGTTGGACGACGGGGTGACGACGGCGACCGCGCTCGCGCCCCGCTCGGCGAGCGCGGCGCAGGCGCCCAGCACCGCGTCGCGGCCGTAGCCGTGGCCGCGGTGGCCGGGGTCGGTGCCGACCGGTTCGAGCAGCCCGCACCTGCCCTCGCCGGCGAACCAGCCGGTCGCGGCGGCCGCGGGGACTCCCGACGGGGTACGGACGAGCGTCTCCACCACGAGCCCGCCCGCCGGCGAGCGCTTCATCGCCTGCCAGCGCTCGACGGTGAACGTGGAGCCGGCGAACGCGGCGCGCTGCACCAGCACCCGGTCGGCGGCGGTGTCGGGACCGACGGGCTCGGCGCGGGTGGTGACCGGGCGCGGGGCCCACGTCAGCGCGGTCCAGGGCTCGTCCGTGTCGCGTGTCCATCCGGGCATGGGCAGCCCGTCCGTACGGTCGTCGTCCGGCCCCAGCACCTCCTCGGCGTCCGCCGCGACGGCCTCCAGGTCGGCGCCGGGTGCGGCGGTCACGCGCAGCACGTGCCCGTCGAGGAACCCGACGGCCACCGGGGTCCCGCCCGCGCTCCACAGGTGCACGACCGCGTCGTCGAAGCGGAGGTACCAGCCCACGTCGCCGGGATGGAGGCCGCCGCCCGGCAGGTCGGCCGGGGTCCACTCGCTCAGGGCGCGCAGCGCGGGGCCGGTCTGCTCGCGGGTCAGGCGGTGCCGTACGAGGGGGATCATGAACGGCACGCTAACCGGCGCCCTCGTACCTCCTCAAACGCTTTTCGCCCTGCGTGCACTGTTCTCACTGCCGCCAATGGTGGTTCATGTGGCGTACATGCCTGTCTTGGAGGTTTGTCGGCTGTCACCCTTATTTGCAGGAAAGGCAGCACTGTGAAGAACAAGAAGGCCGAGGAGACCGAGCACTCCGGGCTTTCCCGCCGCCGGCTGGTCAAGTACGCGGGCGTCGGCGCGACGCTCGCCGCCGCGGCCCCCCTCGTCGGCGGCACCCCGGCGCAGGCCGACGACGAGCGCAGGTTCGGCAACGGCGGCAACAAGGGCCGCATGTGGCGGGCCGGCGACCACCACGTCCACTCCGAGTACAGCGGCGAGTTCGACACCAAGACGAACCCGCCCACCTTCCACAAGGGCGCGGACGCCGTCTACCCGATCGTCACGAACGCCATCATGGCCAAGCATTTCGGCCTGACCTGGGCGATGTGCACCGACCACGGCGGCCCCACGCACTCCAAGGTGAACCTTGAGCAGGCCTATCCCGACCTGCTGCGCTCGCGCGTGCTGGTGCCCGAGGTGCTGCAGTTCTGGGGCATGGAGTTCGACGCGCCCGCGCTCGACCACCACACGCTGATGATCCCGCACCACGAGGGCGAGGCGCAGCAGCTGTACGAGCTGGAGAGCCGCTTCGCCAAGCACGACGCCTTCCCGAGCGACCCGGGCCGCGACACCGAGGCCAAGATGGTGGAGTTCCTCAAGGCCGCCCGCGGCATGGCGCGCAAACCGCTGGTGATCGCCCACCACACCTCCCGGTCGGCCACCGGGCTCGGAGTGTGGGGCCAGGACACGCCGCGCGAGTTCCGTAACGGCAACAACGCCGCCCCCGACGTGTACGTCGGCTTCGAGGGCGCGCCAGGCCACCAGGCCGGCCCGCTGAACGGCGGCGCCCGCGGCGGCTACGGCAACCACCCCACGTACGGCGGTTTCGACCAGATGACCGCCCGCGTCGGCGGCCTGTGGGACTCCCTGCTCGGCGAGGGACGCCACTGGTGGATCACCGCCACCTCCGACTCGCACGTGCACTGGACGCGCGGCGGCTCCGACTTCTGGCCGGGCGAGTACAGCAAGACGTACGTGGCCGCCCGCCAGGACTACGGCGACATCATGGACGCCCTGCGCAACGGCCGGATCTTCGTCACCACCGGCGACCTGATCACCGCGCTCGACGTCACCGCGAGCAGCCAGGGCCGCCGCGCCACGGTCAGCGAGACGCTCGTCGTCACCAGCCGGGGCCGCAACGACGTGGAGGTGGAGATCCGCTTCCGCCCGCTGGACGGCAGGAACGGCAACGGCGACCAGCCCGAGGTGCGGCGCGTCGACCTCATCGTCGGCCAGGTCACCGGCGTCAGCTCGAACCTGGACGCCGACAGCAACCCCACCACCAAGGTCGTCGCCCGCTTCGGCCCGAACGACTGGCGCCGCCAGGGCCAGGACCGCGTCATCCGGTACACGCTGCGCGACGTCGGGCACGACAGCTACCTGCGGGTGCGCGGCACCAGCACGGACGAGATGGAGCCGCAGGCCGACGGGAAGGAGAGCCCCTGGGAGGACCTGTGGTTCTACTCCAACCCGGTCTTCATCCGCGTCCGCTAGCCCTCCACACGTGGGGCGGCCCCAGGCCGGGCCGCCCCCACCGGCCCGATCAGCGGCTCCACCTCGGCCGCGACCAGCCGCCGGTACGTGCCGGCGTCCAGCACCCGCGCCCGCACCCCGTGCCGCAGCCGCCGCGCCCGCACCAGCTCGGGCCCCGCGGCGAAGAACCCCAGCGCCGCCTCCCTGTCGCGGCGCAGCGCGGGACGCATGAACGCCGGCCGCTCCGAGGCCGCGTCGAACAGCTCGTCCACCAGCCGCGCCCGCGCCCCCGACAGGAACCGGTGCACCTTCTCACGCACCTCGTCCACCACCACGACCGCGAACGACGCGGGCGCCGGCCGCGTGATCGCCCCCGGCACCCGGTCCCCCTCGCCTCCGGCCGCCCACAACAACCGCAGCAGAGCGGGGTACCCATCGCTGCACGCAACCCCGAGTCGCGACGCCACCCCCTTGCCGAGATGCGGAAAACACCCATAAGCCCGGCCGCTCTTGCCCAGGTCACGCGTCAGGTGGAAACGCACCCGCCCGTCCGCCTCCGCACTCACCACCACGTACGGCACCGGCGCGTCCTTCCCGAGCGGATCCGTCGCGCGCAAGCCGGGATCGGCGTTGTACGGCGGGCGCAGGGCGAAGATCAGATCCGCCTCCCGCCAGGCCGCCGCCTCCTCGTCGGCCGTGGTCTCCCACACGACCCGGCGCACGAGGTCGTACCGCTGATGCAGCCGCGACACCGGAACTCGCACCCCCGCATGCTGCCGCAGCCGCTGCCGCAGATCGCCGGCCTTGCCGACGTACAGCAGCTCGTCCCCCTCCCCCAGGAAGAAGTACACCCCGGCACCGCGCGGCGCCTCGCCCGCCGCGACGCGCAGCACCTCGCGCCCCTGCCGCCCCCAGTCGTCACGCATGCGTCAGGGTGCCGGGGAGGGCGGAGCCGGAGAGGTGGGCGCGGATCATGGCGGTGAACAGGTCCGGCTTCTCGCCGCTCCACGCGTGGCCCACGCCGGGCGCCAGGCGGGCCTCGCCGTTCGGGAAGGCCGCGGCGATCTCGGCCGGGGAGCGTCTGGTGAGGTCGTGCTCTTTCTCGCCGGCGACCGGGGCCATCAGGGCGCCCATGAGGCGTAACCGGCCCGGGTTGGGGAACGGCAGCACGTTCACCCCGCTCACGATCGCGCTCGCCACCACGTCGGGGGCGGTCGCGGCGAGGGTCGCGGCCACGTAGCCGCCGAGCGAGAGCCCGACGACGGGCGCCCGGACGGACGGCGCCCGCGCCGCGATCAGCTCGGCCACGAGAGCGGCGGTGCCGCCGATCGCCTCCCAGGGGACGGCGGCGCTGCGCCCGTGTCCCGGCAGGTCGGGCACCAGCACCCGCAGGTCGCTCTCCAGCGCGGTGACCTGCCACTCCCACATCCAGCCGGTGGTGCCCACGGCGTGCAGGAGCACCACGGCGCCGGCGTCGTGCGGGCCGGTCTCGTGGACGAAGATCGTCATACCGGCCATGCTGGCACACCGTCCCTCGCCGACACGCGCCTCACCGGGAACGCTTCCGTCCGTAGGACCCCCTGTCAGGGGCCGCGTCGTCAGGGGCCGCGCCTCTGCATGGTGTTCACCCGTGGAGATGGGTGCTGAGCCCAATGGTGCCAGGGCGGGGCGGCGGCCAAGCTGGTAAGCGAGCGAACCCGATTCCGGGCCCATCGGACGAGCGGTCGAGGGGAGAGGGCATGACGAACGGCCGGACGGCCTCCCTCTGGCAGGCGTTCACGGTGGCCGAGCCCGTGATGTGGCTGGTTCTCGGCTTGCTGCCGCTCGCGGCGCTCGCGGCGCGGACGCCGCGCGTGGTCGGCGAGGACGAGCGGCTCGTGGTGCGCCCGCTGGGGCGCGCGGCCGGCGTGTGCGGTCCCGGTCTCGTCGTCGTGTGGCCGGTCCTGGAACGAGGGGTACGGGTGTCGCTGCGGCTGACGTACCTGGACCTGTTCGCCAAGGAGCTGGTCACCCGCGACGACCTGTCCCGCGGCCGCCGTACCCCTCAAGGAAGGAGACACCCACCGGTGAACATCACCCACACCCCCGTCCCAGGCGGCGGGGTCATCCACCACTTCGACACCCACCGAGGCGACCACCTCGCGGTGATCACCAGCCCGACGGGACAGCGTTCCCTCATCGTGTACGACCGGCAGGTCCCTGACACCCCGATCGCCACCGTGGAGTTCGACCAGCAGGAAGCCGACCAGGTGGCCGACCTCCTGCACAGCCGCCCCTTGGCCGAACGCCTCTCCGCCGTCGAACAACGCCTGGAAAGCCTCCTCCAGGGCGTCCGCGACTGACCGACCCCCCGACGCGCGGCGGCCTGCCCCGCGCGTCGGCACGCTCCGGCCGCCTCAGCAGGTGTTCGCGCCGTCGAAGGCGCGTACTCCCCTGAACACCTGGGAGGAGATGGTCTTGCCTGGGTCTACTGTCTGGCAGTCGCCGTCGCCGCCTCTTCCCCAGATGATTTTGAGGCGGAGACGGGATCGGCAGTCGTTGCGGGCGTAGCCGGTCTGTGTGATGCGGCCGGTCGTCTGCCAGACGGCGACGCACATCGGGGCGTTGCCCGCCGGTACGGCGCTCCACGCCGGGGTCTGGGTGAGGGCGCAGGCCAGGGCGGTCACACCGGTGATGGTTCTGAGCATCGTGGCACTCCAGAAGAAAGGCCGGTCAGGCGTCGGTTGAGGTTTTGAGTGCGCTGCCGGCCAGCCACTCCTGCCACGACTTGGTCCAGGGCGTCGGCCCGTTGCCGAACTGCAGCTTGCGCGAGGTGCCGGTGACGCGGATGATGTCGCCGCGCTGGGTGAAGTTGTAGAACCAGTGGGCGTTGGTGGTGCTGGCGTTCACGCAGCCGTGGCTGACGTTGCGGCGGCCCTGGTCGCCGACCGACCAGGGCGCGGCGTGGAAGAACATGCCGCTGTAGGTCATCCGGACGTTCCACTTGGTGTGGTGCAGGTACTCGCCCGGGATGCCGATGGTCGCGGAGTCCATGAGGAAGTCGGGTGCCTTCTCCTGGGCGATCATGGTGCCTGACCAGCTCTCGTAGCCGGGCTTGCCGAGGCTGACCGGGATCTTCTTGACGACCTTGCCGTTGTCACGGACGACGGCGCGGTGGGTCTTGCTGTTGATCGTGGTGATGTGCCGGGGCCCGACGGTGAAGTGCACGGTACGGTCCTTGAGGCCCCAGAGGTCGCGGCCGATCCGCAGGCCGGCCAGGTGGGCGACCACGGTGACCTTCTCGCCCGTCGGCCAGTACATGCGCGGCCGGTACTGCACCTCCCGGTCGCTCACCCAGCTCCAGGCCCCTTCGACCGGCTTGGACATGTGGACGGTGAGCGACCGCTCGACGGCCGCGCGGTCCTTCTGGGCGGTCACGGGCTTCGACAGCAGGAGCTGGATCGGCATGCCGATGCCGACCTTCTCGCCGTCGAGCGGCGACATGCCGGTCTCGAGCACGCGTTTCGGCTTCAGGGTGGTGAACGCGGCCCGCTCGGTGATCACGTTCCCTCCGTCGGGCGCGGCGGCCTGGACCCGCACGGTGTACGCGGCGGCGGGCTTGAACGGCCAGGTCGGCCGCCACGTCCCGTCGGAGGTCAGGGCGCCGCCGACCGCACGGCCCTTGGCGTCGACGACGGACACCGCGGTGATCTTGCCGCCGGTGACCTTGACGCCGATCCCGGTGTCCGGCGGCACCTTCTTGGCCCCGTGCGCCGGCGTGATGACCAGCTGGGGCGGCGGGAGGGGCGCCCGCTCAAGCGCGCCGCCGGGGCCGCCTGGGCCGCCCGGGCCGCTCGAAGACGTGCACGCGGCGGTGCAGAGCAGCACCGCCGCGCACGTGCTGATGAGTAGGGTGCCGCCGTTCCGCATCGCCGACGCCTCCGATTCCCCCGACACTTAGGCATATGTCCGACTAGGTAGCCCCTTGGTGAGACGATGAGCGTTATGCCCGTGACTGAGAGTAATCATGCTGACATTCTGTGATCGGGTAGGTGATCATGCGGGATGGCGGCGCGCATCCCGTACAGGTCAGCGCTTGGGAGCGCTCAGGACGTCGGCGAGGTCGTCGGTCGCCAGCCCCCGGCCCGGCCGCGCCTTGGGCGCGGTGATCCGCATCGGCTTCTCCCAGTACCGGTACTGGGTGGCGAAGTGCCCGCGCAGGATCCGGTCGTCGCCGAGGCCCTTGACCTGCGGCCGGGGATGCGCGTAGAAGCCCCAGCCGACCCGGTACGGCCAGCCGCGGTCGTCGTACATGTACGTCCACGTCACCTCGGCCGTCCCCAGCCCCGCCCCGGACCCCGCCGCCTCACGGAAGCTGGGCGAGACGCGGTAGAGCTCCTTGAGGGTGATCGTCCCGGTCAGGTGATAGATGCGCTGGCGGCGGCCGGTCGTATGGTCCTTCTGCCAGGACGAGACGGTCTTCTTGACCTTCCCGGACAGCAGCTTGCGCAGCGTGGCGGGCTCCAGCGCGTTGATCAACTGGTCGCCGAACGCGGCGGCGGCCCCGCTCGCCCGCCCGATCCGCACCCACGACTTCTTCCCCGGCGCGAGCTGGTACTGCCGTCCGCCCACGCTGATCGTGCGCAGCGTGCCCACGGTGGGCAGCAGGCCGGCGTAATAGGGGTCCTCGGCGGCCTCGTCCACCACCAGGTGCCTGTTGCCGATGCTGAGGTGACGCACGTGCTCGGAGGCGACCACGCCGGCTCGCCCCAGCTTGACCTTGCCGGTGCCGCGCAGCGCCATGCCGCTGCCGATGAACGTCCGCCTGCCGTTCCGCACCACCTCCCGCGAGATGTCGGTGGAGACCTGCCCGTAGAACTCGGTCGTCGCCCCGGCTCCGCGGGCGAGCAGGGTGCGCAGGACGGCGACGGGGTCGGGCTCGGCCGCGACGGCGTGCGCGGGGAAGGCGGTGACGAGGGCTAAGGCCACGTTGACGGCATGCACGAGGGGACCTCCGGACGAGGAGAAGATCACGAATGGGACGGGAGGAATCTAGCGCGTACGGTCACGACCAGCCGTACACCTTCCTGATGGCGGCGCCGATCTCGGTCACCAGGGCCGTGTCGCTGCCGTTGGCGAGCACCGCGTAGCCGGCGCCCAGCTCCGGGTAGCCCTGGAACAGCGACCTGAAGCCGTAGTTGGAGCCGTCATGGGTGTAGGAGAAGCGGTCGGTGCCGGCGTTCGCGATGAACAGGCCGCGGCCCATGCCGGGCTGCGGACCCTGGCTGAGCAGCGTCCGCACCGAGGCCCTGGTCAGCGGGCCCGCGATGTCGCCGGACGCCTTCCAGGCCCGGTTGAGGTAGGAGATGAGGCGGCTCAGGTCGAGGACCGTGGTGTAGAGGCCGGCGGCGGCCGACTCGGGGTAGCGGTTGCGCTTGCCGGCGATGACGGCGCCGGTGGTCGTGTGCCCCGCGGCCAGCTCGAAGCCGGGGGACATGGCGTACGAGCTGGTCTTCATGCCGAGCGGGGCGAGGACCTGCTCGGTCATGTACTGGTCGAACGGCATGCCGCTCTGCTCCTCCACCATGCGCTGCAGCAGGACGAACCCGCCGCCGGAGTAGTGGTACTCGGCGCCGGGCGCGGTGGTCAGCTCGATCTTCGGCGAGTTGCCCGCGCCGTTCATGACCTGCGGCAGCGTCGGCACGGTGGCGCCCGGGCCGTAGCCGGCGAAGCCGCCGCCCCCGGCGTCGAAGCCGGAGCAGACGTCCGCGGGCGAGGTGGAGCCGCGGCCGATGACGCCGGCGCGGTGGGTGAGCAGCCGGTCGATGGTCGGCACGGCGGTCGAGGTGAGGCAGGATCGGCGCGACAGGGTCCAGTTGAGGAGGGGGCGGACGTCCGCGTTCAGAGCGATCTTCTCGGTCTGCAGCAGGCGCAGCACGCCGACGGACGCGACCGCCTTGCTGATGGAGGCGGCCTGGAAGGCCGTCTCGGGGTGGGCCGCCGCGCCGCTGCCGGCCTCCAGCCAGCCGTAGCCGGTGGACCAGGTGATCTTGTTGCCGGTGACCACCGCGACGGAGACGCCGGGCGTCTTGTACGCGCTCATCCGCTGCCAGATCGTGCCGCCCGCGACCGCGTTCTCGACCTGCCTGACCCGGTCGGCGGGCAGGGACGGCACCTTGCCGCGCGTCGCGAGCGCCCAGCCGCCCGACGGGGCGAAGGCCAGGGCGTGCACCTGCCAGCCGCCGCCGTGCAGGGTGTTCATGCGGGTGTAGCAGGCGTCGGGGATGGTGCGCGCGAAATACTCGTCCTGCGCCACGACCACCCAGCCCTTGGCCTTGGGGAAGGCGACGTGCGTGACGCGGCGCCCGCCCTGTGTCAGGTTGCGCATCATCTGGTAGCACTCGTCGTCCACGCCCCGCGCGTAGAAGCCGTTCGTGGCGGCCACGACCCAGCGGTTGCCGCCGGCCGGCGGGAACGCCACGGACACGACCTGCTGCCGGGCGTCGTAGTAGGCGGCGATGCGCTGCCGGCACTCCTCGGGCAGGCCGCGCGCCGACATCCCTTTGTCGGTGGTGATCACCCAGCGGTCGCCGCCCTCGGGCGGGAAGGCCACGCAGTGGATGCGCCGGCCGGCCTTGACGAGCGCGCCCAGCTCGGTGAAGCAGGCGTCGGGGATGCCGCGGGCGAAGTAGCGGCCGTCCTGCGTGACGATCACCCAGCCGCCGGACGGCGTGAAGGCCAGCGCCGTGATGCCGTACGGGGCCAGCTCGCCGAGCTTGCCGTGCGCCTCCGCGGGCACGCCGCTGTCGTAAGAGGGGTAGCCGGCGGCGTACGCGGGCGCGGCGACGCCCGCACCGGCGGCGGCGCCGGCCAGGGCCAGAAAATGACGACGATCCATCACAATGACTCCATTCGGGGCGGACGATGATCCTATTGGGCGGGGCGCCAGCTCTCGGAATTTGTCCCGCGTAGGTCGGCGAAGCCCCTCGAACAGGCCAAACTTCGCCTTGCACGGCAACCGGACGGCCGCGTGCGGAAACAAGGAAGGCGTACGGGAGAACGTCCGGAGGAGAGCCACGATGCGCGGAGCAGTGCTGCACGGTCCCGGCGACGTCCGCGTCGAGGAGCGCGGCGACCCGGAGATCGTCGCGCCCACCGACGCGATCATCCGCCTGACCGCAGCCTGCATCTGCGGCTCCGACCTGTGGCCCTACCGGGGCCTGGAGGAGAACGGCGGCCCGGCTCCCATGGGCCACGAGTACGTCGGCGTCGTCGAGGAGGTCGGCCCCGAGGTCACCTCGGTCCGGCCCGGCCAGTTCGTGGTCGGCTCGTTCTGGGCCTCCGACAACACGTGCGAGATCTGCCGGGCCGGCTACCAGAGCGGCTGCGTCAACCGCGTCCTGATGGGCTCGATCGGCACCCAGGCGCAGTACGCCCGCATCCCGCTCGCCGACGGCACGCTCGTCGCCACCCCCGGCATGCCCGAGCCCGAGCTGATCCCGAGCCTGCTGGCCGCCTCCGACGTGCTGGGCACCGGCTGGTTCGGCGCCGTCGCCGCGGCGGCGGGGCCGGGCAAGACCGTGGTGGTCGTCGGTGACGGCGCGGTCGGCCTGTGCGGGGTGCTGGCCGCCCGGCACTTCGGCGCCGGACGGATCATCGCGATGAGCCGCCACGCGCCCCGCCAGGAGCTGGCCCGCCGGTTCGGCGCCACCGACATCGTGACCGAGCGCGGCGACGAGGGCGTGGCGCGGATCATGGAGCTGACGAACGGGCTCGGCGCCCACAGCGTCATCGAGGCGGTCGGCACGCAGAGCTCGATGACGCAGGCCATCCGCTCCACCAGGCCCGGCGGCCACATCGGGTTCGTCGGGTACGCCCACGACGTGGCGCTGCCGGGCGACGAGCTGTTCTTCTCCCTCGTCCACCTGCACGGCGGCCCCGCCCCCGTACGCGAGTACCTGCCCGAGCTCATCGACCTCATCTGGCGCCGCGTCATCGACCCCGGCCAGGTCTTCGACCTGACCCTGCCGCTGGAGCAGGCCGCCGAGGGTTACCGGGCGATGGACGAGCGCCGCGCCGTCAAGGTGCTCCTCACGCCGTAGCCGCGCCCAGGCCGGGGACCCGGTCGTGCAGGCGGACGGTGGCCGCGGTCTCGGCGGTCGCGCCGGGGCGGCTGACATACCGCACGATCTTGAAGGCGGCGGTCAGCGCGCTCGGCGTGACCTCCAGCATCAGGTAGCCGCGGTGGCGCAGGTGCAGCTTCAGGTGCGGGTTGACGGCCGGCAGCGGATCGGTGACCGGGTCGACGTCGGTGCCGTCGCCACCGGTGGTGATCGAGGTGACGGCGAACTCGGCGCCGATCGGGCGGGCCGCCGGGTCGTCGTAGTCGAGGACGAGGTCGCCCGCCCAGTGCGCGTGCACGTCGCCGGTCAGCACGGCGACGTTGCGCGCGCCTGCCTCCACCCAGCCTTCGCTGACGCGCATCCGGGCGGCGGTGTAGCCGTCCCAGGCGTCCTGGCGTACGAGCCTTCCCGGGCCGGGGTCGCGGTCGCGCTGGCCGAAGAAGACCTGCTGGCCGACGAGGTCCCAGCGGGCGCGCGAGCGGTGGAAGCCGTCGAGCAGCCACTGCTCCTGGTCCAGGCCCAGCATCGTGCGGCTGGGCCCGTCCGGCGCCGGGCAGTCATTGAAGCCGGCGCCGCACAGGTGCGGGTCGCGGTACTGGCGGGTGTCGAGCACGTGCAGGCTGGCCAGGCCGCCCCACCGCAGCCGCCGGTAGAGCTGGATGGCGGTGCCGCCGGGGCGGGCGGCGGGGCGTAGCGGCAGGTGCTCGTAGTACGCGCGGAAGGCCGCCTGGCGGCGCTCGGCGGGGATCAGGTTGGTCCAGTTGTTGACCACCTCGTGGTCGTCCATGACGGCCACCCAGGGCGCGGCGGCGTGGGCGGCGCGCAGGTCGGGGTCGGTCTTGTAGAGGGCGTGCCGGCGCCGGTAGTCGGCCAGCGTGACGGCCTCGGGGCCGCCGTGGTCGCGGACCTTGACGCCGGGGCCGAGCAGGTGATCGCTGCCCTGCTCGTAGATGTAGTCGCCGAGGTTGAGCACGAGGTCGGGCTGTTCGGCGGCGATGGCGGCGTACGCGGTGAAGTAGCCGTGCTGGTAGTTGGCGCAGGAGCAGACCGCCATGCGCAGCGGGCGGCCGATCGCGCCGAGGGCGGGGGCGGTGAGCGTGCGGCCGGTCGGCGAGACGTACGGGCCGGCCTTGAAGCGGTACCAGTACGGCCGGCCGGGCCGCAGCCCGGCCACCGTGACGTGCACGCTGTGCGCCCAGTCGCGGACGGCCAGTTCGGTGCCGCTGCGGACGACGGTCTTGCCCGCCGGGTCGGCGAGGACCTGCCACTGGACCGGCACCGGCTCCTGCGGCATCCCGCCGAACCCGTCCTCGGCCATCGGGTCCGGCGCGAGCCGCGTCCACAGCACGAACCCGCCCGGGTCGGGGTCGCCGCTGGCGACGCCCAGCGTGAACGGCTCGCCGAAATCGGCCGACGGCACCAGGGACGGCAGGCCGGTCGTGAACCCCGCCGCCAGGAAGGACCTCCTGCTCAACACAGCAAGCATGATTGCCGCGGCCACCGCCGATGCGGACGATGACACGCCAGCCATCCGAGATCTGGGCACTCCGCCCCGACCTCTTTCGCCTTATATGTCACGAATGTTACGGAAGTAACTCCAACCCCTCGCCCCCCTGACACCCCGGTGTTAACCTGACGGCGCGCCTGTCCGCTCGGCTTCCAGTTCAGGAAGGTGATCGTTACGCATGCCCCCTGTAAACGTTTCCCGTAGGAGCCTCTTCACCATCGGCGCAGGTACGGCCGCTGCCGCCGCGCTGGCCTCCCAGCCGGCGCTCGCCGCGGAAGGCCGCTTCCAGCTCACCGCCCCCTCGACCTCCCTCATCTGGAAGAAGGCCCTGTACGACGAGACCGTCCTGCAGTCCTTCGCCTTCGACAACCGCAACGGCCACATCTACACGCTGCAGGTGAAGAACGGCTCCGGCTCCAACGCGGCCGGCGACCTCTGCCTGACCAAGCTCAGCCTGTCCGGCACGATCCTCGGGCACATGTACCTCATGGGGTTCGGGCACGGCGTGCAGTGCGGGGTGGAGCCGTCCGGCACGTCGGCGTACCTGTGGACGGAGACCGACGGCATCCCCGACGGCACCAGCTCGCGCGGCACCAAGCTGGCCCGGTTCAAGTTCGTCGACGGGCGGACGCTGACCCCTTCGTCGCCGGAGCTCACCAAGCACGAGCCGATCGCCGGGGTCCGCAACGTCACCTGCACGATCGACCCCTCCACCAACCGCATCGTCATGCGCTACAACGACAACGGCACCTTCCGCTACGCCGTCTACCCGCTGGGGCAGTTCAAGGCGGGCCGGTACGAGCCGATCTTCCACGTCGCCCAGCCGGGCGGGCTCGGCACCTTCCAGGGGTACGCGGTCTACGGGAACTTCGCGTACATGCTGGACGGCACCGCCTACAGCGACAGCAACCCGCCGCCGGGCAACGCCCACGTCACCTGCTTCGACCTGCGCACCGGCGAGCAGGTCCAGCGGGCCCGCACGGAGGCGGGCCGGTCACTCGACTTCCGCGAGCCCGAGGGCATGGGCATCCAGATCGCCGCCGGCCGTCCCCGGCTGTGCCTGGGGCTGGCATCGGGCGAGTCAGGGGCCCGGGTGGCCAGCATCTTCTACAAGAGCGAACTGATCTGACCCGCTGAGGGGCCGGGCGGACCGCCGCCCGGCCCTTCCGCTGCCTCGGCATCTGGATGGCGACCGGCTATGGCTCGTACCGCCTGCCCATCTCAACCTGTGATTCGCCCCTCGCGGTCTGCGGGCTCGAGCGAACGTACGTCCAGCGCGATCCACTCGTACAGAAGCTTGATGAGGTCGCGAATGGTCTTCATGATGGCCTGTGCAAGAGACGCGATGGGTCGCATCCGGAGAGTCGAGTCGAGCTTGCGAATAAGCGCGGGAGCGTACAGTAAGCCATTGCTCAAATCTTCGAGCCCAGCCGCCCGATCACGAACATCCACGACCACTCTGCCCAACGACATTCGGCTCGCCGGGGAGCAGGTGAGGCGTAGTTGCGTTTGCAGGGCCGCGTCGAAGTCCAATGCGTCCGTGAGCATGTCTCGCGCCGCCAGCTCGATAGAGTGGGCATCGACGACGAAGCCGTCGCTCAGGCCGCTGTTTCCTCTTCCTCCAGGGCCGTCGAGGGCGCGAACCGCCTCGTCCAATGCAGCAAAGAACGTAATGACATCCCTCATCACGCGCTCTACCCCGTTCAGCACGGAAGACCCCTTCGAGCCAAGCGCCTGTACGACTTCCGACGGCTGACGTCGCCTCACCGGGTCGGTGGGGAAATCCTCGCCTTCGGTGAGATTTTCAAGGCGGGTCTGGTTGAGAACCTGTCGATTCAACTGCGTCTCGACGAGGGCCCTGAGATCGACGATCCGCCGTACCAGTTCGGTGACTGCGCTTCGCCATGCGGCTGACCCGCGCCCCTCCTGCCACAAATTGCTCCAGTCAGCATGCTGAATCGCGGCAATGGTTGATGCGACTTTGTCCGAGCTGTCGGTACGCACGAAGGAAGCGCCCGCGAGGACGATCGGCAGAATGAGTTCCGTCACTCCGAGGATGCGCGCCTTACGATAGAAGGTGAGAAATTCGTGGCGACACCATTCGCTGTCGAAGTAACGAGCCGTCACGATCGGCATGAAGAACGTGGCCTCCTGGACCGCGCGGTCTATGACCTCTCGAAAATCGTCACCCCAGCCCAGCTCCTCGCGATCGAAGAAGATCTCCAGAGTTCGCCCGGTCTCCGCCTCGTGCAGCGACTTCATGTCGGCCACGAGATGGTCAACCGTATCTCTGAAGATTGTGTCATTATCCGCACGCCGATAACTGCAGAATATCTTGCTTGCGGCGGGTGCTCGTATCGAGTCCAAGTCGGATGCGTTGTCCACGACGAGACCCTATCTTTTCCCGGGTCCCATTGATCTTCTGATCAGATCAAGCGAACGTGGATTACTGTACGCGATGTAGGGAGGGATCACTCTTTCCAACGACTCCGGCCCCGCATTGTCCTGCATCACCTCGAGAATACGCACCGGTTCGAGGTCATGAGTGACAATCTGCCCGCCGAGGAAGTAGAATGGATAGAGGTGAGCAGAGTCGTGGATCGTAGTCGTGTTGAGTTCGACGATGAAGCCGAGCATACCCTTACATAGCTGCCAGGCGGCGGTGGTGCCAGCTCTGTAATCGAGATGGTTGCTCACCAACTGCAGCCTCGGAAACTTCTCCTGTAACGCCTCACGTCGTTTCGCGCTCTGCGCGGCCACCGTCGCCCCGGAGGCGGACACATCGGCTCGTATCATCTCATCCACATCGCGCGTCACAAACGGCGGCACGATGCCATAATGCAATATTTTCGGCACATCCCTAGCCGTCAAGGGCTTCATGTCCAGAACGACATGGTGCGCCCATACCGCACTTCTCGACCATGAGATCGTCAAGCCATCACTTCGCACGATGGCCCCCGCCAGATGGCGCCACGGTCGGTTCCCCTGAGCAGTGGAATCAACCGTTACAACGCTGGCGAAACCATCGCCACAGTGAGCCAGACTGCTGGTTCCATCTATTGGATCCGCCCGGAATATGGAGACTCTGCCGGGGACATGTGGGTTCCAGCCCACTGCCGGCGTCGCTTCCTCACCCATGATCAGAATCGACCCGAGCCCTTCGTCACCGCCGGGCGGGGGTTGGTCTTGCGCTAATGATTCAAATCTGGCCTGGGCAGCGGCATCGATCTCGAGCGGCGGCTTCCCGAGATGACCATGATAGGTGACCGATTGTTTGCCGAGCCAGACGGACGCAGACTCCACGTAATCGATCTCCACGGTCTTCCGACGAACGAAGTGCATGATAGAGGCGGCGTACCGAAGTGCCCATTGACGGGCGATGTCGTCGCGCGGCGAGACACTTGCGGGCGCACTCGCCTCCGACCCGAGTGCCCAGTCGTCAGATCCAGTGCTCACATGTGGACATCGCTCGGATGCCGTGCAATGTTTCCACTTAGCTCATATCAGCGAATAGTGCTGATCAAATGACAATTTGAGCCGAGAAACGACGACGATCATCCCAGCATTTCCTGGTCGACACCATCGCGAGAATCCCACCCTCACCGGGACTACCAGGCTGCTCGGCGTCCGACTATGGATGGGCACCGGGCTGCCGATGTGCTCGAAGTACGGGTCAATCTTGAGGGTCGGTGTCGTCGTTCCAGCGCTGGACGTAGTCCGCCATCGGGCGGAGGGCGGCGAGGAGGTCGGCGCCGCGCGGTGAGAGGCTGTAGCGCACCGAGACCGGGGTCGTGGGGATGACGGTGCGCACGACCAGCCTGGCGGCCTCCAACTGCTTCAGCCGGACGGTGAGCATGCGGGCGGAGATGCCCTCCACCAGCGCGGCGATCTCGCTGAACCGTTCGGCCCCCCGGTCGAGCGCGAGCAGGACGCCGGGCGCCCAGCGCTGCCCGACGACCTCGATGGCGCGGCCGGCGCGGCGGCACTCGGCCTCGTTGGTGTGGTCCCACTGGGGAATCGGAGCCGTCCTGGAAATGGTCACTTACCCATCGTAAGTCGCTTCCCTGACTTCTTGTAGTTACTTCTCGTAAGTTGGTTACCCCCCGTTTGTGCACTCCCGCAGGTGTCGGCAAGCCTTGATCCATGCCCGACCATGGTCACGAGCTGCGCTTCGGCAGCTTCGTCACACCCGACGCCGCCCGGCCGCAGCACGTCGCCGAGTCGGTGCGTGCGCTCGGCGAGGCGGTGGACGTCATCCGCGGCGTCTGGGCCGGCGACGAACCGTCACCGCTGCACGTGGATGGCGCCTTCCATCGCATCACCTCCGGCGACAAGGCCGAAGACCTCGCGCGGCTCGCCCGTCGAGGACGGAGTGAGCGTCTTCATCGTGGCCACCGACGACCCGGAAGAGTTACGCCGCTTCGCCCACGGCACCGCACAGGAGATCCGCGAGCGCGTCGCCGAGCCCAGGAACAAGGGTGGCGAGGGGACCAGCGCCCGGGGCAGGAGGCCGGGCAGCCGGCGGGTGTCGCGTCAGGTGGTGGGCGGGTCGAGGCGGCGGGCACCTGGCCGGGCGTCGCTGGCAGGGGCCGGTGCTCGGGGGTGATCCCGTGCCCGGGGGCTGGCGGCTCGGGCGCTGGTGCCTGGGATCGGGAGCACGTCCGGGTACTTTCGCGGCGCTCAGCCGGGGCTGGTGCTGCGGCCGCGCACGGCCGCCGAAGTGCAGCAGGCCGTCCGGTACGCGGCTCGGCATCGGAAACGCGCCTTCCCGCCCGCCCACCTGCGGCGGCTGCGCGAGCTCAAGCGCCGATGGGACCCCACCTGTCTGTTCCACGACAACTCTGCCATCGAACCGGCGGGCTCATGACGGGGCCCGCGACCACCTGACCGAGGAGACAAGAAGATGAGAGCCATCGCCTACCGCGAGCAGGGGGACGTCTCCGTCCTGAAGCTCATCGAGCGTGACATACCGGAGCCGGGCCCCGGCGAGGTCCGCGTCCGCGTGCACGCCTCCGGCGTCAACCCGACCGACTGGCGGGCCCGCACCGCCCTCACCTGGGGGATGCTGTACCCCGAGGTGACCCCGCACCACGACGGCGGCGGCGTGATCGACGCGGTCGGTCCCGGGGTCGAGGAGTTCGCGGCCGGGGACCGGGTGTGGGTGTTCGCGGCCGGGCTGATCGAGAACGGCGGGACCGCCCAGGAGTACACCGTCCTGCCCGCGTCCCTGGTGCGGCCGCTGCCGGACGGCGCCTCGTACGAGCTGGGCGCCGCGCTCGGGGTGCCCGCGCTCACCGCGCACCGAGCGCTGATCGCCGCCGAGAACGGCCCGCGCCGCCTCGCCCCCAAGGCGCTGGACGGCCACACCGTGCTGGTGAACGGCGGCGCGGGCGCGGTCGGCAACGCCACGATCCAGCTCGCCCGCTGGGCCGGGGCCACCGTGCTCGCCACGGTCAGCAGCCCGGAGAAGGCGGCGCTGGCCACCGCGGCGGGCGCGCACCACGTCTTCGACTACCGGGAAACCGACCCGGCGCCCGGCATCCGTACGGCGGCCCCGGACGGCGTGGACATCGTCGTCGAGGTCGCCGTGAACGCGAACTCCGACCTCGACCTGGCGGTACTCAAGAACGGCGGCACGATCGCCGTCTACGCCGACGACCGCTCCACGGTGGAGCTGGACATCCTGAGAAACCTCCAGCTGGACGTCCGCTACCAGTTCCTCATCCTCTTCACCGGCGCGGACCGCATGGCCGCCGCAGCCGACGACGTCACGGCGGCGCTCCGGGACGGCGCGCTGGGAGTGGGCGAGGCACATGGCCTCCCGATCCACCGCTACCCGCTGCCAGAAACCGCCGCCGCCCAGAACGCGGTCCAGAACCACGCGGTGGGCAAGGTCATCGTCGACCCCACCGCCTGACGCCCGGGCGTTCGCGGACGCGAGTGACCCAGCGTCCGCGAACGCAGCGCGGCCGACTCTCTGACCAGGCACCACAAGGCCCTTTTAGTCATCAAACTGCACGAACGGCAATCAAATGGTCATCTGACCGAAACGAAGAGTGCGGAGACTGGCCGCTCAGGCGTTGTACGGGGAGGAGACCACGTGGACATCGATCATTCGAGCATGCGCAAGAGCGGCCGGGCGATCCACGACGGCGGTGGCGAGTTCGGCGAGGCCGTGAACAGGACCTGGCAGACGCTCGGGCCGCTGGTCCCCTACTTCGGCAACCCCGACAGCGACGAGGCGGCCCGCATCTTCCGCCGCGGCCAGGACGGTCACCCCGGCTTCGACGCCGCCTGCGACCACCTGGGCACGGCGCTGCGCGACCTGACGGAGTCGTACAAGGCCATCGGGGATGCCGTGGTGGCGATGAGCTCGAACGTCAAGGACGCCGAGTGGGCCAGCATGATGGTCAAGAACGAGCACCTCAAGGCGCTCAAGGAGTTCGCGGAGCGCGAGGACCGACCGCTCGCCGTGCCGTCCACTCCCGTAGAGCGCGACTGAGGAGCCGCGCGTGCCCATCGGACTCGCGACCAAGGTCGCCGCGGGCGGGATGGCCGGCGCCGGTGCGGCGGGCATCCTGGCGCCCGAGTTCCTGTTCGGCGTCTCCTACCTCGAAGGCGACCCCGCCACGATCAGGAAGGCGGCCGACGTACTCGACGACGTCGCCGACACCATCGACGAGCACTTCAGGACCGCGAACGCGGCCGCCACCGCCGTGTGGACCACCAGCGCCGGCCCCGCGGTGTCGCAGTTCAAGAAGTTCTGGACCGAGGAGTACGGTCCCGTCGTCCTGGAGGTGTCGCTCAGGCACCGCAAGGCCGCCGTCGCCTGCCGCGCCTACGCCGACGTGATCGAGAAGGTCAACCACGCCATCAAGGTGCTGTGCTACATCCTGACCGTGGACATGATGTTCACGATCGGCTATCAGGTGCTGACCTGGAAGATCTTCCAGGCGATCATGAAGCGGCAGGCGCTGCTGTTCAAGCAGACCGCGCACTGGTTCATCGCCATGCTGATCCCGACGTGGCTGTACTGGGTGCTCGACAGCGCCACCTACGCCACCGGGCAGGTGGTGCTGCCGCTGGCCATCAACAAGCTGGGCGGCATCAAGACCGACATGTCGGGCAACGACGTGCAGTCGCTGGAGCACAACCTCACGACGTTCAGCGAGCACTTCTACGCCAACATGATCTTCGACAGCGTGGTCGACGGCGGCGCCGCGCTGATGACCAAGGTGCCGGGCCTGCGCGCGGTCGCCCAGAACGTCGAGCTGCCCAACGGGGTGACGCTGAACACCGGCAACTTCCTGCCCAGGATGACGGCCTCGACGGCGTACTCGATGACCATGGACGTCCAGCACGGCGACAACCCGCTGCCGGGCACCGAGCACGGGCTGACCGAGGAGGAGATGTACCAGAAGTTCATCGTGCACGGCACCCGCAGCCTCATCCCCCGCGTCTGACGCCTCACAGGTAGGGGCGGGTGACCTCCATGACACGCCGGGCCGCGTCCTCCGTCGCCCGCCGCGAGGCCTCCAGGATGGCCTCGGCCAGCTCCTGCGAGCCCAGCCGCATCGCACGGGGGTCGATCTGCAGGCCGGTCAGCTGGCCCGACGCGGTGACGCGCACCCTGACCTTGCCGTCGGGGCTCGCCGCCTCACCGGCGACGTCGCCGACGAGGCCCATGACGTCGGAGAGTTCGCGCGAGTTCGCCTTGAACTCCGCCATGACCCGGTCGAGTTGGGGGTCGCCGGTCCGTAGATCGCGTTCTGCCATCCCGCATTATCTACGGAATACCCATATAGGTGGCAATGGGTAAATATCGGGCATCGGCGGGTGTGAGAACGGACATCCCCTCGGTCACGCCCGTTCCGCCAGGTGGCCGGCGAGGTGCGCGACCACCTCCCGCGCGTCCTCCTCGATGCCGTTGATGAACGTCGACCTGCGCCGCCGCAGCACCGGCAGGCTCAGCGCGTACAGCCCCGGCGCCTCCACCACGCCGCCGTCGTGGCGCAGGAAACCCTTCTCGTCGAGCACGGGCACGTCCAGCCAGCCGTAGTCGGGACGGAACCCGGTCGCCCAGATGATCGTGGCGATCTCGCCGGAGTTCAGGTCGAGCTGCCAGCGCGCGGAGGCGGGCACCCGGGTCGGCTCGAACCGCTCGGGCGGCCCCGCCTCACCGTCGCGGCCGCTCTCGCGCGCCCATGCGTCGAACGTGTCGAGCAACCGGTTCATCTTCAGGTCGGCCAGCGAGAACACGTTGCGCAGCCCGCCGGAGAACAGCGCCTTCCCGTCGCGCAGGGCGGCCCAGCGGCCCACCAGCTCGACCCCCGTCGCCGTCAGCGCGTTGAGGTCGAGCGTGGCCCGCTCCGGCGTGCCCACGAGCTGGGGCGACGGCAGCCGCCTCGCCCTGGTCAGGTCGTCCAGCTCGTCGTGGCGCTGGTCCCACACGCCGGAGGCGTCCATCCACCAGAGCACGTCGCGCCCGCGGTAGGTGCGGGGCAGCCGGACGTGCTCGCCCACCGAGAGCGTGACAGGACGGCCCGAGGCGCGCAGCTCGGCGGCCAGTTGCACGCCGGTCGCCGAGGCGCCGACGACGAGCACGCCGCCGTCGGGCAGCCGGCCCGGTTCGCGGTAGTCGTACGGCGTGAGCTGCTTCACCTGCGGCGGCACCGCCGCGCCGAAGGACGGCACCGACGGCAGGTTGCAGGCGCCGCTGGCGATCACCACCGTGCGGCAGGCGATCTCGCCGCGGTCCGTGGTGACGTGGTAGCCGTCACCGGACGGCCGTACGGACGTGACGGTCGTCCCGGTACGCACGGGCGCCCCCGCGAGCGCGGCGAACCGCTCGATGAACTGCGTCACTTCCTTCGTGGTCATGTAGCCGTCGGGGTCGGGCCCGTCGTAGGCCAGGCCCGGCAGGCGGCTCTGCCAGTTGGGGGTGAGCAGCCGGAAGGAGTCCCATCGTTCGCGCCGCCAGGAGTTGGCCACCTCGCCGCGCTCGACCACCAGGTGGTCGATCGAGCGCGCGCGCAGGAAGTGCGAGGCGGCGAGGCCGGCGTGCCCCGCGCCGATGACGACCGTCGTGACCCGTTCGATGATGCTTCGCTCCCTCAGGCGACGTCGACGGTGACGTTCGTCGGGTTGGTGAGGGCGTCGAAGACGGCCGAGCGCTTCTGCGACTGGGCGACCAGGGCCTCGATGTCCTCACGCGAGGCGTCGGCGTCGATCTCGAACGTCACCTTGATGTCGTTGAAGCCGTTGCGCACGTCGCTGTCGGCGCCGAGGATGCCGCGGATGTCGTGGACGCCCTCCAGCTTGGCCTCGACCGAGCGGAGCTGGATGCCGCGGTTCTGGGCGACGGAGGCCACCCCGGCGGTCAGGCAGCTCGCCAGGCCGACCAGCAGGTATTCGATCGGGGTGATGCCGTTGTCCTCGGCCGCGAAGACCTCGGGGTGGTCGGCGTCGAAGACCGCCTCCTTGCGGTGGCTGCGCTCCTCGCCGAGGCCGAAGAACTCCTTGACCGTCGTCGTGCTGTGCACGCCGTTCTGCCACTTGGAAGAGGCCCGCCAGACGAACTGGGCGGCCTCGGGCGCGCCCTTGAGCGCCTCACGCGCTTCGAGCAGTGCCTGTACGTTGACACCGTTGGTGACCGTGGTCATACCTCTCGCCCTTCGCTTCCGGGTATTCCGGTAGGTATTTGACCATATACCGGCAGTGGCGGCTACCATAAGCCCCATGTCGCAGCCAGCAAGAACGTCCGAGGCCGGCTCCGTGGGCGTCGTCGAAACGTTCCACCTCGACCTTCCGGACCCCGTACGGCTCGACTGCGGCAGGGAGCTGCACCCGGTGCGGGTGGCGTACGAGACCTACGGCACCCTCTCCCCCGAGCGCGACAACGTCATCCTGGTCTGCCACGCGCTGAGCGGCGACGCCCACGCGGCCGGCGTGGCCAAGGCGCCGCCCGAGTCGGGCACCCGCGACGGCTTCGGCGCCGAGGAGCGCGACGGGTCGAGCGCCAAGGGGCTCGGCTGGTGGGACGGCATGATCGGCCCGGGCAAGGCGTTCGACACCGACCGCTACTTCGTGATCTCCACCAACCTGCTCGGCGGCTGCCGCGGCACCACGGGCCCGTCCTCGACCGACCCCGCCACCGGCCGCCCCTACGGCGCGGACTTCCCGGTCATCACGGTCGCCGACATGGTACGCACCCAGCGCGCCTTCCTCGACGCCCTGGGCATCGAGCGGCTCGCGGCCGTGGCCGGCGGCTCGCTCGGCGGCATGCAGGCACTGGAATGGGCGATCAGCCACCCCGACCAGGTCGACGCCGTCGTGGCCATCGCCAGCACCCACGCGCTGCACCCGCAGGGCGTCGCATGGAACGCCATCGCCCGCGAAGCGATCATGCGCGACCCGGCCTGGCAGGGCGGCCACTACTACGGTACGGGCCGCGCCCCCGACGCCGGCATGGGCATCGGCCGGATGGTCGGCCACATCACCTACCTGTCGGGGCCGGCGCTGGAGGAGAAGTTCGCCCGGCGGCTGCAGTTCGCCGACGACCTGCGCTACACGATCACCGAGCCCGAGTTCGAGGTGGAGAGCTACCTGCGCCACCAGGCCGACTCGTTCGTCAAGCGCTTCGACGCCAACACCTACCTCTACATCTCGCGCGCGCTGACCTACTTCGACCTCGCCAGGCAGCACGGCGGCGGATCGCTGGAGCGGGCGCTCGAGGGCGTGCGGGCGCGGACGCTGCTGATCGCGTTCAGCTCCGACTGGCTCTACCCGCCGGCGGCCTCGCAGGACATCGACCGGGCGCTGCGCTCTCTGGGCAAGCCGGTAGAGTTCGAGGTGATCGACGCGCCGTACGGCCACGACTGCTTCCTGCTGGAAGAAGCGCGGCAGACGCCCATCATCCGCCGGTTCCTTGCCCGAGGCGGGGCCGGGTGACGTCGAAGAAGAGGCACTGGTGACCGAGCAACACCCCCGTCAAGAGCAGGCCCGCGCCTTCGGGTTCGAGACCCGGCAACTGCATGCCGGGCAGCGGCCCGACCCCAACACGGGGGCGCGTGCCGTACCGATATTCCAGACCACCAGCTACGTCTTCGAGGACCCCGAGTCCGCGGCGGCGTACTTCAACCTCCAGGAATACGGCAACACCTACTCCCGGATCATGAATCCCACGGTCGCCGTGTTCGAGGAGCGGGTGGCCAACCTGGAGGGCGGCAGCGGCGCCGTGGCGTTCGCCAGCGGCATCGCCGCCCAGGCCGCCGCGCTGTTCACGCTGCTGGAGCCGGGCGACCACGTCGTGTCGTCGTCGGCGCTCTACGGCGGCACCGTCAACCAGCTCAAGCACCTGCTGCGCAAGATGAACGTCGAGCTGACCTGGGTCGATCCCGACGACCCCGACGCCTGGCGCAAGGCGGTGCAGCCCAACACCAAGGCGTTCTTCGCCGAGACGATCGGCAACCCCTCGGGCAACGTGCTCGACATCGAGCCCGTGGCGGCCATCGCGCACGAGCACGAGCTGCCGCTGATCGTGGACAACACGTTCGCCACGCCGTACCTGTGCCGGCCCATCGAGTGGGGCGCCGACATCGTGATCCACTCGGCGACCAAGTTCATCGGCGGCCACGGCACCAGCATCGGCGGGGTCGTCGTCGAGGCCGGCACGTTCGACTGGTCCAACGGGCGCTTCCCGGTGGTGGCCGACCCGTCGCCCGCCTACCACGGGCTGCGCTTCCACGAGACGTTCGGCATGTACGGCTACCTGATGAAGCTGCGCGCAGAGACGCTGCGCGACCTGGGCGCGGCGATGTCGCCGTTCAACGCGTTCCTGTTCCTGCAGGGCCTGGAGACGCTGTCGCTGCGGATGGAGCGCCACGTCGAGAACGCGCGCAAGGTCGCCGAGTTCCTCGACGGCCACGAGCTGGCCTCCAACGTCAGCCACCCCGGCCTGCCGGGCAGCAAATACCGCCCCCTGGTGGACAAATACCTGCCGCGTGGGGCGGGCGCGGTGTTCTCCTTCGAGTGCGCGGGCGGCCGGGCCGGCGGGCAGGGCCTCATCAACGGCCTGTCGCTCTGGTCCCACCTGGCCAACGTCGGCGACGCCAAGAGCCTGGTCATCCACCCCGCCAGCACCACCCACCGCCAGCTCAGCGACGACGAGCTGAGCGCCGCGGGCGTCGGGCCAGGCTCAGTGCGGCTCTCGGTCGGCACCGAGTCGGTCACCGACCTCATCTGGGATCTCGAGCAGGGCTTCGCCCGCGTCGCCGCGACGATCGGCACCAAGGAGGAGACGGCATGACCGACCTCGCCCGCTACCAGGACCCGCTGACGATCCAGCGGGTCCTCCACGCCACCAGGAGCATCGCGATCGTCGGCCTGTCCGGCAACGAGCTGCGGGCCAGCAACTTCGTCGGCTACTACCTCAAGCGCCACGGCTACCAGGTCGTCCCGGTCAACCCGCGCGAGAAGGAGATACTCGGCGAGACCAGCTACCCGAGCCTGTCCGACGTGCCGGTGCCGATCGACCTCGTCAACGTCTTCCGCGCGCCCGACGCGCTGCCCGGCATCGCCCGCGAGGCCGTGCAGATCGGGGCGGGGGCGCTGTGGTGCCAGTTCGGGGTGATCAACGAGGAGGGCGCGCGGATCGCCGAGGACGCCGGCCTGCCGGTGATCATGGACCGCTGCCTCAAGGTCGAGCACGCCCGTTACGTCGGGCGGATGCACTGGCTCGGCTTCAACACCCAGCGCATCACCTCGGTCCGTTCGGGGCTGCAGTAACGGGTGCGATGAGTTTCCGGCGGGTCGCCGGTCTGTTCGGGTGAGCGTCGTACAGAGTCGTACGACGACACCCCGAACACCACCGGAGGACACCGTGACATCCAGCGCTTCCGCGCAGCCCGGCCGCCCGCCCGTCGTCGACCTCGCCACCTGGCAGGCCGCCCGCGACGAGCTGCTGGTCCGCGAGAAGGCTCACACCCGCGAGGGCGACGCCATCGCCGCCGCCCGCCGCCGGCTGCCGATGGTCGAGTTCGACGGTTCGGTCAAGGTCACCGGGCCGGGCGGCCCCGTGCCGTTCCTGGAGCTGTTCGAGGGGCGCGACGAGCTCGTCGTCTACAAGCACATGTGGTACGACGGCGCGCCGCCCCAGGGGCAGTGCGAGGGCTGCACCACCACGGCCTGGCACCTGAAGGACTCCGCCTACCTCAACGCGCGCGGCGTCTCGTTCGCCGTCGTGACCCCCGGGGCGTGGGACGAGGTGGCCGAGTACGTCGCGTTCATGGGCTACCCCCAGCCGTGGTACTCCATCCGCGGCGTGGAGGGGCCGGCCGGCGGGCCGACGGGCTACCTCACCAGCTACCTGCGCGACGGCGAGCGCACCTTCCTCACCTACTCGACGACGGGCCGGGGCTGCGAGCCCGCCAACCCGTCCCTGGCGCTGCTCGACATGACGCCGTACGGGCGCGGCGAGACCTGGGAGGACAAGCCCGAGGGCTGGCCGGAGGGGCGGCACGCGTGCTGGTACTGGCGTACGGACGACGAGGGGAACTCGACCTGGGGCGAGACCAGCCGCCCCACGGCCCAGTGGACCCGCCCCGGCGCCACCCCGGTCACCACCCTCGGCCGCCACGGCACCTTCCACTGACGCGGGGGTGCGCAGGCCCCCGCCGGATAATCAGGTGCGCCCGCGGACGCAGGTCGTTAGCGTGGCGGTGATGATCTACGAGCATCCGCTGGCGTACGTGCTGGGTCTGGAGGGCATCGCCCTCATGCGGGCCTACACGGGCGGGCACGACCGCGCGTTCGTCGAGGCGCGGCTGGCCGAGATCCGGGCGTTCCTCGACGACGACAGGCTCGCGGGGGCCGCCGTCGAGGTCGAGCGGGTGGACGTCGCGACGGGTTACCGCATCTGGGCGTCCACCTACGACGGGCCCAACAGCGCGTTCGACCTGGACGAGCCGTTCATCGAGGAGGTCGTCGGCGGGCTGCCGGCGGGCGACGCGCTCGACGCCGCCTGCGGCACCGGCCGGATCGCCGCGCTTCTCGCCGCGCGCGGGCATCGGGTGCGCGGGGTCGACGGCTCACCCGACATGCTGGCGCGGGCGCGCGAGCGGGTGCCCGACGCGGAGTTCCTGCACGGTGAGCTGGCCGCCTCGCCGCTGCCCGACGCGTCCGTGGACCTGGTGGTGTGCTCGCTGGCGCTCACGCACGTGCCGGCGCTGGATCCGGTGCTGGCCGAGTTCGCGCGGGTGCTGCGGCCCGGCGGTCACGTGGTGCTCGCCGACATCCATCCCGACGGGGTGGCGCGGGGCGTGGTGCCGCCCGTACGGCTGCCCGGCGGCCGTCCCGCGCGGGTGGCCACCTACCATCACCCGGTCGGTGACTACGTACGGGCCGCGCTCGCGGCCGGGCTGCGCGTACGGCGCTGCGAAGAACCCCGGCATCCGGCGGGCGAGCCGCGCGAGCGTACCGACGTGCTGGAGCCGTGGGACGTGTGGCCGTGGGCGCTCTGCGACCTGGCCCCCGAGGCGGCGCACGCCGCGATCGCCGGAACGCCGTCCATGCTGTTCTGGCACTTCCAGCGGTAGGCCGTCAGGTGGGCAGGGTGGAGGCGTCGTCGCCGGCGCGGTAGTTGCGCAGCGCGACCGCCAGCCCGCTCTCCTGCTTGCCGAGGGCATCGGCCAGGAGACCGAGGCCGATGCCGATGTTCTCGAGTTGCGGGCCCCGTGCCTCCCAGTAGGAGCGGCCGTACTCGTCGTCGGTCAGCGCGACGTGGACGGCGTTCTTCACCGTCGTGTACCGGGTGGTCGTCCTGGACGTGACGCCGGCCAAGGCGCCCGTCCCGGTGGCGATCCGGCGTAGCTGGGCCTTGCTGTAAACGACTCCGTCAAGGTTCACAGCCTGGAAGCGTAGCGAGGACTAACGCCCGTTATAAGGGTTTCTGTGGTGTTTGGTGCTGCGGGAGTGATAGAAGATCTTCAAGTGATCGGAGGAGGGCCCCCTGGAAACGCGTGCCGATGTCAGCTTCCCGCGGACGGAGACGTAGCGGATGCCGCTCGATCTGAACCTGGTGCCCGACATCGTCAAGCCGCTGGCCAGGCCGCTGGCGGGTGGGGCGGTCCCCGAGGCCGACGTGCACACCTTGATCAGCGAAGCGAAAGCGCTGAACGAGCTGGCCGACGCGCTGGAGGAGATGAAGTCCGAGGACGCCGGCGCCGTCATGCGGATGCTGCGCGAGGAGCTGTGGCAGGGGCCGGCCAAG
>NZ_JBFAQA010000029.1:0-159211 GCF_040677005.1 Nonomuraea sp. NPDC049421
GTCGTGGTGTACGAGGAGAGCCGCACGGTCGGCATCGCACTCGGCGCCGTCATCGTGGTCGGCGCGCTGGCCATCTGGATGCGGTTCGACACCGTTAACCAGCGGCGCAAGGAGGCGAAGAAGGCGCAGGTGGAGGCCGAGTTCGAGGAACTGTCCGAGGAGCCGGCGGCCGGTGGCTTCCCTGTGCCGCCGCTCGACCTGCCGCACTACCACGGGGTGCAGCACAAGGAGATTCCCAGTGGGACTAACTGACTGGCTGAACCCCGTCAAAGGCTTCGGGGTCACCTTCCACACGATGTTCAAGAAGCCCGTCACGACGAACTACCCGGAGGAGAAGAAGCCGACGGCTCCTCGCTTCCACGGGCGTCACCAGCTCAACCGCTGGCCTGACGGGCTGGAGAAATGCGTCGGGTGCGAGCTGTGCGCCTGGGCGTGTCCGGCCGACGCCATCTACGTCGAAGGCGCGGACAACACCGAGGACGAGCGCTACTCGCCGGGTGAGCGTTACGGACGCACGTACCAGATCAACTATCTGCGGTGCATCCTGTGCGGCCTGTGCATCGAGGCGTGCCCGACGCGAGCGCTCACCATGACCAACGAGTACGAGCTCGCCGACTCCAGCCGCGAGAGCCTCATCTACACCAAGGAGATGCTGCTCGCGCCCCTCACGCAGGGCATGGAGCAGCCGCCGCACCCCATGCGGCTCGGTGAGACCGAAGAGGACTACTACCGGCTGGGGCGGACCAATGGGTGAGACCATCACTTTCTGGGTGCTGGCCGTCGTCTCCGTCGGCGCCGCACTCGGCATGGTCTTCAACCGCAAGGCCGTGTACTCCGCGCTGATGCTCGGCACCGTCATGCTCTGCCTGGCCGTCCTGTACGCCGTGCAGGACGCGCCGTTCCTGGCCGCGGTGCAGATCATCGTCTACACCGGCGCGATCATGATGCTGTTCCTGTTCACGCTCATGCTCGTCGGCGTGGACTCGTCCGACTCGTTCGTCGAGACGCTGAAGGGCCAGCGCTTCTGGGCGATCATCGCGGCCGTCGGCTTCTCGGTGCTGATCATCCTGGCCGTGGGCAACGCGATCTTCGCGCCCGAGGCCGGGCTAGCGGCGGCCACCCAGCAGGGCGGCTACATCCGCTCGATCGCGCTGCAGCTCTTCACCAAGTACGTGTTCCCGTTCGAGATCACCTCGGCGCTGCTGATCACCGCGGCGCTGGGCGCGATGGTGCTGGCGCACCGCGAGCGGGTCACCCAGAAGGCGACGCAGAAGGACCTGTCCCGGGCCCGCTTCCAGGGCGACCGCCCGTCGCCGCTGCCCGGCCCCGGCACCTACGCCAGGAACAACGCCATCGACATGCCGGCGCTGCTGCCCGACGGGTCGGTGGCCGAGTCCTCGGTCAACCGCTACATCGCCCGCTACGACGTGGAGCACGACCGCCTGCCGGACAACCCCAAGCTGGCCGAGGCGATCAAGCACACGGCCGAGGAGGGCACGGCGCCGACCGAGGCCGAGCAGGACGCCGAGAGCAATGAGGTGACCAAGTGACGACCCACTACCTCGTCCTGTCCGGCCTGCTGTTCGCGATCGGCGCCATGGGCGTGCTGATCAGGCGCAACGCCATCGTGGTGTTCATGTGCGTCGAGCTCATGCTCAACGCCTGCAACCTCGCGTTCGTGACGTTCGCCCGGCAGGTGGGCAACCTGGAGGGCCAGATCATCGCGTTCTTCGTGATGGTGGTGGCCGCGGCCGAGGTCGTCGTCGGCCTGGCCATCATCGTGACGATCTTCCGAACCCGCAGGTCCGCGTCCGTCGACGACGCCAACCTGCTGAAGTACTAAGAGGTGACTGGTGGAATCTCAACTCGCTGAGATCGTCCAGCACACCGGTGGAGTGATCGGCAACGCCTGGCTGATGATCGCGTTCCCGCTCGTGGGCGCGTTCATCCTGCTGGTGTTCAACCGGTTCACCGACCGTTGGGGCCATCTGCTGGGCGTGGCCATGTCCCTCGCCTCGTTCGTCGTGGCGGTGCTGGCGTTCTTCGAGCTGATCGGGTTCGGGGCGGAGGAGCGCCGCCGGGCGGTGCACCTGTACGAGTTCATCCCCGGCATGGTCGACATGGGGCTGCTCATCGACCCCCTGTCCATCAGCTTCGCGCTGCTGATCACCGGTGTGGGCTCGCTGATCCACATCTACTCGATCGGCTACATGGCGCACGACGAGCACCGGCGCAGGTTCTTCTCCTACCTGAACCTGTTCGTGGCCGCGATGCTGCTGCTGGTGCTGGCCGACAACTACGTCGGGCTGTTCATCGGCTGGGAGGGCGTCGGTCTGGCGTCGTACCTGCTGATCGGGTTCTGGCAGTTCAAGCCGTCCGCGGCGACCGCGGCGAAGAAGGCGTTCGTCGTCAACCGCGTCGGTGACTTCGGCCTGCTGGTCGGCATGTTCGTCATCTGGACCACGTTCGGCACCCTGACCTTCCAGGGGCTGGGCGAGCAGATCCAGCCCGGCCAGACCAACGGCGCGATGCTCGCCATCGGCCTGCTGCTGCTCCTCGGCGCCTGCGGTAAGTCCGCGCAGCTGCCGCTGCAGTCCTGGCTCCTCGACGCCATGGAGGGCCCGACCCCGGTCTCGGCCCTCATCCACGCCGCGACCATGGTCACCGCCGGTGTCTACCTGGTGGTCCGCTCGGGGGCGTTCTTCTTCCCCGAGGGCTCGGGCGCCGCGCTCGCCGCCGCCATCGTCGGCGCGGTCACGCTGCTCGCCGGTGCCATCATCGGTTGCGCGAAGGACGACATCAAGAAGGGCCTGGCCGGCTCGACGATGTCGCAGATCGGCTACATGATGCTCGGCGCGGGCCTCGGCCCCGCGGGCTACGCCTTCGCGATCGGCCACCTGATCACGCACGGCTTCTTCAAGGCCGACATGTTCCTCGGCGCCGGCTCGGTCATGCACGGCATGAACGACGAGGTCGACATGAGGAAGTACGGCGCGCTGCGCAAGGCCATGCCGATCACGTTCGTCACGTTCTTCATCGGCTACCTGGCGATCATCGGTTTCCCGCTGCTGTCCGGCTACTTCACCAAGGACGGCATCATCGAGACCGCGGTGCACCACCAGCCGATTCTCGGCTGGCTGGCCGTGCTCGGCGCCGGCGTCACCGGCTTCTACATGTCGCGGATGGTCTTCATGACCTTCTTCGGCGAGAAGCGCTGGGACAAGGAGGCGCACCCGCACGAGTCGCCGCTCGTGATGACGGTGCCGCTGATGATCCTCTCGCTCGGCGCGCTCGGCCTCGGTGCCTATCTGGTGCTGGGCGGCACGCTGTACAAGTTCCTGATCCCGGCGGTCGGTGGCAGCCTCGACACGGTGCCGGAGTTCGCGCCGTTCAGCACGCCAGGGCTCGTCACGCTCGCGCTCGTCGCGGTCGGCGTCGTGTTCGCCTGGCTGCGCTACGGCCGGGTCGAGGTGCCGTCGGTGCAGCCGCGCGGCAACTTCCTCACCACGTTCGCCCGGCGCGACCTGTACGGTGACGCGCTCAACGAGTCGCTCTTCATGCGGCCCGGCCAGTGGCTGACCCGCCTCGCGGTGTTCTTCGACAACCGCGGCATCGACGGGATCGTCAACGGCCTGGCGGCGGGCATCGGCGGCAGCTCCGGGCGCCTTCGGCGGATCCAGACGGGCTTCGCCAGAACGTACGCGCTGTCCATCCTGATCGGTGCCGCCCTGCTGACCGGCGCCCTGCTCCTCGTTGGGAACATCTGATGTCACCCTGGCTTCCGATACTCATGGCGGTGCCCGTGGTGGGCGCCGTCGTGGTGGCCCTGCTTCCCAAGGGCAGTGACAAGCTGGCCAAGCAGGTCACCCTGCTGTTCTCGCTGGCGACGCTGGTCCTGACCGGTGTCATGGCCGCCGGGTTCGACCCCGACGGCGACCGCTTCCAGTTCACCGCCGCCTACAACTGGATCCCGAGCTTCGGCGTGAAGTTCGGGGTCGGCGTGGACGGCGTCGCGCTCGTGCTCATCGCGCTGTCGGTGGTGCTGGTGCCGATCGTGGTGCTGGCCTCCTGGCACGACGCCGACGGCGTGAAGACCGCCGACGGCACGGTGATCGCGCCCAAGCGGTCGGTGAAGACGTACTTCTCCCTGCTGCTGGTGCTGGAGACGATGATGATCGGCGTCTTCGCGGCGACCGACATCTTCCTGTTCTACGTCTTCTTCGAAGCCATGCTGATCCCGATGTACTTCATGATCGGGTCGTACGGCGGCGCCCAGCGGTCCTACGCGGCCGTCAAGTTCCTGCTGTACTCGCTCTTCGGCGGCCTGCTCATGCTGGTCGCGGTCATCGGCCTCTATGTCGTCGCCGGCAAGCAGTCCTTCATGTTCCCCGAGCTCGTCGGGGCCATCCAGGACCCGGCCATGCAGAAGTGGCTGTTCGGCGGCTTCTTCATCGCCTTCGCCATCAAGGCGCCGCTGTGGCCGGTGCACACCTGGCTGCCCGACGCGGCCGCGCAGGCTCCGGCCGGCGCCGCGGTGCTGCTGGTCGGCGTGCTGGACAAGGTCGGCACGTTCGGGATGCTGCGCTTCTGCCTGGAGCTGTTCCCCGACGCGGCCAAGGCGTTCACGATGCCGATCGTCGTGCTGGCGGTCATCAGCATCATCTACGGCGCCATCGTCGCCATCGGCCAGACCGACATGAAGCGGCTCATCGCGTACACGTCGATCTCGCACTTCGGGTTCATCGTGCTCGGGGTGTTCGCCATGTCGGACGTCGCCCAGTCCGGTGCGGCGCTCTACATGGTCAACCACGGCTTCGCCACGGGCGCGCTGTTCCTGGCGGCCGGGTTCCTCATCGCGCGGCGCGGCTCGCCGTTCATCGGGGACTACGGAGGCGTGCAGAAGGTCGCCCCGCTGCTCGCGGGCTTCTTCCTGATCGCCGGTCTGGCCGGTCTCTCGCTGCCGGGCCTGTCGTCCTTCGTCAGCGAGTTCATGGTCATGATCGGCACGTACTCCAGCCAGGCCCACGGGTCCGGCGCGCTGACGGTGGCGGCGATCGTCTCCGCGGTCGCGGTGATCCTCGCGGCCGTCTACATCCTGTGGATGGTCCAGCGGACCATGAACGGGCCGACGGCCGAGCCGGTCAAGGCGTTCAAGGACCTGAACGCCCGCGAGGTCTGGGTGCTGGCTCCGCTGGTCGCCCTGATCATCGGGTTCGGCTTCTTCCCCAAGCCGCTGCTTGACGTGATCAACCCGTCAGTGCAACAGACGCTGACCAACGTGAAGGTACCCACCTCCACCGTCGCTGAGAAGGGGACAGGCCAGTGAACCCCGCCATCGAAGCGCCGACGATCGAGTACGGCACGCTGGCGCCGCTGCTGGTCGTCTTCGGCGCGGCCTGCATCGGCGTGCTCGTCGAGGCGTTCGCGCCGCGTTACCTGCGCAAGTCCATCCATGTGCCGCTCACGCTGCTGAGCCTGGCCGGCGCGTTCGCGCTGGTGCTGGTGCAGACGCTGCGCGGCCAGGTGTCCGCCACGCCGGCCGCCATGGGCGCGCTCGCCGTGGACGGGCCGTCGCTGTTCATCTGGGGCGTCATCCTCGTCCTGTCGTTCGTCTGCGTGCTGCTCATCAACGACGAGGGTCACTTCGTGGCCTCCGCCGCGGCCGTGCCGGGCAGTGCCGACGAGGAGGAGGCCGAGGCCCACGACAACGGCACCGGTCACACCGAGGTCTACCCGCTGGTCCTGTTCGCGGTGGGCGGCATGCTGCTGTTCCCCGCCTCGCACGACCTGCTGATGATGTTCGTGGCCCTTGAGGTCATGTCGCTGCCGCTGTACCTGCTGTGCGGCCTGGCCCGCAGGCGTCGCCTCCTCTCGCAGGAGGCGTCGATGAAGTACTTCCTGCTGGGCGCGTTCTCCTCGGCCTTCTTCCTGTACGGCACCGCGATGATCTACGGCTTCGCGGGCACCGTCTCGCTGCCGGGCATCAACCAGGCCATGGCCGCGGGCAACTCGCTCGACCCGCTGCTGCTCATCGGGTTCGCGCTGCTCGGCGTGGGCCTGCTGTTCAAGATCGGCGCGGCGCCGTTCCAGGCCTGGAAGCCGGACGTCTACCAGGGCGCCCCGACGCCCATCACCGCCCTCATGGCCTCCGGCACCCTCGTCGCGGCCGTCGGGGCCGTGCTGCGAGTCTTCTGGGTCGGCCTGGGCAACCTCGACTGGGAGTGGCGGCCGGTCATCTGGGGCGTCGCGGCGCTCACGATGATCGTCGGCTCGATCCTGGCGATCACGCAGACCGAGATCAAGCGCATGCTGGCGTACTCGTCCATCGCGCACGCCGGCTTCCTGCTGGTCGGTGTGATGGCCACGTTCGGCGACGCGCGGCAGAACGCCGACTCGCTCAAGGCGATCCTGTTCTACCTCGCGGTCTACGGCATCACCACGGTCGGCGCGTTCGCCGTGCTGACCCTCGTCCGCGACCCGGGCGGCGAGGCGGGGCACCTGTCCCGCTGGGCCGGTCTCGGCAAGCGGGCGCCGGTCCTGTCGGGCGTGTTCGCCTTCTTCCTGCTCGCCTTCGCCGGCATCCCGCTGACGAGCGGCTTCTTCGGCAAGTACGCCGTCTTCGCCGCCGCGCTGAACAGCGGCACGCAGCCCGGCGACTCCATGGGCGGCTGGATGGCCGGCCTGGTGGTCGTCGGTGTGGTCGCCTCCGCGATCGCCGCGTTCTTCTACGTCCGCGTCATCGTGCTGATGTTCTTCAGCGAGCCGGCCGCCGACGGCCCGGCAGTCGCGGTGCCCAGTATGGGGACCGTGGCCGTCATCGCCGTTTCGCTGCTGGTTACGGTAGGGGTGGGGCTCTATCCGGAGTCCGTGCTCGGTGTTGCCAACGACGCTGCTAGCAGCCTGTTCATCAGATAAGGGGATCTCGTATGTCCGCGCCTCCCGTGGTTGACCTTCCCATCGAGGACGAGCGGTTGGCGCAGGACGTGGCCAACGGACTGGCCGCGGTCGAGAAGCTCCTGCGCTCGTCCGTCGAGAGCGAGGACGCCTTCGTCACGGTGGCGTCCAAGCACCTCATCGAGGCGGGCGGCAAGCGGTTCCGTACGTTGATGGTGCTGCTGGCCGCCCAGTTCGGCGACCCGTCGGCGCCGGGTGTGGTGCCCGGCGCCGTGGTCATCGAGCTGACCCACCTCGGCTCGCTCTATCACGACGACGTCATGGACGAGGCCCCGGTGCGCCGGGGCTCCCCGTCCGCCAACGCCCGGTGGGACAACACCGTGGCGATCCTCACCGGCGACTACCTGTTCGCCCAGGCCTCGGATTTGCTCGCCGACCTCGGTCCCGAGCTGATCCGCATCCAGGCGCAGACGTTCTCGCGGCTCGTGCAGGGTCAGATCAGGGAGACGATCGGCCCGCGCGCCGACGAGGACCCGATCGGCCACTACCTGAGCGTCCTGTCCGACAAGACCGGCTCGCTGATCGCGGCCTCGGGCCGCTTCGGCGCGCTGCTGTCGGGCGCCCCGGCCGACGTGGAGGAGCGGCTCAGCCGCGCCTGCGAGGCCATCGGCGTGGCTTGGCAGCTCGGCGACGACCTGCTCGACGTGGCCTCCTCGGGCGCGCAGTCGGGCAAGACGCCCGGCACGGACCTCAAGGAGGGCGTCAAGACCCTCCCCGTCCTGTACGCGCTCGCCGCCGGCGACCACCCCCGCCTGACGGCGCTGCTGTCCGGCCCGGTCGCCGATGAGGACCTGGAGGAGGCCCTGACCCTGCTCCGCGCCCACTGCGGCATGGAGCGGGCGCGGGCGGAGCTGGTGGCCTGGGTGGACCGCGCCCGGGCCGACATCTCGGGCCTGCCCGACATCCCGGCCAAGGACGCGTTCCTGGCGCTCTGCGACTACGTGGTCGAGCGCTCCGGCTGAGCCTTGAGCGCCGCGACGCGGCTCCGGGCGGTCTGACGGGCCGCCCGGAGGCTGTCGTACGAGAAGAGCGCCAGCGCCAGCCAGACGATCGAGAAGCCGATCCAGCGGCTGGGCGGCATGGTCTCCTTGGCGATGAGCACGCCGCAGGCGAACTGCAGGATCGGCGCGATGTACTGCAGCAGCCCGATCGTGCTCAGCGGCACCCTGATCGCCGCCGCGCCGAAGCAGATGAGCGGCACCGCCGTGATGAGGCCGCCCGCGACCAGCAGCAGCGCGTGCCCCGCGCCCTCCTGGCCGAACGTGGCCGTCCCCGTCGTCTGCAGCCAGGCCAGGTAGCCGATCGCCGGCAGGAGCAGCACCAGGGTCTCGATGGCCAGGCTCTCCGTGGCCTCGACGTTGGCCCGCTTCTTGACCAGGCCGTAGATGCCGAAACTGAACGCCAGCGTCAGCGCCACCCACGGCAGCCGCCCGTAATTGAGCGTCAGCACCAGCACCGCCAGCGCGCCGAACCCGACCGCCGCCCACTGCAGCGGACGCAGCCGCTCGCGCAGCAGCGCCACCCCGAACAGCACGTTGACCAGCGGGTTGATGAAGTAGCCGAGGGCGCTTTCGACGACGTGGCCGCTGTTGACCGCGTAGATGTAGGTGCCCCAGTTGACGGTCACGAAGATCGCGGCCAGCGTCAGCAGCCCGAGCTTGGCGGGCTGCCTGAACAGCTGTTTCACCCACGACCAGTGCCGGCGTACGGCCAGTGCCACGGCCACCACGACGAGCGACCACACCATGCGGTGGGCGAGGATCTCGATGGCGCCGGAGGGCTTGAGCAGCGGCCAGTAGAGGGGGAACAGGCCCCACATGGTGTAGGCGGCGATCCCGTAGAAGATGCCACGCCGGGAGTCAGGCATGTAGTCCAGTTTCAGGCATTACCACCTTTCAATACAAATTTGATCTTCTTTGACTGATTATGTAGAGACGCTTAATCGTCGTATGGCGTCGTACAGTGAAGTGGAGGTGGTGGAGGCGTCGCCGTCCACAACGGCATTTCGGTGGACTTGACTTCGATACCGATGATCTCACCAGAGGCTCGTTCGAGTATGCCGTCGACTTCGACCCCATCTCGATCTCGGTAGCGATAGAGCTGTACAGGATCCTCGGACCACGTGAGCTGGGCGGGCCAGCTCACCAAGGGCGAAGTTCTCCATCAGTGGACCTCCGGGGGCCGTCATGTCGGACACGCGGGATGGGGTCAGACCTGCCCGATAGGCGCCAAGGCCAGAGTCGTCCAGCAGCAGTTTGGGGTCGCGCAAGGTCTGTCTTGGCAAAGCTTCAATAAGTGAGGGTGGCGGCCGCGTGGCAGGCCTGAAGCCTGCCGATACGCCCAGGGCTTGCAGTCTCATCTACTGGCGCGGTTCAGAGGGTGATGACGATCTTGCCGCGGACGTGGCGGGTGGCCTGGAGTTCCGTCGCCTCGCGGATCTTGTCCACGGGGAACGTCGCCGCGATGGGCATCCGGATCTTGCCTGTTGCGACCAGGCGGGCGAGCCCCTCCAGGTCGCTGGGGGTGGTGCTCGCGCCGTTGGCGGCTGGTACGCCCTCTACCTGGGCGGCGATGGTGCAGATGCGGTTGTCTGGGACGCCGAGTTCTCTGGCGGTCTCCACCGTCTCCGTTCCGTGCAGGTCCATGGCGGCGGTGATGCCGTCGGGGGCGAGGGCTTGGACTCGGTCGGCCAGGCCGTCGCCGTACGCCGCCGGCTCGGCCCCCAGGTCACGGAGGAAGTCGGCTGAGGTCGGGGAGCCCGTACCGATGACGCGTGCTCCTGCGAGCCGGGCCAGCTGGACGGCGAAGACCCCGACTCCGCCCCCCGCGCCGCCGATGAGCACGGTGTCTCCCGGGCCGAGGTCGGCCACCCCGACGGCGGCCAGGGCCGTGCGGCCGGCGATCGTGAGGGTGGCGGCGGTGTGGTCGTCGATGCCGTCCGGGGTGTGGTGGGCCTCGTTCGCCGCGTTCCCGTCGGCCGGGTCGATCACCACGTGGTCGGCGATCGCACGGGACAGGGCGCCGCCGAACACCCGGTCGCCGGGCGCGTAGCCGCTCACCCCGTCGCCGACCTGGTCGACCACTCCCGCGTAGTCCGTACCGAACCCGGCCGGGAGGCTCAGGCCGAACCGGGCGGCGGTGTCGGCGTCGGCGGTCATGATCCAGTCCATGGGGTTCAGACCGGCCGCGGTGACCCGTACGCGGATCTGTCCAGGGCCGACCTCCGGAACGGGGACCTCGCGGACGTCCAGGACCTCGGGGCCGCCCCACGCGTCGAGCTGGACCGCTCTGCCCTTCTGCTGTTCCTGCATGTGCACCTGTCTCCTTGGGGATCGAGGGAACGCGTTGAAACGGACTATGCTCCGTTTATTGGGATGACAGTAACACAACCGGAGCGTGATCCGTTTTGACTGAGGCTGAGATGCGCGCGCCGCGGGCGGACGCGGCCCGCAACCGCGACCAGTTGCTCGCGGTGGCGACCCGCATGTTCATGTCGGCCGAGGCCGAGCCGTCGATGCGGGCGATCGCGCGCGAGGCCGGCGTCGGCATCGCCACGCTCTACCGGCACTTCCCGACCCGGGAGTCGCTGGTCGACGCGGTCTACCGGGACCAGGTCGTACGGCTGACGTCCGGTGCCCAGGAGCTGCTCGACCGCATGCCTCCGGCGGCGGCGATGCGGCGCTGGATGGACCTGTTCGGGGACTGGATCGCGGCCAAGAGCGGCATGATCGACACGCTGGTCGCCATGATCGAGTCGGGCGAGATCGCCCATGCGCAGACCCGGGGCGAGCTGCTGGCGGCCATCACGACGATCCTCGACGCGGGGCGCGTGGCCGGCGACCTCCGCTCCGACGTCACCGCCGAGGACGTCGCCGACTCCCTCATCGGCATCTTCACCGTGGCGCCCAGGCGCGAACACGACGCCAAGGCCGCCCGCCTCCTGGACCTCCTGATGGACGGCCTCCGCCCCGTCGCCTGAGCCCCAGAAGGAAGGTAGGGCTGATGCGCTTTTTCTGGTGGGTGGTGGTGCCGGTGCTGGCCGGGCTCGTTCTGTTCGCCGCCGTACGCGAGGTGGTCCCCGCGTACACGGCGCAGTTCGGCACCGGGATCCCCGGCACTTTCACCGCCACCGAACGGAACTGCGGCGGACGCAGTTGCAGCTGGCGGGGGATTTTCGTCTCTGATGACGGCTCAGTCGTCAGGCGGGGGATCGGTCTCACGCCGGGCGCGGAGCCGGCCCGGGTGGGGGATCGGGTGCCGGCCATAGAGGCGGGTAATCGGTACAACGTCTATCCACGGGACGGCTCCACGGACTGGTTCCTCATCACCTTGCTCGGCACGGTCAGCGTGGGCGTGCTCGCCGCTTGGGGCATCGGAGTGGTACGCGCGATTCGCCGATCGGTGGGCTGGGGTCCGTCTGGATCCTGAGTCGGGGGGGCTCGCCGGGTCCGATTCTGCGATGGCCTTCTCCGGCGTATGCGCTGGGATTCTGTACAGATCGATGTCCAGTTCATTTATGACTGTTCTGCACGACGCCACTGAATTGAGCGTCACCGAGGCGGCCAAGCGAGGCGTTGCCCGCCTGGTGGCCGACACGGAGCATCCGCCCTTCCGGACGATGAGTCAGTCGTGTCCGACGTCATCTTCACTGCGCCGGCAGTCGACGATCTCAGGCGCATCGGCCCGGACGCGGTGCCCGAAGTGCTCAAGAAGATACTCCTTCTGCTGGACGATCCTGAGGCCGGTTATCCGCTGAGCGGGGAGCTGACCGGTTGTCGCAAGCTGGTGGTCGGACGCAACACCTGGCGGGTCGTCTATCGGATCACCGAGGACAAGACAGTGGAGATCTGCGAGGTGTGGGCGGTCGGTGAGCGGGCTGCGATCGACGTGTGGGCGGAGTACCGATCCAAGCCTCAGTAGTTCGCGCATCCTGGTTTCAGCTTGGTGTCTCGTCGGTCCATTCGGCGACTTCATAAGTTGCGTACTCCGCCAGCTCGCCGGGCTGGTGGAAGCGGTCGGGTTGGGTTTCGGGCGTCAGGCGGCGGGGTTTGCCGTCGTCGCCCGTTGGAAGGTCGCGGGAGCCTTGTGGCGGGGTGGCCACCAGGTCTCGCATGGCGAGCAGGGTTCCGTTGTCGGGGTTGATGATCCACTGGCGGCGGTACGTGCCGAGTTGCCGGGGTGCGGTGGAGAGGCCGAGAGGGATGGTCGTTTCCAGCGGCAAGGAGATCACCACTCCTGTACGGCCCAGCGGGTCGGTCGTTCGGCCTTCGACTTTTACGCCGGGCAGGGCGGCGAGCATGCGGAATGCGGCCGCTCGGACCGCCGGCGGGGCGGGTGCTTCGGCGAGCAGGGTGCCGGCCACGTCGCTCAGCGCCCGGATCCGCTTCTCGCCTTCCAGTGCCCGGATCGGCTGCCGGGTGACTTTCGGTGCGTACGCCTCCCAGTTGCCTTTGAGGTCCAGCAGCGCGTTCTTCAAGTCCTCGGGGTGGGTGGGCAGTGCGGCGAGTCGGCGTGGTGTCATGCCGAAGAATCGACGTTCGGTCACCTGGCGGCACGACTGTTTTCTGTCGGGGGCTTCGAAGAAGAGGAAGCCCGACGCGACCTCCACCTTTGTCGGAGCACCCGCGGCCTGCCATCTCTGCTTGTCGCGGGCGGTCCACGGGCGGGCGGGCAGATCCTTGACGGCGTTGCATCCCGTGCCGCGCAGGTCGGTCCAGGCGTCGTACCGCATTCTCGACTCGACCTTGTAGTGCTCCGCCGCGTTCTCGCCGACCGCGTGAATCTTCCCGACGATTCTGGTGGTGTGCCAGTACGTGCCGGTCGGCCCCCTCTGTACGTTGGTGGCGGCCACCAGAAGGGCGTTTTCCGGGGTCCGCTTGCCGGGAAGCTCCCGGTCCGGGGTTACAGAAATGGCGGCGAACGCTGCCGCGACCAGGGCGGCCGTCGCCATCGCCAAAGGGATTCCGAAGCGGCGTGGCCGGCGAACGGATCGCCAGTCCGCCCGCACGGCGAGCCGTTCCGGGCTTTCCTCCTCGGCCAATGCCGTCCGCATGCGCCGCAGTGCGTCGAGTTCATCCATGGTCGTTCTCCCGCAGGAGGGCCTTGCGGAGTTTCGTCCGGGCCCGGTGAATTTTGGCCTTGACGGTGCCGAGGGGCAGATTCAGTACGGCCGCGATCTCGGCGTACGACAGCTCGCCCCAGGCCAGCAGCAAAAGGGCGCTGCGATCCTGGGCGCTCAGCGTGGCGAGGGCCTTCGCCAAATGGGGGCCCTGCGCCGTGGCGGTGACGCGGTCGCTGACCAGGTCGGCGATGCCGTCCTCGGCCGGGTCCACGCCTGTTCGGGCGAACGCCCTGAACATCCGGGTCTCCTGCCGATGATGCTTGGCGATCGAGTTGCTGGCGATGCCCCACAACCACGCGCCGAACTCCGCCCGCCCGTCGAATCTCCCTCGCTGCCGGAACGCGGTGGCGAATGTCTCTGCGACGATGTCGTCGGCGAGCGTACGTCCGAGGCGGCGCTTGACATAGGCGTGGAGCCGGGGCGCGTGGCGGTGGAACAGTTCGCCGAACGCCTCGGGGTCATCCGAAGAGGCGGCGACGAGTTCCGCGTCGCCGAGCTGCTCCGTCGGCCGACTCACCACTCTGGCCGTGGCCATGGCGCGGTGTGTCGCTTCATGATCGGTTCCTCCGTGTCCGAGGTGCTGGTACCTCCTCTATCCCGATGGCCGCTTCCTGGTTGCTATGTCGTGAAGGTGTCGAGGTCGGTGAGTTCGGCGGAGAGCGTCCAGAGCCTGGCGGCGGAGCCGGGGTCGGTCGCCCATGGCTTCACGCCGCCGATCAGCATGTCGTCGGTGACGGCGGGGTCGGCGATGTCGCAATCCTGGCAGTACGCGCCGCCGTACGCGTCGAGCAGCGGCGACGTGGCGGCCCAGACGGCGGTCGCCGCGCCCTGCTCCGGGGTCTTGAAGCCGTCGGCGGGACGGCCCTCCGGGGTGATCCAGCCCTGGGCGAGCTGCTGCTCGCGGGGGATGCGCCGTTGCAGCGGGGTGAGGATGCTGCCCGGGTGCACCGCGAAGGCGCGCACGCCGTCGAACGTGTCGAGGTGGACGGCGAACAGGGCGTTGGCCGTCTTGGACTGCCCGTACGCGACCCAGTGGTCGTAGCCGCGACGGAAGTGCGGGTCGTCCCAGCGGATGTCCGACAGGAAGTGGCCCGACGAGGCGACGGACACCACGCGCGCTCCCTGGGACAGAGCGGGGCGAAGGCAGTTGATCAGGGCGTAGTGGCCAAGGTGGTTGATGGCGAGGTGGGCTTCCCAGCCGGGGCCGATGAGCTCGTACGGGTGAGCCATGACGCCCGCGTTGGCGAGGACGATGTCCAGGGAAGTGCCGGTCTCCAGGAACTTGTCACTGAAAGTCCGGATGCTGCCGAGATCCGCCAGGTCGAGCTCCCAGACCTCCGTCCGCGGGATGCCGCGCAGCGCCTCCGTCGCGGCGGCGGGGCGGCGAGCGGGCACGATCACGTGGGCTCCGGCGCGGATCAGCGCGCTCGTGGCCGCCAGTCCGAGCCCTGAGTAGCCGCCGGTGATCAGGACGTACCGGCCGGACAGGTCGATGCCGGTCAGGACGTCGTCCGCCGTGCTGTGCGCGCCGAACCCCGACCCGATCTTGTGTTGCGTGATGGTCATGCGGTGGAGGCTAGAATCTAGAGTGCGATCTAGGTCAAGCTATGGCGGTGCGTGATGGTCAGGAAGGCCGGCGACCTCTCCATCGGCGACGTCGCGAAGGTGACCGGCCTGGGCGTCCACGCATTGCGGTTCTTCGAGCGCGAAGAGCTCTTCCTCCGCCCGATCCCGCGTACGGCGGGCGGGCAGCGGGTCTACGAACCGGCCGACGTCGAATGGCTGCTGCTGTGCAACCGGCTGCGCGAGTCCGGCATGCCCATCGCGACCTTGAAGAGGTTCGCCCAGTTGGTCCGCTCCGGTCCCGGCAACGAGCCGGAGCGGCTCGCGCTGCTTGAGGAGCATGAGAGGGCCGTACGGGAGAAGATCGCCGACCTGACGGCCGGCCTGGACATCATCCACGACAAGGTCGTCACCTACCGCCGGCACGTCGAAGAGGGAACCGCAGCCGGCCTCTGGTCACCGCAACCTCCGACATAGCGGCGACTCGCCCGTGGCATCCTCATCCCGGAGGAGGTGCCAATCTACGGACGCGTGGTACGCGGCAGGTATGTCAACCCGGTCCGTTTCCGGTAGGCGGTGGTAGCCCCGTACAGCCAACATCAGAATAAGTTCTGACGTAACTGCGGATGTGAGCACCAGCCATGCAGAAGCGGTGACCTTCTCCGACCTGTCGAGAAATCCGCGAGCGGTCGCCGAACGTGCGACGCGCCTCGGGCGAGTCCGTGTCACGCACCGAGACGCTCCCGACTTCTACTTGACGGCAGCCGATCGGGAAGAAGAGCGTGAGCGGACGCTGGCCACCGCTTCCCGGCTGTTCCTAGCGTTGCTCAAGCACGATTGCACAGCACATACCCTGGTCATCGCCATGCCGGAGGTCTTCCCCTGGGTACGCCACCTGTCTTCGGACGAACTCCGTGCGTTCACGCGGGAACTGGTCGAGGCTCTCTCGGATGCGGCCGAGCTGGACGTCGACGCCACCAGCCAAGAGGTCATTGCGGGCTGGCGAGCCACTGCCAGGATAAAAGCGGATCCGGCGCAGTACGCGAGGCTCGTAAGGCGACGAGCGGCGACTTCGGCCCGGCCCAGGACGCATCTCCTCGGCACCCGAAGGACACCGAGTAGGCCCGGAATATCTATCAATGCCGGCCGGTGAGTTCCTGGGTGCCGATGACGGACAGGAGAGCTAGGCGGTCGGCGTCTTCCGTGCCTGGTTCGGCGGTGTAGACCATGAGGCGCAGGTCCTCGCCGGCCGCCACCAGCACGTCGCAGTCCAGCGTGATGGCGCCCACGTGTGGGTGGTCGATGGTCTTGCGGGCTGATTCGTGGCGGCCCACCGCGCCGGACGTCCAGAGGGTGGCGAACTCCGGGCTTTCGGTGCGGAGGCGGCTCATGAGGTGGTGCAGGTGGCGGTCGGACGGGTAGCGGGCGGCGGTTCTGCGCAGATCGGCTACCTGGGCGGCGCGGAGGGCGCCGAGTGAGTCCGGGGTGTGGCGGACGCGGGTGCCGGCGCCGAGGAAGTTGCGCCAGACGGCGTTGAGGTCGTCGCCCTGCCAGTCGCCCATCAACGCCGTGTAGAGGGGGTTGGCCAGGAGTTGGGTCCAGGCGGCGTCGAAGACCGCGACGGGCGTGCCGGTGAGGCGGTCCAGCATGCGGTGGACGCTCGGCGGGATGTACGCGGGGACCGTCGCAGCGCCGGGGGCGGCGAGGCCGGCGAGCTGGTAGAGGTGGGCGCGGGCGTCGCTGGTGAGGCGCAGGGCACGGGCGAGTGCCTCGACGACCTGGGCGGAGGGGTGGGTGGCGCGGCCCTGTTCGAGGCGGGTGAGGTAGTCGACGGAGATGCCCGCCAGCTGCGACAGCTCTTCCCGCCGCAGCCCGGCGGCCCGCCGGCGACCGCCCGCGCGCAGTCCCGCCGCCTCGGGCGAGACCCGGTCACGCCAGTGCCGCAGCGCCGCGCCGAGTTCTGTGGCTGCCATAACGGACAGTGTGCATCATCTCGTACGAACCAGTCCTGGCCCTGGCGGTCCTATGACCCGTCGGCGGCGTCACTGGCGATAGGGCTTGGTGTAGGGGCTCGTCGACTGGCGTACGGACTCGACGATAGGCCGCATGGCCGGTCCGGCCACGTAGTAACGACCTCGTGCCTGCCCCTGCGGCACCAGCCACTTGAGCCGGCACATCTCCCTGATGTCCCGGACGGCCTGCTGCGGGCTGAGTTCCGCGTCCTGCTGGTAGACCGTACGCCGGACGCGGGACTCCCAGAACGCCGGGAGCAGAGCGAAGACGGTGCGCTCGTCGAGGCCGTCCCCGACGGCCGCTTCTGAGAGCGCCGACCAGGCCCGGCTCAGCAGCGCGACCCGGCGTTTGGCCTGCTGGGCCTGCAGGTGGTGGGCGCGCACGGTTGGGCGATCAGCCCGACCTGAGCCGTGGACGGGCTGCGGGAGGCCGGGATGCGTCTGCCGGGTACGGGGTCGGGCTTCGGGGTCTTCGTTCGTCGTAACGGGGCCGGGTGAGAGTCACTCGCCGGGTGGGAAGGCGGTGGCGAGGGTGAGGTGGCGCCAGCGGGCTGCTTCTTCGGCCCGGGCGCGGGAGGACTGGTCGGCGAGGGTCAGGGCGTCCTCGCCCATGAGGAGGCGGAGCGGGGGGTCGTCCAGGGTGACGATGTCGAGGAGGACGCGGGCGGCGCGGGCCGGGTCGCCGGGGGCCGAGCGGTCGAAGCCGGCGCGGCGGTAGTTCATGGCGCCGACGGTCTGCTCGTAGTCGGGGCCGACCTGCGGGATGTGCATGGACGAGCCGGCCCAGTCCGTACGGAACGCGCCGGGCTCGACGATGGTGACCTTGACGCCGAACGGCTTGACCTCGTTGCTGAGCACCTCGGAGAAGCCTTCGACGGCGAACTTGGCCGACTGGTACGCCGCCAGCCCAGGCGAGCCGCCCACCCGGCCGCCGATCGAGGAGAACTGGATGAAGTGGCCCGAGCGCTGGGCGCGCAGGACGGGCAGGGCGGCCTTGGTGACGTTGACGACGCCGTAGAAGTTGGTCTCGACCTGGGCGCGGAAGTCGTCCTCAGGGGTCTCCTCGATGGGCGAGGAGTTGGCGTAGCCGGCGTTGTTGACGACGACGTCGAGCCGGCCGAACGCGGTGACCGCCTCCTGGACGGCGGCGCGGGCGGCGGCGGCGTCGGTGACGTCGAGGGCGAAGGTGCGGGCGCGGTCGCCGTACCGCTGGACGAGGTCGTCGAGCCGGCGCGGGTCGCGGGCGGTGGCGAGCACGTGGTCGCCGCGCTCCAGCGCGGCTTCGGCGAGGGCGCGGCCGAAGCCGCGCGAGCTGCCGGTGATGAGCCAGGTGGTGGTCATGGTGGTCCTCACGAGATAAGTGCCACTTGATTGTGGCAGTAATACTGTTATATGCAACGGATGTGGGTCTGTCAAAGAGGCATGTGTCACAGTTCGCGTAGACTGATCGGGTGATGAGAGCCGACGCCGCGCGTAACCTGCGGGCGGTCCTGCGTACGGGCGCCCGCCTGCTGGCCGAGGACCCGGCGACGAGCATGAGCGCCATCGCCGCCGCGGCCGGGGTCGACCGCAGGACCGTCTACCGCCGCTTCCCCACCCGCGAGGCGCTGCTCGCCGCCGTCTTCCAGACCAAGCTCGACGGCTCGGAGCGGGTGCTCGACGAGGCCAGGCTGGTGGAGGCGCCCGTGGCGGTGGCGCTGCACCGCTACGTCGAGGGCATCGTCCCGGTCAGCAGGGAGTGGCCGGTGGACGTGCGGCGGATGATGCGCGCCGACCCGACGGCCGACGTGCGGCGGAGCGAGCAGAGCGGGCGGCTCGACCGGTTCGTACGGCGGGCCGCCGACGAGGGGCTGATCCGCGGCGACGTGCCGGTGGCGTGGGCCCGCGCGATGCTGGACGACCTCGTCGACACCGCCGCCCACCGCTTCCCCGACCTCGACCCGCCGCAGGCCGCCGACCTGGTCGTGCGGAGCTGGCTCGGCGGCGTCGGCCACGGCTGATCGGTTCACAACGCGAGAGGCGGATTTGTGCGTCTCTACCTGGGGAAACCGCGGATTGCGGGCGGGAAGGCGATCACCGTAAGGTGAGGCGTCCCGACCCGAGCGGAGTGGTGATGCGCGAGCCGGAGCCGACGGCGGCTGATCAGTGGTCCACCTGGCCGACCGAGCCCGAGCTGCCGGGCTGCTGGCCGGGGCTCGGCGACGAGCATCGCGGTGACGGGTTCCACATCGACCGCAAGGGCGTCAAGAGCGTCGCCGGGCAGATCGTCGGCCTGGCGTTCGGTATGCAGCGCTTCGACGGGGTCCAGGACGCCGGCCCCGGGGTGCCCGAGGGCGAGTGGCTGCTGCCGTACCACCTCGGCCTGATGCTCTCCTCCGCAGCGCACGCCGTGGACGTGTTCTGGCGGGACCTGCACGCCGAGGTCGGCGTGGCCGGCCTGCTGATCGAGCGCGCGTCCTCCCGCTACGACCTCGCCGACGACCCCAAGCTCGGCGACGTGCCCGACTCCACCCTGAAGGAGCGGCTGCCGATCACGGGCGACCGCAACCACCTGAGCGACCTCTACCCGAACGGCGGCATCGACCTGAAGCTGCCCGGCACGTCGTACGACGTCGGCCACCTGACGGCGAGCCAGGCGCAGTGGAGCGTGTCCACCCTGCCCAGCGCCGCGGGCACGGCCGGCATGTTCTTCGGGCGGATGCCGGAGCCGCTGGTCGACCTGGCCAACCTGCTGCTCCGCCGGGCCCAGGACCTGCGCGACGCCCCCTGGTACGGCGCCGCCGCCGACCGGGCCCAGGGAGTGCTGCGGCAGATCTACGCCAACGCCACCGCGCTGGCCGCCGTCTCCGGCCGGCTGGACGCCGCGGCCCGCTCGTTCGTGGAGATCAGCGACTGGTGCAGGAAGAACTTCGAGCGGGTGGCCGACCCCGATCGCGGTGTCCTGCACGAGACCTTCGACTTCGGCGGCACGCCGGACAGCCGAGCACGAGACTTCCTCGCGCGGGCGAACAGCGCGTACATGGAGGTCTACGACAGCATGCCCAAGCGGATCACCGAGGACCTCCCGGGGCTCCAGGTGACCGACCGGGACGTGGGCGCGGAGGGCAGGAGGTTTCTCGAGCTGCGGCTCCGTGCCGAGGAGAGCCTGGCCGACAACCTGGCGGACGGCCCGCAGTGGTGGGTGGACCACGAGGAGGTCTTCGAGGGGCGCCGGCAGGCGGAGAAGGAGTACGGCTGAGCACGCGGCGTGAAATCAGCCGCCAACACGGAATGAACCATCGCTTTCCATCCGGCGGCCGTCGGCATCGGCAGGTGGACACGGCGAAACGAAAAAAGGATATTGGAAGGAAAGCGGAGGTGTTTTCATGCGCGTACGCCTTGACCATCTCGTCTGCTGGGTCTCCGATCAGCTCGTCTCGCTCCATTTCTACGAGCACGTGATCGGGCTGCCCGGAGTGCGGGCCGAGGAGTTCCGTGAGGGGAAGGCACCGTTTCCCAGCGTGCGGATCACGCCGACGTGCATCCTCGACCTGATGTCCTTCGAGGTGATGCGGGGCGTGGACGAGGGCACGGGGGTGCACGGCAGCGCCGGGCACCAGATCAACCATTTCTGCCTGGCGTTCGGGAAAGAGGATTTCGACGCCCTCAAGCTACGCCTCAAGAAACACCGGGTGGAGATCACCGGCACCGGCACGAACTCGTTCGGTGCGCAGGGCATCGCGCCGGAGACTATCTATTTTCCTGATCCCGACGGGAACGTGATCGAGGCCCGATACTACGAGTGAGCCTGGCGCGTACGGCACGGCGCGCGACGGGGCCCATGTCCTCCAGGGCCGTCACCAGCACCGCCAGCTGTTCGAGCGCGTCGAGCGCCTGCGCCGCGCCGTCGCCGTCGACGCCCTCGTAGAGCTCAAGCCCCACGAACGCCGCCGCCGTGGCCTTGGCCAGCCCCGCGACGTCCACGAACTCGGCCAGCGGCGAGTTCGCCAGCACGCGCGTGAGCGCCTGCTCGACCTCGGCGATCCACAGGTTGAGCCCGGCGACCACGGCGGGCGCCAGCTTCTCGTCGGTCTGGCTGCCGGCGAGGAGCTGCGCCAGCGCCGCCACGTTGCCCTCCGCCGCCTCTTCCGCGTGCACCTCGCGGCCGAGGTCGAGCAGCTCGCGCAGGGTGGCGACGGCGGCGAAGCGGTCGCGGTAGCGCTCGACGCGCCGGGTCGAGCCGTGGGCGCAGGCGGCCGACAGGAGCTGGTCGACGCTGCCGAAATGGTAGAAGACCAGGGCCTGGTTGACGCCCGCCGCGGCGGCGATCGTGCGTGCCGACGCGCCGGACATGCCGGACGTGCTGAGCGTCTCCAGCGCCGCTTCGAGCAGCTTCGTACGTGTGTCGGCCACCGCTCCCACTCCGTGCCGGTCAACGACGGGCATCCTCCCGTCTGGGCCTCACGCTAGCGGGAACGCCGTGCTCCGCGACGTCCACGTACGAGACCGTGAAGCTGCCCCAGTAGCCGAAGACGCGGCCGAGCCACGGGTTCGACACGGTCACCGCGATCCTGAACCGCTCGGCCTGCTCGTCGTAGTGCTCGGTGACGACGGCGGTGCCGGAGGCGGCGGCGGGCAGCGGCAGCGCGAGCGGGCCGAGCAGGCGCTGGCGGCCCGAGCGGATGACCAGGCCGCCCCTGTCGTCCACGGAGAGCGTCAGGGGGACGGCGAGGTGCTGGTGGGTGCCCAGGTAGTCGACGATCTCCCCTTGGGCGGGGTCGTAGACCATGGTGGCGTCGAAGCGGCTGCTGGGGAAGGTGCGGACGAAGGTGACGGTCTCGCGGCCGTAGGAGTCGGCGTACGGGTAGTTCTCGATGGTGAACGGCAGGTTCGTGCCGGTGTCGGTGGCGAGGATGTTGCGGCGGCGGCCCAGGGAGAGGAACGGGCGGACGACGGGGCCCGCGTTCCAGACCCGGTTCATCACGCCGGTGCCGACGCAGGCCTCTCCTGAGTCGAGCCCGACGCCGAAGCGGCGCTGGAGCTGAGGGTGGAGGCGGTCGAAGCGGGTGCCGAGCGCGCGCTGGAAGATCGAGGGCATGGCGGCTCCTGACGTTCGGGGCGGTGACGGTGGTGATGGCGGTGGCGGTGGTGGTGGTGGAGGCAGCGGCGGGCGGCGGGGGTGCCGGGGAGCGGCGGCCAGAGCAGGGCGGCGACGAGCACGGTCAGGGCCGCCCAGAGGGGCAGCGCGCAGCCGGCCGCGATGACGGCGGCCGCGCGGACGGCGACCTCGCCGAGCGCCCGGCGCAGCAGGCGCTCGGGGGTGACGCCGGTCTCCAGCCACAGGCGTAGCCGGTCGAAGGACCAGGCGGTGGCCCACCACATGAGGCGGCGGGGCAGCAGGCGGGGGCGGTAGCCGTAGGAGGTGAGGAAGCGCGTGCCGGCCGGGGTGGGCAGGTAGCGCCAGTAGCCCGCGCCGGATCGGATCGGCGACAGCGGGTGGGTGGAGCCGAAGCGCAGCGCCGACGTACGGGTGCCGTCGGCGGCGTGCCGGTCGCCCGTGGCGATGGCCGTGCCGCTGATGCCCAGCGTCGAATAGCGCAGTCGGCCGGAGCCGAGCGCGGTGATGCGGCCGAAGCGCAGGTCCCAGCGCTGGTGCAGGTCCAGGGCCTGGGTGGCCTGCCAGATCCGGTCGATGTCGGCGCTGATCAGGGTCTCGACGTAGAGGCGCATGCGCACGTCCCGGTGTATTTGAGCGAGTGCTTAAGGCGACCGTACGACGATTTGAGCGACTGCTCAAGTCCGCGGAAGTGTCGGACTCGTCTGGTACACAGGCGGCATGGGTGTGACCGTGGATGAGTTCCTTGAGCTGCTGGACGAGTTGCCCGAGGTGCGCACGAACCATGCGGGCGAGTGGATCGGCCTCAAGGTGCGCGGCAAGGGCTTCGGCTACCTGTGGGAGGCCACCGAGACCGTCGGGCTCAAGGCGACCATCGAGGAGCAGATCGCGCTGGTCAACGAGCGGCCCGAGGTGTTCGAGGTGCAGTTCACCGCCGGGCGGTTCGGCTGGGTCGTGGTGCACCTCGACAAGATCGACGCCGACGAGCTGCTTGAGCTGGTGGCCGAGGCGTGGTGCCTGACCGCGCCCAAGCAGCTTGTGGCCGACTTCGAGGCGAACCACCCGATCGGGCAACGGGTGCAATCCGGGTAATCTCGGGCAGCGTGACCTTCGTGAACGTCCGCCTGCGCGCATGGTGCGACGACGACGCCCCCGCCGTGCTGCGCGCCTTCCAGGCCCCCGACCTGCGCCGGCAGGCTCCCTTCCCGGTCGTCACGCTCACCGACGCCCGCGGCTGGATCGCCTCGTGGGAGGGGATCGGTCACGCCTTCGCCATCGTGGAGCAGGGCGTCGGGGTGGGTGCCGGCCAGGAGGATGGGCGAGGCGTCGCGGCGGACGACGCGGGGGAGCGGGTCGTCGGAAACGTGGCGGTGACCAGGATCGACGATCACCTTAACGGCTGGGTGTCCTACTGGGTCGTGCCCGAGGCGCGGGGTCGCGGGGTCGCGGTGGCGGGCACCGAGTTGCTGGCCCGGTGGGCCTTCGAGGAGCACGGGCTGTTCCGGCTGGAGCTGGGACACCGGACCAACAACGCGGCGTCGTGCCGGGTCGCCACCAAGGCCGGGTTCGTGGCCGAGGGGGTCGAGCGGGGGCGGCTCTGTTACGAGGGCGTGCGCTACGACGTCGAACGTCACGCTCGCCTGGCCACCGACCCCGCTCCGTCGCGCTCGCCTGGCCACTGAGCCCGTTCCGTCATGCCCCACCGACCCCTCGCCTGGTCACGCAGGGGTGTCCTGAACTAACCTTTTCGGGTGGACAGCGAGAGTCTGGCCGCAGCCGGGCTGCTGGCGGCCCTTGGTCGGGCGTCGGAGATTCTCGCCGAGTTACGCCACCCGTTCGTGCGCAGCGCCCCCTTCTCCTACTTCTTCCCGCCCGCGGGCGCCCGCGTCGGCACCGCGCTCACCCTGCCCGACGGCCGCGAGCTGCGGTTCGAGGTGTCGATCCGGGCGGCGGGCGGCGCCTTCCACGTCGAGGGCGGGGTCGCGGCCGAGGACGAGGGGCTGCTGACGCTGCCGCGCAAGAGCGTGCCGGGCATCCACGACGGTCTCGCCGTCTTCGAGGACTACGCGGGGGAGGTGGCGGCACCGGCGTCGCGGTTCGTCGAGCAGCTGCTGGAGGAAATTGTCTGACAACTAGACTGCGACTGTCTTATTGTCGGACAATGTCCACCATGAGAACAGGACCACTCGCCGTGGTCGGCGCCGCTGTGCTCTGGGGCACCGCGGGCACGGCGGGACTGCTCGTCTCCGCCGACTCCGTCGCCCTGGCCGCCGCCCGCCTGGTCATCGGCGGCGCCGCGCTCGCGCTCGCGGCGGGAGCCGGGCTGCGGCGCGTGCTCAGGCCGGGGCTGCTGCTGGGGGCCGTGGCGGTGGCCGCGTACCAGCTGTGCTTCTTCGCGGCCGTGGGCCGCACCGGCGTCGCCATCGGCACGGTCGTCGCGATCGGCAGCGGCCCCGTCTTCACCGGCCTGTTGTCATGGATCCTGCACGGGCGCCGCCCGAGCGGCCGGTGGACGCTCGCGACCACGGCCGCCATCTGCGGCTGCGCCGCACTGATCGCCGGCGGTCAGGCTCATGGCGGCGCTCAGGCGGGGGCGCAGGTGGTCTCCGGCGTCCTGCTCGCGCTGCTGGGCGGCCTGCTGTACGCCTTCTACGCGGTCACCGCGGCCCGCGCGATCGACCAGGGACACGAGTCGAACGCCGTGATGGGGCTGATGTTCGGCGGCGCCGCGCTGCTCATGCTGCCGGTGCTCGCGCTGAGCGGCGTCGGCTGGCTGGCCGAGCCGCGCGCCCTGCTCGCCGTGCTCTACCTCGGCCTCGGCACCACGGCGCTGTCCTACTTCCTGTACGGCCGCGGCCTGCGCACCACCCCGGTCGCCACGGCCGCCACCCTGGCCCTGGCCGAGCCGGCCGTGGCCGCGCTGCTCGGCCTGGTGGTGCTGGGCGAGCGGCTGGCCCCGGTGTCGATCGCCGGGCTGGTGCTGCTGGGGCTGAGTCTCGTGGCGGTGGCCGTACCGGAAAGGGAGCTAGAGTCGCAGCCGTGACGTTGCCCCTCAGACCCGTCTCCACCGTCGGCGCGCTCGCCGACGCCCTGCGCAGCAGGGTGTTGTCGGGTGAGATCCCGCCCGGCACCACGCTGCCCGAGCAGGAGATCGCCGCCTCCTACGGCGTCGCCAGGCCGACCGTGCGCGAGGCGCTGGCCAGGCTCGTGCACGAGGGGCTGCTGCGCCGCGAACGCAACCGCAGCGCCTATGTCCCGGAAGTGACGCTCGCGGACCTGGAAGACCTCATGTACGTCCGCCGCCCCCTGGAGGACCTCATGGCCGGCGCGCTGGCCGGCCGGACGGTCCCCGGGGCGCAGGCCGCGCTCGACAGGATGGCCGCCCTGCCCGCCGACGCGCCGTGGTCGGAGGCGGTGGCCGAGCACATGGCCCTGCACGAGGCGCTCATCGAGGCGGTCGGCAGCCCGCGGCTGGAACGCCTCTATGGCGCGCTCGCGGCCGAGACCCGGCTCGGGCTGGTCCGGCTGCGCGCCGTCTACAAGGACCGTGACGTGCTCGTGGCCGAGCACAGCGAGCTGCTCGACGCGATCGCGAACGGCCCCGCGGAGGCGGCGCGGGCGGCCGTGGCGGCGCATCTCAGCCACTCCTGGGGTGGTGACTGATCTTCCATGTGGTGCTCGCATCGGCACCTTTGAGTGCGAACCCTTGCGGGAGTGGCCGGTAACTCGCAAGAATCGCGGCCATGCACGGCAATCCGATGCCGGACTCCTACGTGTATGTCACGGAAGAGGGCGTCACTCGTCACTATGCGGACGGTAGCGTCGAGGCCCTCGCCTGGGAGGACGTGGTGGAGGTCCGTGTCGTCACCGAAGCCGGCGAAGACGTCCTCTACATCCTGCTCGACCGCGAGGGGGAGGGCTGCGTCGTGCCGCGCTCGGCCACGGACGCCACGTTTGTCGCCCGCCTGCGTTACCTGCCGGATTTCGACGTCGACCGGCTGACGCTGGCCGCCGACTCGGCGCACGACGGGGTGGTGGTGGTCTGGCGCAGCCCGGATCCGCCGTCGGCGCTGCCCGACCTCGAATACGACTAAGACGCCGTTTCGGCGCGGGCCGCCTGTCCGGTACGCCTTTCGACGCGCGCACGGCCTGCCCGGTACGGCCTTTCACGCGGCGCTGGCCGCTCACGCCCGCGTAGCCGCATCACATAACGGAAATCGACCGAAATTCCCTGGCAAAACTCTTGCCGACTCTTGCCACTTGTGGACCGTTCCGTCAACCCCTGAGCCGATCTATCAATCGTCCGATTGTGGACATATGTCGTTATTCCCCAGCTCGGAATGGATCTTTACTCTTTAGTGGGGGCCGCCGCCCTTTGTTCACGTGGGACTTGTCAACCCATGTGGTGCAAGGAACGTCAAGTTATCGCGGTGAACGGAGTTGACAGGGTGGTGCTATGAGGGTGGGGACTGGGGAGTCCGCTGTCGTGCTCCTCGAGGCCGTACCGCGCCGCGCGTCGAGCATCTGGACGCGTGCGTACTTACGGCTCCTGCTGTACGGCGACACGACCTGCGTACTCCTGGCATGCGTGTGCGTGCTGGGCATCAGGTTGCTCGCCGGGTCGTACGTGCCGGTGGCCGAGTTCCTGCTGGGAGCCGGCCTCGTCATCGCCTGGCCGATGGCGCTGACGCTGGGCGGCGCCTACCGCCAGCGCGCCAACGGGGAAGGCACGGAGGAGTTCAAAGCGGTCTTCAACGGCGGGGCCGGGCTGATGGCCGCCGTCGCGATCATGGCGTACGCCACGCAGACCGCCATCGCCCGCAGCTTCGTGATGGCGATGCTGCCGCTGGCGCTGCTGGCCACGCTGTTCTACCGCTACCGGATGCGCAAGCGCCTGCACCGCAAGCGAGCGGCGGGCGAGTACCTGCGCCAGGTGATCGCGGTCGGGCACCGGGAGTCGATCCTCGACCTGGTCGTGCAGTTCAGGCGGCAGCCGTACCACGGGATGCGGGTGGTGGGGGCCTGTCTGCCCGATCATGCGCCCGACCTGGATCTCGACGGCATCCCTGTGCTGGGCACCTTCGCCGACGTGGCGAGCGTGGTCGAGCGGGAGGGGGCCGACGCCGTGGCCGTGCTGGCCTGTCCCGAGCTGGACGGGGCGGCGCTGCGCCGGCTGGCGTGGAGCCTGGAGAACGCGCGTACTGACCTGTTCGTCGCGCCGGCGCTGCTCGACGTGGCAGGGCCGCGCATCAGCATCAGGCCGGTCGCCGGAATGCCACTGCTTCACGTGGAACATCCCGAGTTCGACGGCACGCGGCAGTTCGTGAAGAGCGTCTTCGACCGCGTGGTCGCCGGGCTCGCGCTCCTGCCGCTCGCGCTGCCGTTGCTGGGGATCGCGCTGCTGATCCGCGCGACCAGCGACGGCCCCGCGCTGTTCCACCAGACCAGGGTGGGCCGGGGAGGCAAGGAGTTCCGGCTGGTCAAGTTCAGGACGATGGTCGTGGGCGCGGAGAGGCTCAAGGGCGCGCTGCTGGAGGCGAACGAGTTCGACGGCGTGCTGTTCAAGATAAGGAACGATCCAAGGATCACGCGAATAGGCGCTTTCCTGCGGAAATACTCTCTCGATGAGCTGCCGCAGCTGCTGAATGTCCTGCGCGGCGAGATGTCCCTGGTCGGGCCGCGCCCGCCGTTGCCGGAGGAGGTCGGCAAGTACGGCACCGACGTGCACCGCCGCCTCGCGGTCAAGCCAGGCATGACCGGCCTGTGGCAGGTCAGCGGCCGCTCCGACCTGACCTGGGAGGAGTCCGTACGCCTCGATCTGCGTTACGTGGAGAACTGGTCGCTCATCCTCGACCTGCAGATCCTGTGGAAGACCTGGTCGGTCGTCACCCGCGGAGAAGGGGCTTACTAGCGGTGAAAGCACTCGTGCTCGCCGGAGGGTCGGGCACCCGGCTGAGACCCATCACGCACACCTCGGCCAAGCAACTGGTCCCCGTCGCCAACAAGCCGGTGCTCTTCTACGGCCTGGAGGCGATCGCCGAGGCGGGCATCACGGAGCTGGGGCTGGTCGTCGGCGACACGCACGCGGAGATCGAGGCGGCGGTCGGCGACGGGTCGGCGTTCGGGCTGCGGGTGACGTACCTGCGGCAGGAGGCGCCGCTCGGGCTGGCGCACGGCGTGCTGATCGCCAGGGAGTTCCTGGGGGACGAGGACTTCGTCATGTACCTCGGCGACAACTTCATCGTCGGCGGCATCAGCGAGCTGGTGGGCCGCTTCGCGCGGGAACGTCCGGCCGCGCGGATCATGCTCACCAAGGTCGCCGACCCGCGCCAGTTCGGGGTGGCCGAGCTGGACGCGGAAGGCCGGGTGATCGGGCTGGAGGAGAAGCCCGAGCGGCCCAAGAGCGACCTGGCCCTGGTCGGCGTCTACCTGTTCAGCCCGGCCGTGCACGACGCGGTCGCCGAGCTGAAGCCGTCGTGGCGGGGCGAGCTGGAGATCACTGACGCCATCCAGTGGCTCATCGAGGCGGGGTTGCGGGTGGAGTCCTCGCTCATCTCCGGATACTGGAAGGACACCGGCAACGTCACCGACATGCTGGAGGTCAACCGGCTCGTGCTGGAGTCGGTCGAGCGCAGCGTCGGAGGGCGGGTGGACGCCGGCAGCGAGCTGATCGGCCGGGTGGTCGTCGAGCCGGGCGCGGTGGTCGAGCGCTCGCGGGTGGTCGGCCCGGCCATCATCGGCGCGGGCGCGCTCGTCCGCGACAGCTACGTCGGGCCGTTCACCTCCATCGGCGCCGCCTGCACGGTCACCGGCAGCGAGATCGAATACTCGATCGTGCTGCCCCGAGCGTCGATCGCCGGGGTCGGCCGCATCGAGGCGTCGCTGATCGGCCACGACGTCGAGGTCACCCCGGCGCCCAACACGCCAAGAGCCCACCGCCTCGTGCTGGGCGATCACAGCAAGGTACAGATCAGTTCATGACAAGAGTCCTGGTGACGGGGGGCGCGGGGTTCATCGGCTCGCACTTCGTCCGCACCCTTCACGACGCGTACGTGACCGTGCTCGACCTGCTCACCTACGCCGGCGACCGGGCCAACCTCGACGGGGTGCGCCACGAGTTCGTGCACGGCGACATCTGCGACGCCGAGCTGCTCGCCCGCGTCGTGCCCGGCCACGACCTGGTGGTGAACTTCGCCGCCGAGTCGCACGTGGACCGCTCGATCGAGGGCGCCGCCGCGTTCATGCGCACCAACGCGCTCGGCACGCAGACGCTGCTCCAAGCCTGCCTGGACGCCGGGGTGCCGAAGGTGGTGCAGGTGTCGACCGACGAGGTCTACGGGTCGATCGACGTCGGCTCGTGGGACGAGGGCGCGCCGCTGCGGCCGCGCTCGCCGTACGCGGCCTCGAAGGCGAGCGGCGACCTGATCGCGCAGGCGTACGCCATCACCCACGGCCTGAACGTGTCGATCACCCGGTGCGGCAACAACTACGGCCCCGGGCAGTATCCGGAGAAGATCATCCCGTTGTTCGTCACCCGGCTGCTCAGCGGCGGCACCGTGCCGCTCTACGGCGACGGCGGCAACGTCAGGGACTGGGTGCACGTCGAGGACCACTGCGCCGGCATCCGGCTGGTCGCCGAGAAGGGCGAGCCCGGCGAGGTCTACCACATCGCCGGCACCGCCGAGCTGACCAACAAGGAGCTGACCGCGCGGCTGCTGGAGGCGTGCGGGTGCGGCTGGGACCGGGTCGAGTACGTCGCCGACCGCAAGGGCCACGACCGCAGGTACTCGCTGGACGACAGGAAGCTGCGGGCGCTCGGCTACCGGCCGGAGATCCCGTTCGACAAGGGGCTGCGCGAGACCGTCCGCTGGTACGCCGAGCACCGGGACCGGTGGAGCGCGTGATCGCCCGCTTACGCCGGGAGGCGGCATGAGATGGCTCATCACCGGGGGCGGCGGCATGCTGGCCACCGACGTGCTCGACCGGGCGGCACTGACCGGGGAGCCGGTGCTCGCGCTCGGCCGCTCGGAGCTCGACGTGGCCGACCGGCGGGCCGTCCGCGACTTCGTGTGCGCCTACCGGCCGCGCGTGGTGGTCAACTGCGCCGCGTGGACGGCGGTGGACGACGCCGAGGCCCACCCCGACGCGGCCCTGCGCGTCAACGGGCAGGCGGTGGGCTGGCTGGCCGAGGCGTGCTCGCGGGCCGGGGCGCGGCTGGTGCACGTCTCCACCGACTACGTCTTCGACGGCACCTCGCCGCTGCCCTATCGGGAGGACGCGCCGGCCGCGCCGGTCAACGTGTACGGGCGGAGCAAGCGGGCGGGGGAGCTGGCGGCCCTTGAGCACGGGCACTATGTGGTCCGCACGGCCTGGCTCTACGGCGCCGCCGGGCCGAACTTCGTCCGGACCATGATCGGGCTGGCGGGCGCGCGGGACACCGTGGACGTCGTGGACGACCAGCGCGGCCAGCCGACGTGGACGGCCGACCTCGCCGACTACCTGGTCCGCCTGGCGCAGTCCGATCTGCCGCCCGGCGTCTACCACGGCACCAGCGCCGGCGAGACGACCTGGCACGGCCTGGCCAGGGAGATCTTCACGCTGCTCGGCCGTGATCCGGAGCGGGTGCGTCCCGTGCCCTCGGAGGCGTTCCCCCGCCCGGCCCGCCGCCCGGCCAACAGCGTCCTCGCCCACACCCGCGCGGACCCCCTCCGCCACTGGCGCGACGCCCTGCACGCCGCCTGGCCGGTCCTGACCCGCGGCCGCCGGTGCAGCACCGTGTAGCGGCGTGGCCGTATCCGGCCACGTCAGCGGGGCTGTGGGGTGTCACGTTTCCGCGGCTGGGAGCGATATCCCAGGGACACCCAGGGGGACGGATGACGAAATTTCCGGATCGGACCGGCAGAAAAGCGTTATTCGGCACCGTGCTGGACGCCCTGACCATGCGCCAGGTGATCGAGCGCTGCGTGGCGGCCGTGGCGGAGCGGCGCCCGCTGACCATCGGCGTGGTGAACGCCGCCAAGGTCGTCAACATGCGCGCCGACGCGGGCCTGCGGCGCTCGGTGCTGGACAGCGACCTCGTCCTGGCCGACGGGCAGTCCGTGGTGTGGGCGGCGCGGCTGCTCGGACACCGGGTCCCCGAGCGGGTCGCGGGCATCGACCTGTTCACGGAGCTGATGGCCGAGGGCGGCCGGCGCGGCCACCGCGCCTACTTCCTGGGCGCCACCGACGAGGTGCTCGCCGACATGCTGGCCGAGATTCGCAGGCGCTATCCGGGGCTGGCCGTGGCCGGCTCGCGCGACGGCTACTTCGCCGACGAGGAGTCGGGACAGGTGGCGGCCGAGATCGCCGCGTCCGGAGCCGACCTGCTGTTCCTCGGCATCACCTCGCCGAAGAAGGAGATCTTCATCCGCGAGTGGGGCCCGAGCACGGGCGCGTGGGTGATCCACGGGGTGGGCGGCTCGTTCGACGTGCTGGCCGGGCGCACCAGGCGGGCGCCGGCGCGCTGGCAGCGCCTCGGCCTGGAGTGGCTCTACCGCATGGCGCAGGAGCCGGCCAGGCTCGGCCCCCGGTACGTGCGGACCAACGGCAGATTCCTGCTCCTGGTGCTCGGGGAGTGGGCCGGTGTCAGACGCAGGATCGAGGAGACGACGTGACGGATCACCGGATCGCTCTGCTGAGCTCCGGACATCAGGACTTCGTGACCGGCATGGTGGACCTCGCCGTGCGCGGGCTGCCCCCCGCGTACGAGGACGGCGAGTTCGTGTTCACCCGCCGCGCCAGGCGAGAGCTGGGCGGCACGTGGACGGCGGTGCCGGAGGGACGCAGCATCCGTTACGCGGCGATCGTCGCGCTCGGCGTGGCCACCCTCGACGAGCAGCGGCAGCGCGCCGCCCTGGCCGGCGACGACGTGCACGACCTGGTGGGCGCCCTGGTCAAGCGGCTGCCCGAGGTGAGCGGGGTCGGGGACGCGGCGCTGATCTGCTGGGCGGCGGCCGAGACGGGCCACGCGGACCTCGGCAGGGCGCTCGACCGGCTGGACGAGCTGGACACCGCACCTCATCTGCACACCGTCGAGGCCGCGTGGGCGCTGGCCGCCCTGGTCGCGGCCAGGGTGGGGGACGCGCGCCTGGAACGTGCCCGCGCACGCCTGCTCGGCGGGCTCGCGGGCAACCGCCTCTATCCGCACGCGCTCGGCGACGGGCCGCTGGTGCCGCGTTTCCGCGCCCACGTCGGCTGCTTCGCCGACCAGGTCTATCCGCTGCAGGCGCTGGCCAGGCTGCACGCCGCCACCGGCGACGACGCGGCGCTGCGAGCCGCCGAGCAGGTGGCGCGGGGCATCTGCGCCGCCCAGGGGCCGGACGGCGAGTGGTGGTGGCACTACGACGCGCGGACGGGGTCGGTGGTCGAGGGCTTCCCGGTCTACTCCGTGCACCAGCTCTCCATGGGGCCGATGGCGCTGCTCGACCTGGCCGACGCGGGCGGCACCGCGTACGTGGCCCAGATCGAGAAGGGGCTCGGCTGGATGATGGCGCGGCCCGGGTTCGTACGTGACGACCTCGCGCTCACCTGGCGCAAGGAGGCCAGGAACGACCCGCGCAAGCTCGTCCGCGGCCTGCGCGCGGCGGCGACGGGCGTGCACCGGGGGCTGCGGCTCGGGGTGCTCGACCGGCTCTACCCGCCGGTGGCCGTGGACCGGGAGTGCCGGCCGTACGAGCTGGGCTGGCTGCTCTACGCATGGATGACCAGAAGCGGACAAACATCGTGACTTCCGGCTAATTGCATGCGATAGATCGAATTCCGGGCTCGGGGGAGTTTCGCTCTTGGAGGGGGTTCTCGTGGTGAGACGGCTTTGCCGTGCGCTCTTATCCACCCTGTCAGCCACACTGCTGATCACGACCGGTCTGGTGTTCGTCGCCTCGCCCGCCGCGCAGGCGCTGCCCGCCGGCTTCCAGCGGCAGGTCGTCTTCAGCGGGCTGACGAATCCGTCGAACATCGAGTTCGCCTCCGACGGCCGGGTGTTCGTGGCCGAGAAGAGCGGCCTGATCAAGGTCTTCGACTCGCTGAGCGACACCACGCCGAGCGTCTACGCCGACCTGCGCACGCAGGTGCACAACTTCTGGGACCGCGGCCTGCTCGGCCTGGCCCTGCACCCCGACTTCCCCGCTGACCCGCGCATCTACGTCCTGTACTCCTACGACGCCGTGCCAGGCGGCACCGCGCCACGCTGGGGATCACCGGGCGCGACCGCCGACCCCTGCCCGACCCCGCCGGGCCCGACCGGCGACGGCTGCCTGATCACCGGCCGGCTGTCCACGCTGACGCCGTCGGGCACGGGCGGCGCGATCGTCGAGACGCCGCTGATCACCGACTGGTGCCAGCAGCACCCCAGCCACTCGGTCGGCGACCTCGCGTTCGGCCCGGACGGCATGCTGTACGCCAGCGGCGGCGACGGCGCCAGCTTCAACTTCGCCGACTACGGCCAGGACAACCTGACCGGCTCCGACATCACGCCGGACAACCCGTGCGGCGACCCGCCCTCGCCGGGGGGCACCGCGCTCACCCCGCCGGCCGCCGAGGGCGGCGCGCTGCGCTCGCAGGACCCGCGTACGACCGGCGACCCGACGGCGCTGAACGGCACCACGATCAGGATCGACCCGGACACCGGCGCCGCCGCCCCCGGCAACCCGAACGCCGGCAGCAGCGACGCCAACCTCGCCAGGATCGTCGCCTACGGCCAGCGCAACCCGTTCAGGATCACGATCAGGCCGGGCACCGGCGAGGTCTGGGCCGGCGAGGTCGGCTGGAACATCTATGAGGAGATCAACCGCATCCCCGACCCGACGGGCCCGGTGCGCAACTTCGGCTGGCCCTGCTACGAGGGCGCGGGCCGCCAGGGCGGCTACGACAACCTGAACCTGACGCTCTGCGAGAACCTGTACGCGGCGGGGTCGTCGGCCCACACGCCGCCGTACTTCGCGTGGAGCCACAACTCCAGGCCGGCGCCGAACGACCCGTGCCCGTCCGGCGGCTCGTCCTCCAGCGGCGTGGCCTTCTACGAGGGCGGCAACTACCCGCCGGCCTATGACGGGGCGCTGTTCTTCTCCGACTACAGCCGCTCGTGCGTGTGGGTGATGACCGAGGGCGCGAACGGCCTGCCCGACCCGGCCACGATCGCCACGTTCGACTCCGGCATCCCGGCGGTGGAGCTGGAGACGGGGCCGGGCGGCGACCTGTTCGCAGTGGACTACAACAACGGCCGCATCGTCCGCTACCTGTACGACAACACGCCCCCGACCGCGGTCATCGGCGCCGGCGCCACCTCGGGCAGCGCCCCGCTCACCGTGAACTTCACCTCGGCGGGCTCGGGCGACGCCGACGGCGACCCGGTGACGTTCCGCTGGGACCTCGACGGCGACGGCGACTTCGACGACTCCACCGCGGCGAGCCCGTCGCACACCTACACCCAGCCCGGCTCGTACGTGGTCAAGCTGCGGGTGGACGACGGCCGGGGCGGCCAGGGCGACGCGACGGTGACGATCAACGTGAACAACACGGCGCCGGTAGCCGCCATCACGACCCCGTCGGCCACCGACACGTGGGCGGTCGGCGACACGGTGACGTTCTCCGGCACCGGCACCGACGCCCAGGACGGCTCCATCCCCGGCTCCCGGATGTCGTGGCGGCTGATCCTGCACCACTGCCCGAGCACCTGCCACGAGCACGAGATCACCACCTACACCGGCGCGAGCGGCTCGTTCGCCGCTCCGGACCACGAGTACCCGTCGCACCTGGAGCTCAGGCTGACCGTCACGGACGCGCACGGGCTCACCGACACCGCGAGCGTGCTGCTGCAGCCGAAGACGGTCGAGCTGACCTTCCAGACCGAGCCGGCCGGGCTGCAGCTGGGCTTCAACGGCGAGCAGACGATCGCGCCCTTCACCAGGACGGTGATCGCGGGCTCGCACAACTCGGTCTCCGCGCCGTCGCCGCAGAGCGCCGACGGCCGGTCGTACACGCTGGAGTCCTGGTCGGACGGCGGCGCGGCGACGCACAACGTGACCGCGCCCGCCACGGCGGCGACGTACACGGCGACCTACGAGGAGGCTGAGGCCCCCGATGGCCTGGTGGCCGCGTACGGGATGAACGCCGGCACCGGGACGGCCGTCACCGACGCCTCAGGCGCGGGCAACGACGGGACCGCCGCGAACACCTCGTGGGCCGTGACCGGCAGGTACGGTCAGGCGCTGACCTTCAACGGCACCTCCAGCTGGGTCACCGTGCCCGATGACGGCTCGCTCGACCTGACGAACGGCATGACGCTGGAGGCGTGGGTGCGGCCCACCACGGTCACCGGCTGGCGGACGGTGCTGATGAAGGAGTTCGGCGCCGACCTGTCGTACGCGCTGATGAGCAGCGGCGGCAGCGGACCCGGCGCGTTCGTCCACACCACGTCGGGAGCCAACGCCCAGGCCCCGGGGAACCTGCCGCTGAACACGTGGAGCCACCTGGCCGCGACCTACGACGGGACGACGCTCAGGATGTACGTCAACGGCACGCAGGTGGCCACCAACCTGACGGCCGGCAACCTGCGCATCGGCACGGGCCCGCTGCGCATCGGCGGCAACGGCGGCTCCGGCGAGCATTTCGGCGGCCAGATCGACGAGGTCCGCGTCTACGACAAGCCGCTCAGCCAGGCCGAGATCGCGATCGACATGAACACCCCGGTCGGCCGGCAGGGCTCCCCCGACACGCAGCCGCCCACCGCGCCCGGCTCGCTGAGCGCGACCGGCGGCCCCGGCAGCGTCCAGCTCTCCTGGACGGCCGCCACCGACGACACCGGCGTGACGGGCTACACCGTGCACCGCTCGGAGACCGCCGGGTTCACCCCCTCGGGAGCCAACCAGGTGGGCTCGACGGCGGGCACGTCGTTCACCGACTCCGGGGTCGCGGCGGGCACGTACCACTACCGCGTGGTGGCCTTCGACGGGTCGAGCAACACGGGCCCGCCGTCCGGTGAGGCGTCGGCGGTGGTGACGGAGCCGCCGGGCGGTGACGGGCCGGTGGCCGCGTACGGGATGGACGCCGGGTCGGGCACCGCCGTGGCGGACGCCTCAGGTGGCCATCACGGCACGGCCACCGCCACGACCTGGACGGCCGGCAGGTACGGGCAGGCGCTGACGTTCGACGGCTCGTCCAGCTGGGTGACGGTGGCCGACGCGCCCGCGCTGCGGCTCACGGACGGCATGACCGTGGAGGCGTGGGTGCGGCCGACGACCGTCACGGGCTGGCGGACGGTGGTGATGAAGGAGTTCGGGGCCGATCTGGCGTACGCGCTGATGAGCAGCGGCGGCAGCGGCCCAGGCGCGTTCGTGCACACCACGTCGGGAGCCAACGCCCAGGCCCCGGCCAACCTGCCGCTGAACACCTGGAGCCATTTGGCGGCCACCTACGACGGCACGACGCTCAAGATGTACGTCAACGGCACGGAGGTCGCCACCAACGTCACCGGCGGCGACCTGCGGACCGGCACAGGGCCGCTGCGCATCGGCGGCAACGGCGGCTCCGGCGAGCACTTCGGCGGCCAGATCGACGAGGTGCGGATCTACGCCAGGGCGCTCAGCCCCGCCGAGATCGTCACGGACATGAACACCCCCATCACATGACCGGGTCAGCTCCTGCTGCTCTCGTCGCGCAGCCAGGTGGTGTAGTCGCCCGCGCGGATCGCGCGGGCGGCCCGCCGCCTGGCGAGCACGGCGACCAGGGCGAACAGCGCCGCCGCCGGGGCCAGCCACGGCCGCCTCGCCACGATGGCGAGCAGGTCGCGCGCCCCCGTGCGCTCGCCGGCCGTGGCGGCGGCCTGCTCCAGCTCGCTCACGCTGGTGACGGCCCGCACCCGGCGGCGCATCAGGTCGGCGAACGTGCGTGGCGGCCTGATCACGGCGCGGGCCCCGGGCACGATCACCCGCTCGCCGGGCTCGAACGCGAGCGAGGCGGCGAGGTCGTCGGCCATCGCGGGGGGCAGCGCCCTGATGCGCGTGTTGCCCTCCTCGCCGACCGCGATGACGCCGCGGCCGAACAGCCCGGCGCGCACGTGCGGCAGCCGCGTCCAGATCGCGTAGTAGGCGCGGACCGTCCAGGGGCGCCCGGTCATGGGCAGGTCGCGTTCAGGGGCGGCGGCGAGCGGGCCGCCCGGCGCGGACAGGGCCGCCGCGAGCGCGCGGGCGGCGGCGGTGCTCAGCTCGATGTCGGCGTCCACGTACAGGCGGGGGTAGCCGCGGACGGCGGCGTCGCCGAGCCGCAGCGCCTCGCGCTTGGACGGCACCGGCGTCGTCAGGACGCGCACGCCGTGGGAACGTGCCACGCCCTCGGTGTCGTCGGTGCAGCCGTTGGCGACCACCACGACGTCGAACTCGCCCGGCGCCGCCTGCGCGAGCAGGCCGCCGAGCAGCCGGCCGAGCACCGCGGCCTCGTTGTGCGCCGGGACGACGACGCTCACCACGACGGGAGGATCCCCGCGTCGAGCGCCTGCTTGAGCGTGGGCGCGGCGGCGTCCTTGGCCGACAGCAGGGGCTCGCCGTCCAAGGGCCACTCGATGCCGAGATCGGGGTCGAGGGGGTGGACGCCGTGCTCGCGGGCCGGGTCGTAGGGCGTGGAGCAGAGGTAGACGACCGTGGCCGACTCGCTCAACGCCAGGAACGCGTGGCCGAGGCCCTCACCGATGTAGAGGCCGTGCCGGGATTCGTCGTCCAGCCGTACGGACTCCCAGCGGCCGAAGGTGGGCGAGCCGGCGCGCACGTCCACGACCACGTCGAGCACCGCGCCCGCCGCGCAGGTGACGTATTTCGCCTGGCCGGGAGGCACGTCGGCGAAGTGCACGCCGCGCAGGACGCCGCGCCTGGAGACGGAGCAGTTCACCTGGGACAGCTCCATCGAGTGCCCCAGGGCCTCGCGGAGGTCGGCGGCGCGGAAACTTTCCAGGAAATCGCCGCGGTGGTCGCGGTGGATGCGGGGGGTGTGCAGCAATGCCCCGTCGATGCTCAGGCGTTTCATGCAGACACTTGTAACACTCTTTGCCGCCTATCCGAAGTACGTCTGTGGGTGGATATAGGGGGAAATCGTGCCATTAACGGGTGGGATCCATCGATGACGACACCGTGCCGCTTGTGCGGGGCGAAAGACCTGGTCAGCGTGGTGGATCTGGGGGCGACGCCGCCCTGTGAGCTTTTTCTCACCGCCGAACGCCTTGACGAACCCGAGACCACGTATCCGTTGCACCTCCGGGTGTGCACGCAGTGCTGGCTCGCGCAGATACCGCCGCTCATCACACCGGAAGAAACTTTCACGGAATACGCATACTTCGCCTCCTATTCTTCGTCCTGGGTCGAGCACGCAGGACGCTATGTCGCCGCGGCCGTGGAACGGTTGAAGCCGTCCTTCGTCGTCGAGGTGGCCAGCAACGACGGCTACCTGCTGCAGCACGTGGTCGAGCGCGGCATCCGGTGCCTCGGCATCGAGCCGTCGGCCAACGTGGGGCAGGCGGCCAGGGACAAGGGCGTGCCGACGCTGACCGCGTTCCTGACCCCGGAGACCGGCGCCGAGGTGCGGGCCGGGAACGGTCCCGCGGATCTCGTGGTGGCCAACAACGTCTACGCGCACATCCCCGACGTCATCGGCTTCACCGAGGGCCTGCGCGCGCTCGTGGCCGACGACGGCTGGGTCTCGATCGAGGTGCAGCACCTGCTGACGCTGGTCGAGCTCAACCAGTACGACACGATCTACCACGAGCACTTCCAGTACTACACGGTCGCCTCCGCGCAGCGGGGGCTGGCCGCCGGCGGGCTGACGCTGGTGGACGTCGAGCTGCTGCCCACCCACGGCGGCTCCATCCGGCTGTGGGCCCGGCCGTCGGGCAGCCCGTCGCAGCGGGTGCACGACGTGCTCGCCAGGGAGAAGGCGGCCGGGCTGCACGACCTGTCCGGGTACGCCGGCTTCGCCGACCGGGTCGCCAAGGTCAGGCGCGACCTGCTGCGCTTCCTCATCGACGCCGCCGACGCGGGGAAGACCGTCGTCGGGTACGGCGCGCCCGGCAAGGGCAACACGCTGCTCAACCACTGCGGCATCAGGCCCGACCTGCTGGCGTACACGGTGGACCGCAACCCGTACAAGCACGGCAGGTTCACCCCGGGCGCCAGGATCCCGATCGCCGAGCCCGAGCGCATCGCCCGGGACCGCCCCGACTACGTGCTGGTGCTGCCCTGGAACCTGCGCGACGAGCTCACCGCCCAGCTCTCCCATGTGCACGAATGGGGAGGCCGGCTGGTCTTCCCGATTCCCCACCTGGAGGTCGTGTGAAGGTCGTCCTGTTCTGCGGAGGTTACGGCACGCGCATGCGGACGGGCGTCCCGGGCGAGGTGCCGAAGCCGATGGCGCTCGTCGGCCCGCGCCCGCTGCTCTGGCACGTCATGCGCTACTACGCGCACTTCGGGCACAAGGAGTTCATCCTCTGCCTGGGGTACGGCGCCCACCACATCAAGGACTTCTTCCTCGGCTACCAGGAGGCCACCTCCAACGACTTCGTGCTGCGCGGTGGCGAAGTCGAGCTGCTGTCCAGCGACATCTCCGACTGGTCGATCTCGTTCGTGCAGACGGGCGTCAACTCGCCGATCGGCGAGCGCTTACGCCGCGTCCGCGACCACCTCGGCGGCGAGGAGATGTTCCTCGCCAACTACGCCGACGTGCTCACCGACGCGCCGCTGCCGGACGTCATCGACCGGTTCGTCACCTCGGGCGCCGCCGCCTCGATGATGGTGGTGCCGCCCTCGCAGACCTTCCACTGCGTGGACGTGGCCGAGAACGGCGTGGTCGGCGGCATCTCCCCGGTCAGCGAGATGCCGGTGTGGGTCAACGGCGGCTACTTCGTGCTCACCCAGGAGGTCTTCGAGCACATCCCGGAGAACGGCGACCTGGTCGCCGACGGCTGCGTCGAGCTGGCCAAGCGCGGCCGGCTGCTGGCCTACCGGCACCGCGGCTACTGGCGGCCCACCGACACCGTGAACCAGCGGATGGAGCTGGACGAGGCGTACTCGCGGGGCGAGCGGCCGTGGGCCCTGTGGGAACGGTCCCGATGATCGGGCTCCGCGCCGGTCGGCTGACCGGCATCGTGGCGCTCGCCGCCCACTGCGACGATCTGGCGATCGGGGCCGGCGGCAGCCTGCTGACCCTCTGCGCCGCCCGTCCTGGGCTGCGGGTGGACGCGCTGGTGCTGACCGGCGGCGGCACCGCCAGGGAGGACGAGGAGCGTGCGGCGCTCGCCGACTTCTGCCCCGGCGCGGACCTGCGGGTCACCGTGCTCAAGCTGCCCGACGGCTACCTGCCCGCCCGGTGGGAGGAGGCCAAGGCGGCGGTGGAGGACCTGCGTTCGCGTACGGACCCCGGCCTGATCTTCGCGCCCTGGCGGGGCGACGCCCACCAGGACCACAGGGGGCTGGCGAAGCTGGTGCCCACGGCCTTCCGCGATCACCTGACGCTCGGCTACGAGATCGTCAAATGGGACGGCGACCTCGCCGCCCCGTCCGTCTACCAGCCGCTCGCCGACGAGGTGGCCGCGCTGAAGGCGGACCTGCTCCAGCGGCACTACGCCTCGCAACGGCACCGCCCCTGGTACGACCGCGAGGCGTTCCTCGGCCTCGCCCGGATCCGCGGCATCGAGTGCCACGCGCGCTACGCAGAGGCGTTCCACGTTTCCAAGCTGACCGTCGATCTGGAGAACTGATGCGGGTACTTCTCACCGGCCACCAGGGCTACCTGGGCACCGTGCTGGCCCCCATGCTCGTCACCGCCGGGCACCAGGTGATCGGCCTCGACTCGGGGCTGTTCGCCGACTGCGTGCTCGGCCCGTCCCCTGAGCCGGTGCGGGCGCACGCCGTGGACCTGCGGGACGCGGGGCCCGAGCACGTGGCCGGCTGCGACGCCGTGATCCATCTGGCCGCCTTGTCCAACGACCCGCTCGGGGCGCTCGCGCCCGACCTCACCTATGACATCAACCACCACGCCTCCGTCCGGCTGGCCAGGCTGGCGAAGGACGCGGGCGTGCGCAGGTTCCTCTACGCCTCCACGTGCTCGGTCTACGGCGCGTCCGGCGGTGCGGACCTGCTGGACGAGGACGCGCCGCTGCGGCCCGTCACCCCGTACGCCGAGTCCAAGGTGCGGGTCGAGGACGACCTGGTGGCGCTGGCCGACGCCGACTTCACGCCGGTGTTCCTGCGCAACGCCACCGCCTTCGGCTTCTCGCCGCGGCTGCGGGCCGACATCGTGCTCAACAACCTGGTCGGGCACGCGTACCTGACGGGCGAGGTCCGGGTGCTGTCGGACGGCACGCCGTGGCGGCCCCTGGTGCACGCCAAGGACATCGGGCAGGCGTTCATCGCGGCGCTCGAAGCGCGGCGCGAGGCCGTGCACGCCAGAGCCTTCAACGTGGGCACCGAGGTCAACAACGTGACCGTGGCCGAGATCGCGGACGAGGTGATCGAGGCGGTGCCGGGATCGACGCTGACGATCACGGGGGAGGCGGGCGCCGACCCGCGCTCGTACCGGGTGGACTTCTCCCGCATCAGGGCCGCCCTGGGCTTCGAGGCGCGCTGGACGGTCAAGGCGGGCGCGGTCGAGCTGATCGACGCCTACCGCGACTACGGCCTGACCAGGCACGACTTCGAACGCCGCTACACCCGCCTGGCCAGGCTCGGCGACCGGCGCGCGGCCGGCACCGTCGACGCCACGCTGCGGCCATGACCGGCGAGGAGATGCACGCCCTCGTACGCCGCCTCTACCCGCTGTGCCGCAGCATCACCGGCGACGGGCTGCGCCGCACCCTGGAGATCATCGGCGAGTCGGCGCCACTGCGGCTCACCGAGGTGCCGACGGGCACGAAGGTGCTCGACTGGACGATCCCCCGGGAGTGGAACATCCGCGACGCCTCCATCAAGGACCCCTCGGGGGCCAGGGTGGTCGACTTCCAGGAGTCGAACCTGCACGTGGTGGGCTACAGCGTGCCCGTCCACGCCACGCTCACCCTGGACGAGCTGCGCGGGCACCTGCACACGCTGCCCGACCAGCCGCAGCTGGTGCCGTACCGGACCAGCTACTACGCCGAGACGTGGGGCTTCTGCCTGAGCCAGGACACCCTGGACACGATGGGCGAGGGCCCTTACGAGGTGCGCATCGACGCCACGCTCGCCGACGGCCACCTGACCTACGGCGAGCACGTCGTGCCGGGCGAGAGCGCGCAGGAGGTGCTGATCTCCTGCCACGTCTGCCACCCGTCGCTGGCCAACGACAACCTGGCCGGGGTGGCGGTGGCCGTCGCGCTGGCCCGCCGGCTCGCCGAGCTGCCGCAGCGCCGCTACACCTACCGGTTCGTCTTCGCGCCGGGGACCATCGGGGCCATCACCTGGCTGGCCCGCAACAGGGAAAGGACCGGGCTCATCAGCCACGGTCTCACGCTGGCCTGCGCCGGAGACCCCGGCCGGCTCACCTACAAGCGCAGCAGGCGGGGGGACGCCGAGATCGACCAGGTCTTCGCGTACGTGCTCAAGGACCGTCCGCACACGCTGCTCGACTTCACCCCGTACGGCTACGACGAGCGCCAGTACGGCTCACCCGGGTTCAACCTGCCCGTCGGATCGCTGACCCGGTCCACCTACGGGAGTTACCCGGAATATCACACCTCGGGGGACGACCCGGATCTCGTCCGCCCCGAGGCCATGGAGGACACCCTGGAGACCCTGTGGGCCGCCGTACAGGTGCTGGAGGGCAACCGCCGCTACCAGAACCTCAGCCCGTACGGTGAGCCACAGCTCGGCGCCCGCGGCCTGTACGGCTCGCTCGGCGGCCGCAGCGACACCAAAGAGGCCCAGCTGGCCATGCTGTGGGTGCTGAACCTCTCCGACACCGAACACAGCCTCCTCGACATAGCACGTCGTTCCACGATGCCGTTCGCCGCGCTGGCGGACGCCGCACGGTCATTGCAGAACGCCGGTTTGCTGAAGGAGTGGATCAGTTGAGTCCGACGCTGAAAGTCGGAGACGTGGTCGAGGTCCTGAGCGCCGAGGAGATCCTCGCCACGCTGGATGAGAACGGGGAGCTGGACAACCTCCCCTTCATGCCCGAGATGCTGCGCTACTGCGGACGCAGGCTCACCGTGCACAAGGTGGCCACCAAGCTCTGCGACACGATCAGCAGCACCGGCATGCGCCGCATGCGGGACGCCGTGCACCTCGCGGGCACCCGCTGCGACGGCTCGGCGCACGGCGGCTGCCAGACGGCCTGCCTGCTGTACTGGAAGACCGCCTGGGTGCGCAAGGTGGACGGCGCGCCCACGCCGGAGCCCGGCCGGGTGAGCCCCGAGCGGCCGCTGCTGCCGATCCTGGAGGTCAACACCCGCAAGGAGCCCGGCCCCGGCGGCGAGGAGCGCTTTCGCTGCCAGGCGACCGAGCTGCTGCGGGCGGCGCCCGAGTTACTGCCCTTCCGTAACGTCGGGCAGTACGTGGCGGATATCCGGGTGGGCAACGCCGGGATCTGGCCGACGCTACGGACGATCTTCTTCGGGCTGTTCAACCGCTACCAGCGGCTGTCGCGGAAGTTCCCGCGACGGCTGCGCATCAAGGACGGTCTGGCATGGGGGTTCGTCCAGCCAGGCCCGCACACCGGACCCGCCCCGACGGGCACGACCGGTCTGCAGCCGGGCGAGCTGGTCAGGATCAAGTCGAAGGACGAGATCGTCGCCACCCTGACCACCAAGGGCTACAACAGGGGGCTCGGCTTCGAGGAGGACATGGCGCGCTCCTGCGGGCGCACCGCCCGGGTGGTGGCCCGGGTGGAACGCTGCATCGACGAGAAGACCGGCGTGATGCTGACCATGAAGAACCCCTGCATCGCGCTCGACGGCGTCATCTGTGACGGCGTCTACAAGTCCAACTGCCCCCGCGCGTTCATCCCGTTCTGGCGGGAGATCTGGCTGGAGCGGATCGACGAGCCTAGCTAGGGAAAGGCGGGCATGGAAGAGCAACCGGGCCCGGACATCAGCGACATCGGACGCAAGGCCGGCCGAGGGGCCGTGTGGAGCCTGCTCGGCACCCTGGTCACCAGGGCGGGCTCGTTCGTCCTCGGGCTCGTGCTGGCCCGGTTGCTCGCACCCGCCGACTTCGGCATCTACGCGGTCGCCCTGGCCGCGACCCAGCTCGTCATGGTCGTCAAGGACGTCGGCGTCATGTCGGCCGTCGTGCAGTGGCGCGGCCGGCTGGAGGAGATCGCGCCCACGGCGACGACGCTGACCATGTGCTCCGCGCTCGGCCTGTACGGGCTCTTCTGGGTCGGCGCCCCCTACTTCTCGGCGCTGGCCGGCAGCGAGGAGGCCACCCCGGTGGTGCGCATCCTCACCGCGGTCATCCTCGTCGAGGCCATCACCGCGGTGCGCAGCGCCGCCCTGCTGCGCTGGTTCCGCACGGGCAGCAACACCAAGGCCGTGCTGGCGGGCTTCCTGGTCAACGCGCCGGTGGCGATCGTGCTCGCGGCGGGCGGGGCAGGGCCGTACAGCTTCGCCTGGGGGCAGCTCGTCGGGGCCGTGGTGACCGGGTTCTTCATGCTGTACTACGCGCGGCTGCCGTACCGGCTGGGGTTCGACCGGCGGATCGCGGGGCGGCTGCTGCGCTTCGGCATCCCGTCGGCGGCCGGCATCGCGCTGGAGATCATGCTGCTCAACGTGGGCTACATCATCGTCGGCAACATCATGGGCAAGGACTGGCTGGGCTTCTACCTGATGGCGTTCAACGTCTCCAGCTGGGTGCCCGGCGTGATCGGCAGCGCCATCCGCATGGTGTCGATCGCCGGCTTCTCCCGTCTCGCCGAGCGGGACGGCGCCTCGCTCTCGCTCGGGGTGCAGAAGAGCGTGCCGCTGCTCGTCACCATGGTGCTGCCGCTCGCCGCGTTCATGGCGGTGCTGGCCCACCCGCTGATCATCTTCATCTACGGCGAGCGCTGGGAGCTGTCGGCCGGCGTGCTGCGCTTCCTCGCCGTACTGATGGTGGTGCGCATGCTCACCTCCTTCGCCCTCGACATACTCAACGGCCAGGGCGCCACCCGCTCGACCGTGTGGATGAACCTCGGCCACGCCGCCGCGATGATCCCCGCCGTCATCGTCGGCACCCACCTCGACGGCATCCGCGGCGCCGCCATCGGGCAGGCCGCCGCCGCGGTGCTGGTGGCGCTGCCGCTCGCCATGCTCGCCGTGCACCGGGCCGGGGTGCGGCTGGCGCCGGTCCTGCCCGGCCTGCTCCGCCCGGCGATCGGCGCCCTCGTGTGCGCCGCCGTCATGCTGGGCCTGGCCACCGTGACCGACGGCCTGCCGTTCGTCCAGCTCGTCGTGGCCGGCGGCGGCGGGCTGCTGGCGTACGCGCTGGTCGTCGTGACCCGCGACCAGTTAACCCTGCTGAGCGATCGGCTCGTGCGGCTGCTTCCCGCCCGAGCGCGATGACCCACGAGGAGAAGAGCGTGCTGGTGTCCATCGGAATCCCGGTCCGCAACGGCGCGGACCGTCTGGAGACGGCCGTGCGGTCGGCGCTGGCCCAGGACCACGCCGACATCGAGGTGGTGATCTCCGACAACGCCTCGACCGACGGCACCGAGGAGCTCTGCCGCGAGCTGGCCCGCCAGGACGAGCGGATCTCCTACCACCGCCAGCCGCGCGACCTGCACGTGGTGGGCAACTTCGTGGAGGTGCTGAGGCGGGCGCGCGGCGAGTACTTCCGCTGGATGGGCGACGACGACCTGCTCGAACCCTCGTACGTCTCCCAGGCCCTGCGGCAGTTCCTGGCCGACGAGCGGCTCATCCTGGTCACCACCGACATGACGTACACGCGGGCCGACGGCACTGTGCACCGGCCCCGCTACCGCGGCACCCGGATGCTCTCCGACGACCCCGTGGACCGGCTCGACGAGCTTTGGGACGTCGTCACCACCCAGCACCACGGGCTCGACCCGCTCTACGGCCTGATGCGGCGCGAGCGGGTGGCCGCCGTGCCCAGGCCGCTGATGATCCGCGAGGACGAGGTCTACGCCACCATGCTGGCGCTGACCGCGCCCTGGGGGCACGTGCCCGAGCCGCTGGCCCACCGCGGCCTGCGCGAGCGGCGGCTGTCCGGGATCGCCGCCGCGCTCGGCGTGCCGGCCTGGACCGCGCACTTCGCCACCACCCTGCAGTTCCGGGCGATGTACCGGGCCCTGGGCATCGTCGAGCTGTCCGCGGAGCAGCGCGGCAGGGCGCGGGCCGTGCTGGCGCGCACGTACTGGCGGCGGCAGCGGCAGATGCTGACGCACCGTGGCCGCAAACTCGCCGGGCTGGCCGCCCGGGCCGTCTCCTCGAAAGGGTGAATCGCCGGTGTTGATACGTCTCGTGCGGCTGCTCATGCAGCCGGGCCGGATCCTGCTGGCCGTCATGCGCCGCCTGCCGTTCGGCTCGTACGACCTGCGCTGCGCACTCGACCTCTACCCGCGCCCGCACTACGCCTACGGCGTGCGGCAGGCCGCCGAACTGGCCAGGAGGCTCGGCGTGGGCCGGATCAGCGTGGTCGAGTTCGGCGTCGCGGGCGGCGCCGGCATCGTGGAGCTCAACCGCATGGCGGCGCTGGCCACGGCCGCGACCGGCGTGCGCATCGACGTGTACGGCTTCGACACCGGCGCCGGCCTGCCCAAGCCCACCGACTACCGCGACCTGCCCTACATCTGGCGCGAGGGCGACTTCGTCATGGACGTGGACGCGCTGCGGGCCCGCCTGGGCGACGCCAAGCTGATCCTGGGCGACATCAGCGACACCGTGGTCGACTTCCTCGACGCGGAGCGGCCGGCGCCGATCGGGTTCGTCTCGATCGACGTCGACTTCTACAGCTCGACGGCGGCGGCGCTGCGGATGTTCGAGGGCGACCACAAATACTTCCTGCCGCGCGTCTTCTGCTACCTCGACGACACGGTGGGCGACGACGACCAGGTCATCCACAACGAGTACGTCGGCGAGCTGAGCGCGATCAGGGAGTTCAACGAGGCCGGCGAGCTGATGAAGCTGGCCCCGATCAACGGCCTGCGGCACAAGCGCCCGGTGCCCGCGCCCTGGAACGACAACATCCAGGTGCTGCACCGCTTCGACCACCCCGACTACTCGACGTACGTGGCACGTCCCGACACCGAGACGCAGTTGCCGCTCAGCTGAGCAGCGAATTCGGTGAAATGTAACGTTGAACGGCTTATCGGCGATGGCTCCCTATAGAGGGAGCGTCGCGAGGCGGGGGAACGTACCAAATGGAGTTCTGGAAGGCGCTTCTCGGTCTCCTCACGAAAGTGCGCATCGGCCCGCCGCTGATCGTGGCGTCGATCCTGGCCGGCCTCGCCGTGCACGCCTTCGTGCCCGCCCGCCACACCACCGACGTCTCCCTCGTGCTGGCCATGCCGGTCAACGGCGGCACCATTCCCAACGACAAGACCAAGCAGGGCCTGACGAACCCGTTCCTGTCCTTCAACGACGCGCTCAAGACCGGGGCCAGCATCGTCATCCTGTCCATGAACACCCAGGACGTCTGGACGGAGCTGGGCGCGCCCAAGGACGGCCCGACCGACATCGTCATCGACGACGGCCGCAGCAACCCCAACGTCCTCGACATCAACGGCCCCTACATCTACATCCAGGTGACCAGCGACTCGCCGGGCCGCGCCACGTCCGTGCTCATGGCGGCGCGGCAGCGGGTGGCCGACGAGCTGGCGGAGTGGCAGCGGGCGCTCGGCGCGCCGCCGAACACGTTCATCACCTCGACCGACATCGTCCCGCCCTCCGTGCCGGAGGCCGACGAGAGCCTGAAGTGGCAGGCGGGCATCGGCGCCGGACTGCTCGTCCTGGTGCTCGGCATGGGCCTCGCGTACGCGCTGGTCATCAGACGCCCGGCCCGTCCCGTCAAGCAACCCGCCGAGCCCGACGAGCCCGTGCCGCCCGCCGCAGCCAAGGCCGAGGAGCCCGAGGAGCCCTCGGAGCCCGAGGCGGCCGACGAGGACAGCTCCGCCACCGTGGAGTTCCCCGCCTACCGGGGCGAGGACCTCTCGCCCGTCCCCGGGCCCAGGAAGGCCGGCCAGGACGACGGCGAGGGGTGACGGCCCCATGGACTTCTGGGCGACGGTGACGGTGCTGTTCAGGCGCTGGTACGTGACGGCACCTGCCTTCCTGCTGACGATCGCCGCGACCTTCGGCGTGTACGCCACGGCACCGAAGACCTTCGTCTCCACCTCCGCCATCGTCCTCACGCTGCCCGTCACCGGCGGCAGCCTGCCGAGCGACCCCAAGTTCCCCAACCCGAGCACCAACCCGCTGGTCACCTTCGACCAGGGGCTCAACATGACCTCCGCGATCCTCATCCAGGCGCTGAACACCCCGAGGGCCGCCGCCGAGGTCGGGGTGCCGCCGGGCGGCGACGTCACGCTCAGGGTCACCAGCGGCGGCACCAACCCCGAGCTGATGCCGGCGACCCCGTTCATCGTCGTCACCTGCGAGGCGCCGGCCGCCGAGCAGGCCCACTCCATCGTCGTCAAGGTGACCGCGCTGGCCGCCAAGGAGCTGCGCGCCCGGCAGCAGCAGGTCAAGGCGCCGCCCGCCACGTACGTGAGCGCCACCGTCGTCGTGCCGCCGACCGAGCCCGACGAGAAGAAGGGCAGCCGGCTGCGCAGCGCGGTCGTCGCCGGCGCGCTGGCGGCCTTCGTGAGCCTGTTCGCGGCGTTCGCGGCCGACAGCTTCGCCCGTCACCGCCGCGCCCGCCGTCGCGACGGGGCCGCGTCCGCGCCCCTGAAGACGGCCGCCGCCAACGGGGCCCGCTCGCTGGCGGGACACGAGGGATGACGGCCGCGCCCCCCGGCCTGACCGCCGCTCCCGTCGTGGTGCCCCGGCGCGCGGACGGCGCCACGCTGGCCGGCCTGTTCGCCCTGGTGCTGCTGTTCGTCCCGGCCCGGCTGGCGGTCGCGGGGCTGCCGCTGTCGCTCACCCCCGCCGAGATCGTCGCGCTGACGCTTGGCCTGGTGTGGGCGTGCGCGCAGATGGTCAGCACGACCGGCGTGGCCAAGGGGCCGAACCCCGTGCGTACCGCGGTCTTCGCGTACGCGCTGGTCATCCTGGCCGTCTACGGCTACACGACCTCCCTCTACCTGCCCTCCGACGAGCTCAACCTGGCCGACCACACGCTCGTCCTCTACTTCGGGTACGTGAGCCTCGTCCTGGTCATGTGCGACGGCGTCGGCACCCGTGAGCGCCTCGACTTCGTGCTCAAGGCGCTCGTGGTCGGCGGCACGTTCGCGGCGGCCGTCGCGCTGCTGCAGTTCAGGCTGAATGTCGACCTCACCCAATATCTGCGGCTGCCCGGCCTGCGCCCCACGTCGACCGAGGAGGTGCCGACCGTCATCTCCCGCTCGGCCCTGCGCCGGGTGTCGGGCACGCTGGGGCATCCGATCGAGTTCGGCGCGCTGTCGGCGATGCTGCTGCCGCTGGCCGCGCACCTCGGCTTCCAGGCGCACCGGCGCGGCCAGGGCGCGGTGCGCTGGTGGCTCTGCGCCGCCGTCATCGCGGCCGGCCTGATGTTCTCCGTCTCCAGGACCGCCGTGCTCGGCCTGGCGGGCGCCGGGCTGATCCTGCTCATCGGCTGGAACAACCGGCGGCGCCTGGCCGCCCTCGCCGCGTTCGGGGTGTTCCTCGGCGTCATGAAGCTGCTGGCGCCCGGCCTGCTCGGCACCTTCTACAACCTGTTCGCCGGGGCCGGCGAGGACAGCAGCATCATCTACCGCACCCACGACTACCCCTGGGCGATCCGCGAGTTCGAGCGGAGCCCGATCTTCGGTCGCGGGCCGGGCACCTGGTACCCATACAAGCACCAGGTGTTCGACAACCAGTACCTGCTCTCCCTGGTCGAGACCGGGCTGCTCGGCATGCTCGGGTTCGTCGGGGTGATCGTCACCGGGGTCGTCGTGGCGCTGCGCGTACGCCGCATGAGCACCGACCCCGACGTGCGCAACCTCGCGCTGACCGTCGCCGCCTGCCTGCTGATCCCGCTGCTCGGCGCGGCCACGTTCGACCTGCTGTCCTTCCCCGGCATCACCAGCGTGATGTTCCTGTTCGTCGGCACGGCCGGGGCGATGCTGCGGATGGAACGGCGCGCCGCTCAGGCCCCCAGCCTGGCCCTGAGGTCCTTCCACGACCCCGCCGACCGGTCCCGCTCGCTGACCGCGCCGACCGGCAACGGCCACGGCAGCGCGAGGTCGGGGTCGTCGTAGCGGACCGCCAGGTCCTCCGCCGGGTCGTGCTCCCTGTCGATGCGGTAGCAGACGTCGGCGTGCTCCGTCAGCGCCTGGTAGCCGTGCAGGAAGCCGGGAGGGACGTACAGGTGGGCGAACGTCACGTCGTCGAGCCGGACGGCCGTCCGCGCGCCGAACGTCGGCGAGCCGGGCCTGGCGTCCACCAGGAAGTCCAGGACGGCGCCGTGCGCGGCACGCACCAGCTTGGCCTCGCCGCGTCCGGAACGCCCGTGCATGCCCCTGATCGTGCCCCTGCGCGAGCGCGACTGGCTGTCCTGCACGAACGCGTGCGGGTCCAGGCCGTGCTCGGCCGCGAGCGCGGTGTCGAACGTGCGGGTGAAGAAGCCGCGCTCGTCGTGGTGCGGCGTCGGCACGAACAGCAGCACGCCTTCGAGCTCCAGGCGCTCGACTCTCATCGCGTTCCTCTCATCCCGGTAGGGTCCGCAGCCGGCGGGACGGCCTGAGCAGCGCCACGACCGACGCCCGCGCCGTACGCCGGCCGGCCGCCGCCCGCATCGCCTCGCCCAGCAGCACCGCGAGGTAGAAGCATGCGCTCGCCACCCGGCCGCGCCGCCGCCTGAACAGCCGCACCCGGTTGACCGTGAGCAGCGCGGCGAGCATGGGGCTGGTCTTCGCCTCGCCGCCGATGTGCTCGGCCACGGCCTCCGGGTCGTACCAGAGCGTCCAGCCGGCGTCCCCGGCGCGCAGCGCGTAGTCGGTCTCCTCGCTGTAGAGCAGGAACGACTCGTCCCAGGGGCCGACCTGCTCGATCATCTCGACCGACAGGAGCATGGCGGCTCCGGTGGCCCAGTCGGCGGGGCCGGGGCGCTCGTACCTGGCCGGGTCGGTGACCATCTCGCCCAGCGTGCCGATCCGGGCGGCGAGCCGGCCGCCGATCAGCGCCTCGGCCAGCGCCCTGCGTACCGCCGGGGTGCGGCGCAGCGAGTGGTGCAGCACGCCGTCCGTGCTGACCAGGCGGGGGACGGCGATGCCGGTGCCGGGACGGTCGAGCGCCGCGCAGAGGGCGGCCAGCGCTCCCGGGCGGAGCCGGCAGTCGGGGTTCAGGACGAGGACGGCGTCCAGCTCGGCGAGGTCGAGCGCGGCGATGCCGGCGTTGATGGCGGCCGCGTACCCGGCGTTCCTGCCGACCTGGACGGGACGTACCGGCAGCTCGGCCTTCCCGGCGAGCGCGAGCGAATCGTCCTTGGAGGCGTTGTCCGCCACCACGACGGCCGCGAGCCGGGTCCCCTCCGCGCCCGCGGCCAGCGAGGCCAGGCAGCCGCCGAGCACCGGCGCGCTGTTGTAGGTCACGATCACGATCGCGACTCGGGCGGGCGTCACAAATCGGCCATCGTGCCCCAGGAATGGATCGTTACAGGTAACAGAAGGCACATGTGGGGCGATATGTGGATCAGGGGCCGGTGTCGTAGAGACGGAGACACAATCCATGCAGGATCTGCAGGCTTTCACGTTTCGTCGCGACGAGCTCTTCCCGCTCGCGGACAAGTACTCCGAGCAGTTCCGTACGGCGTCGCCGTTCCGTCACGTCGTGATCGACGACTTCCTGCCGCCCGAGGCGCTGGAGCCGGTGCTGGCGGAGTTCCCCGAGCCGCGGGACGCCACCTGGCAGCGCTTCGACACCGCCCGCGAGGTCAAGCTCGCGCTGGCCGACCCCGAGCGCATGGGCCCGGCCACCCGGCACCTGCTGGCGGAGTTCAACGGCGGGGTGTTCATCGACTTCCTGGAGCGGCTGACCGGCATCACCGGCCTCGTCTCCGACCCGCACTTCGAGGGCGGCGGCCTGCACCAGATCCGCCCAGGCGGCTTCCTGAAGGTGCACGCCGACTTCAACCGCAGCCGCCGCCTCAACCTCGACCGGCGGCTCAACGGCCTGCTCTACCTCAACAAGGACTGGCAGGAGGACTACGGCGGTCACCTGCAGCTCTGGAACAAGGACATGACCGCGTGCGAGGGCAAGATCCTGCCGGTCTTCAACCGGTTCGTCCTGTTCGCCACCACCGACGACGCCAACCACGGCCACCCCGACCCGCTCACCTGCCCTGAGGACCGGGCACGGCGCTCGATGGCCCTCTACTACTACTCCAACGGCCGGCCCGCGGACGAGGTCACCGAGGAGCACACCACGCTGTTCCGCCAGCGTCCCGGCGAGGCGTGGAAGAGCAACCTGCGCCAGGTCGCCAAACGCTGGACGCCGCCCGCGCTGGCGGACCTCGTCGGCGGACGGAAGACCAAGGGCGAGTGAGGCCGCGCATCGCGGCCAGGGGTCTCGGGGCGGGCCTGGCCGCGCTGCTCGTGCTGCTCGGTACGGCCTGTCAGGCGTCCGGCGGGCGGGACCGGCTCGACGTCACCCCGGCTCCTTCGAGCCCGGCCGCCGCGCCCACCACGCCTTCCGCCCCGCCCTCCCAGCGGGTCTGGCCCGGCCCTGACAACACCGGCGTGCCCGACGGTGTACGGCTGCGCAAGTCGGGCCCGATGGTGGTCAAGGAGAACGGCGCGGTGATCGACGGCGTCGAGGTGACCGGGTACATCACGGTCGAGGCCGACGACGTGACCATCCGCAACACGCGCGTGCGCGGCACCGACAACTGGTGGGGGATCCTCCAGCGGGAGGGGCGCACCGGGCTGACCGTCGAGGACACCGAGGTGTTCGGGAACGGCAAGAAGCGGACGCAGTTCGGCATTCTCAACCAGGGCAGGCTGATCACGATCCGCCGCGTGGACATCCACACGATCTCCAACGGCATCTCCACCGATCAGGGGTTGATCGAGGACTCGTACGTGCACGACCCGAAGTACTACAAGGGCGATCACACCGACATGATCATGTCTACCGGGAGCGCCGCGCCCGGCACCGAGCTGATCATCAGGAACAACACCGTGATCAACACGCTCGACCAGACGGGCGCGATCGCCCTTTTTCAGGACTTCGGGGTGAGCCGTAACGTCACGGTCCAGGGCAACCTGCTCGCGGGTGGCGGGTGGACGCTTTATGCGGGGGCCGGGGAGAAGGGGCCGTCGTCGAACATCAAGGTCATCGACAACGTCTTCAGCCGCCAGGTGTGGCCCAAGGGGGGAGCTGCCGGGCCGGTTGCGTATTGGGATGATGACGGGTCCGGAAATCAGTGGGAGGGGAATGTATGGGAAAACGGGGAAACAGTAACGCCTGGATAGGTGCCGTTTTATGATCGTTTTTCGGGATATTCGGGAAAGGTGAGTTTCCTGAGAATGGGGAGGCCGCGAGTCCTTTTTCGCGGAATATCCTCTCTTTGTCCTTCGGCATGGCTAATCTCTCCCCCTGGGGGACTTGACGTGGCCGTGATCGGAAGGAGTCGCCTGTGTCCAGGCAGCGCAGGAAGAGCAGGAACGCCGGCTGGTTGTCCCTCGCCGGCGTCTCCGTGGTGGCGGCACTGGCCGGCACGTACGCGGTCGTCGTCGGTGAGCCGGAACCCCGTACCGTCCTGACCGACGCGTCGGAGCCCCGCCTGAGCGGCGCCGAGTCCCGGAAGGTCGCTCCCGGCGCCGCCGCGGGCCGTCACCTGCGCGGCCCCGCCACGACGCCGCCCTGGTACCGGCGCGAGCGGGACTTCTGGCGATGGTGGCCCCGGCGTCCCACGAAGCAGGCGCCCCGCCCGACCCGCCGCCCGACCGCCGCGCCGACCACGACGCGCACGGCGACCCCGGCTCCCAGCCCCACGCGCACCCGCACATCCGCCCCCACCCCGACGCGGACGCGCACGCTGCCCCTTCCCAGCCCGACGGTGACGCGGACGCTGCCGCTCCCGCCGAGCCCCACGCCCGTCCCGACACGGACGTTCACCCGGCCGCCGACCCCGCCCGTCACCCAGACCCCGGAGCCGACCAGGACGCCCACCCCGACCCCCACCCCGACCCCCACCCCGACCCCCACGCCGACCCCCACCCCGACCTCCACGCCGGCCCCGGAGCCGACCAGGACCACCGTGCCGCCCTCGGGCGACTGGCCGGGACCCGGCAACACCGGCGTCCCCGCGGGCACCAGGATGGTCGAGAAGACCGGCTCGATCATCATCAAGCAGGACGGCATGGTCATCGACGGCTGGGACGTCACGGGCGACATCACGGTCGAGGCGGACAACGTGACCATCCGCAACACCCGCGTCCGCGGCCAGAAGGACTATTGGGGCATCCTCCAGCGCGCCGGCCACACCGGCCTGAAGGTCGAGGACAGCGAGATCTTCGGCAACGGCAAGCGCCGCACCCAGTTCGGGATACTCAACCAGGGCAAGATGATCACGATCCACCGGGTCGACATCCACACGATCTCCAACGGCATCCTCACCGACCAGGGCCTGATCGAGGACTCGTACGTGCACGACCCGAAGTACTACTCCGGCGACCACACCGACATGATCATGTCCACCGGCACCGCCGCCTCCGGCACCGAGCTGATCATCCGCCGGAACACGGTCATCAACACCCTCAACCAGACCGGGGCGATCGCCCTGTTCCAGGACTTCGGCGTGACCCGCAACGTCACCGTCCAGGGCAACCTGCTGGCCGGCGGCGGCTGGACCCTCTACGCGGGCGCCGGCAAGAAGGGCATGTCGTCCAACATCAAGGTCATCGACAACGTCTTCAGCCGCCGGGTGTGGCCGAAGGGCGGCTACGCGGGCCCGGTGTCGTACTGGGACGCGCACGGCCCCGGCAACGTCTGGCGCGGCAACACCTGGGAGGACGGCGTCGCGAGCGTGACCGCGGGTTGACCCCGTATGGCGATCACCGACTTCACCAGCCCGGCCAGCCGCTCGAAGTGCAGCCGCGACTTGGGGAAGTAGTGCCGCATCTCGGTCACGCTGAGCAGCTCGACCTCCATGGCGATCATGCGCGCCGCGTCCCGGTCGGAGGTCGGCGTGTGCACGAGCGGCCAGCGCCGCAGGATCGTCGTCCGCGCCGCCAGCGGCAGGAACTGGAACCCGGGGAACAGGAAGTGCGGCTCGACCGGGAAATAGCGGTAGGGCGTCTGCACCCAGTGCCGGTCGGCCATCTCGTGCACGGTGTCGGCGAAGCGCTGCCGCCGCTGGTGCCCGCCCACGTGCTCGATGACCGCGTTGGAGAAGACCAGGTCGTAGCGGGCGCGGCGGATCGCGGGCGGCAGGTCGCAGGCGTCGGCCACGTCCGCGCGCAGCCAGGAGGGCAGGTCGGTGGGCGGCTGTTCGAGGTTGACGATGTGCACGTGGGCCGGCCTGACGGGGGCGCGCAGCCAGGCGCCGGCCGTGCCGCCGAGGTCGAGGACGTGCATGCGGTCGAGGTCGGGGAAGCGGCTCGCGAACCACTGCCAGCGCCGGGCCCGCGCCTTGGCCCCGAGCGAGTCGGGGGCGTCCACGAAACGGCTGCGCAGGGCGTTCAGTCGGCTCTTCACGCGGGCACCTTCCCGTACCATTCGACTGTTCTCCGTAACCCGTCGTCCAGGTCCGTGACCGGCCGCCAGCCGAGCAGCTCCGCCGCCGGGGCGATGTCGCCGACCTGCGTGATGTCGTACGGACGGTCGGGCGCCGCGCCGAACTCCGGGGTCTGTCCAGGCGCGGCGATCGCGAAGAGCTTCATGACGATGTCGTAGGCGGACGTCCGCACCCCGGTCGCGATGTCCATCGTGTGGCCGATCGCCTTGTCCGACTCCCCGGCCCGCACGTACGCGTCCACGATGTCGTCCACGTAGATCCAGTCCGCGAGCTTCGTCCCCTTCGTCAGCCGGGGGCGCTCGCCGCGTAACAGGCACAGCGTCACGTACGGGATGAGCTTCGTCGTGTCGGGCTGGGCGGGGCCGTACACCATGCTGGGCCGCAGCACCGTGACGGGCAGCTCCCACAAGCGGTGGTAGAGCTGCGCGTAGCCGGTGGCGGCCCACTTCGCCATCGCGTACGGCGACGACGGCGGCGCGTGCCCGTTGCCCGGCCGCGGCTCCTCGATCGAGCCGGTCAGCACGGTCCTGACGGCGTGCGCGCGGGCCGCGTCCAGCACGTTGACCGCGGCGACGAGGTTGCCCGCCAGCGTGACCCGCACCATCTCAGGGTCCCTGGCCCCGTTGACCTCGCTCGCCAGGTGGTACAGGACATCGGGGCGGACCGTGCGTACCAGCTCGGTCGTCGCCTCGGGTTCGCGCAGGTCCACCTGGTGCCGCCGGACCCCGTCCGCTGGGGTGCTCGCGGCGTCGTCCCCGCCCGTTGCGGCGCGCCGGCTCACGGTGTGGACCTCGGCCCCCAGCGCGGCCAGGCGTGCGGCGAGGTGCCCGCCGATGAACCCCGACGCCCCCGTCACCAGGGCCCGCCTGCCCGTCCACGTCATCAGCGCACCTTCCCCCGGCTCCCCACGGCCCGGTCACAGGTGTATCCCGGCCCGCCCGCACGCCGTTACGCCCCTCCGGAACGCCGAACGCCGCCGCCCTCGCAGGGGGCGGCGGCGTTCAGAGGCGGTTTCAGCTGATGCGCCAGGTGTCTCCACCCATGAGCAGGTCGCTGAGGTCGCCGGGACCCTTCTGCGCCACGGCCTCCTCCAGCTGCTCGGCCATCAGCGACTCGTAGGACGGCCGGTCGACGCTGCGGAAGATGCCGATCGGCACGTGCTCGAACGCCGGCTCGTCGAGCCTGCTGAGCGCGAACGCCACCGACGGGTCGGGGCTGTGGGCGTCGTGCACGAGGATCTGGTCCTCGCTCACGCTGTCGCGGGCCACGACCTCGATGCCGCCGGCCGGGCCGCGTACGACGGCCTTGCTCGCGCTCACGATCGGCTGGCCGTGCTCGAGCCGCAACGTGATGTCGTCGCGGACCTCGGGGTCCTTGAGCTGCTCGAACGCGTTGTCGTTGAAGATGTTGCAGTTCTGGTAGATCTCGACCAGCGACGTGCCGCGGTGGGCGGTCGCCTCGCGCAGCACCGACTGCAGGTGCTTGCGGTCGGAGTCGATGGTGCGGGCCACGAACGACGCCTCGGCGCCGATGGCCAGCGAGATCGGGTTGAACGGCTTGTCCAGCGAGCCCATCGGGGTCGACTTGGTGATCTTGCCGACCTCGGAGGTGGGGGAGTACTGGCCCTTCGTCAGACCGTAGATCCGGTTGTTGAACAGCAGGATGTTGAGGTTGACGTTGCGCCGCAGCGCGTGGATCAGGTGGTTGCCGCCGATCGACAGCGCGTCACCGTCACCCGTGATCACCCACACGCTCAGGTCGGGCCTGCTGGCCGCGAGCCCGGTCGCGATGGCCGGCGCCCGCCCGTGGATCGAGTGGAAGCCGTAGGTGTCGAGGTAGTAGGGGAAGCGCGACGAGCAGCCGATGCCGGAGACGAACACGATGTTCTCGCGCTTCAGCCCCAGCTCGGGCAGGAAGCTCTGCACCGCGGCCAGGATCGCGTAGTCACCGCAGCCCGGGCACCAGCGCACCTCCTGGTCGGACTTGAAGTCCTTCAGGCTCTGCTTCACGTCGGTCTTGGGGACGAGCGACAGGCCCCTCCCGTTCACCAGCTCAGTCACTGTCGATCACGTCCTGGATGACTCCGGCCAGCTCCTCGGCCTTGAACGGGAGCCCGCGCACACGGTTGTAGCTGATCACGTCGACGAGGAACCTGGCCCGCAGCAGCAGCGCGAGCTGGCCCAGGTTGATCTCGGGCAGCAGCACCTTGTCGTAGCGCTTGAGCACCTCGCCGGTGTTGGCGGGCAGCGGGTTGAGGTGGCGCAGGTGTGCCTGGGCGACCTTGCCGCCGGCCTTCCTGATGCGGCGCACGGCCGCGGCGATCGGCCCGTACGTCGAGCCCCACCCGATGACCAGCACCTTCGCCTCGCCGTCCGGGTCGTCGACGGCCAGGTCGGGCACGTCGATGCCGGCGATCTTGGCGGCGCGGGTGCGCACCATCAGGTCGTGGTTGTCGGGGTCGTAGGAGATGTTGCCGGTGCCGTCGGCCTTCTCGATGCCGCCGATGCGGTGCTCGAGCCCGGCGGTGCCGGGGATGGCCCACGGGCGGGCGAGCGTCTCGGTGTCGCGCTTGAACGGCAGGAACGCGCCGTCGTCGCCGTTGGGCTCGGTGGTGAACGGCTGCGAGATGTCCGGCAGCTCCGAGACCTCGGGCAGGCGCCACGGCTCCGAGCCGTTGGCGAGGTAGCCGTCGGAGAGGAGCATGACCGGAGTGCGGTACTTCACCGCGATCCTGGCCGCCTCGACCGCCGCGTCGAAGCAGTCGCTCGGCGACATCGGCGCCACGACCGGCACCGGCGACTCGCCGTTGCGGCCGAACAGCGCCATCAGCAGGTCGGTCTGCTCGGTCTTGGTCGGCATGCCGGTGCTGGGGCCGGCGCGCTGCACGTCCACGACGATCAGCGGCAGCTCGGTGGTGACCGCGAGGCCGACCGTCTCCGCCTTCAGCGCCACACCGGGGCCGCTCGTGGTCGTCACGCCGAGCGCGCCGCCGAACGCGGCCCCGAGCGCCGCGCCGACGCCCGCGATCTCGTCCTCCGCCTGGAACGTGCGGATGCCGAACCGCTTGTGCTTGGACAGCTCGTGCAGGATGTCGCTGGCCGGGGTGATCGGGTAGGACCCGAGGAACAGCGGCAGCTTCGACTGCACGCTCGCGGCGATCAATCCGTAGGCCAGCGCCTGGTTGCCGGAGATGTTGCGATAGACGCCCGGCGCCAGCCTGGCCGGCTTGACCTCGTACGAGACCGAGAACGACTCGGTCGTCTCCCCGTAGTTCCAGCCCGCCTGGAAGGCCGCGATGTTGGCCTTGGCGATGTCGGGCTTACGCGCGAACTTCTGCTCGAGGAACTTGATCGTGTGCTCGGTCGGCCGGTGGTAGAGCCACGACAGCAGGCCGAGAGCGAACATGTTCTTCGACCGCTCGGCGTCCTTCTTGGACAGGTCGAAGCCTTCGAGGGCCTTGACCGTGAGCGAGGTCAGCGGGACCGCGTGCACGCGCCACTCGCTGAGCGAGTCGTCCTCCAGCGGGTTGGCCGCGTAGCCGACCTTCTGCAGGTTGCGCTTGGTGAACTCGTCGGTGTTGGCGATGATGTCCGCGCCCCTGGGCAGGTCGCCCAGGTTGGCCTTGAGCGCGGCCGGGTTCATGGCCACCAGCACGTTGGGCGCGTCGCCCGGCGTGAGGATGTCGTGGTCGGCGAAATGGAGCTGGAAGCTCGACACGCCCGGCAGGGTGCCTGCGGGGGCGCGGATCTCGGCGGGGAAGTTGGGGAGCGTCGACAAGTCGTTGCCGAACTCCGCCGTGCCCGCGGTGAAGCGGTCGCCGGTGAGCTGCATTCCGTCGCCGGAGTCACCGGCGAACCTGATGATCACGCGGTCGAGTTGCTGGACCTGCTTCGTCACAGCTCAGTCCTCCTCGACGCGCCACTGCGCGGTTGCCTTAGGCGCGTTCTCTGTTTCCATGCTAGATCCTCGGAAGGTCACGCGTTTGCATGCCACCCATAGTGGGTAAACGCGGTCGAAGTCAGGTCAAGGTGAGGTGGGAGAGCGACGACACAGCCCGGAGGCCAGCCTGCAGAGGTCTACATGCAGGCGGGCGAACAGGACGGTTCGGGTCACGAGCGCCAACTATACGTCCCCCCAACACGTGCGCTACGTCAGGGGCTGCTTACCCGGCAGCTCGTTCCCTGACCTGTACATGCGGCCGGCCTGCATCCCCGCAGAGCCGTACAACTCAGGAACGGTCACCAAGCTGTAACCCTTCCCGCGCAACCTTTTGAGGATGTCCGGAACCGCATCCACGGTTTCCCGGTGAATGTCGTGCATGAGAATGATCGCACCTGGATGCGCTTCGCGCACGACCCGGTCCGCGATGTCCGACGCCTCGGTGGCCGTCTGGTCCTTCGAGTCCACGTCCCAGGTGACCACCGAGCAGCCCATCTCACGTGCGACGTCGCGTACCTCCTGGCTCACCGCCCCGTACGGCGGCCGCACCAGCGTGGGCGTCTGCCCGATGACCTCCGACACCGCGTCCGAGGTCTTGCCGAGGGAGTCGGCGACCTTGCTGCTCGGCTGCTTCGACAGGTCCCTGTGGGCCCAGCTGTGGTTGCCGACCAGGTGGCCCTCCATGCTCATCCGCCGGACCAGCGCCGGCTCCGACGCCACGCCACCGCCGACCGTGAAGAACGTCGCCCGCGCCCGCTGCTCCGCCAGCAGGTCGAGCAGCCGTCCCGTGTACGGGCCCGGGCCGTCGTCGAACGTCAGCGCCACGCACTTGCGCTTCGCGCAGTCCACGTTGCCCGCCCGGTTGCTGACCGCGTCGGGGCTGCTCGTGGCCGCGAAGCCGGGGTTCACCGGGTGCGCCGACCGCCTGGCCGCCTCCCGCACCGCCTGCTGCGCCCGCCGTCCCAGGTCCGACAGCAGCGGCGCGACCTGCTGCGCCGGTACGGCCACCGCCACCCGGCCGAGCGAGCACCTGCCGACCTCGCAGTCGTCGAACTCCACGACCAGGTCGCCGTTCCTGTTGAACGCCATGGAGTCGAACGTGTCCGCGTCCGCCGTCACCCGGCTGCGCTCCACCTGCGCGCCGCGCTCCGCGAGCGCCTCCTTGACCAGGGCCGCCAGCCTGTCGAGCGCCGCCCTGCCCGCCAGCAGTCCCGTCGATTTCGCGGCCTTGCCGCTGTGCGGGTCGAACCAGTACGTACGCGTGGAGTTGCCCCAGTTCGTGCCCAGGAACTCGCCGGTCCGCAGGCGCACCCCGACCGCCTCGGGGGAGGCGGCGGCGAACTGCCACTCCACGTTCAGCTCCGGCTTGGGGAGGATGGGGGCGTCGCCGCGGGTCGTGCGCCTGAAGTCCTTGAGCTGCCGCTCGGCGCCGGCCTTGAGCATCCGGTTGAGTGCCGGGGCGCCCGTCAGCACCGGGTACTTGATGTGCACGTATCTGCCGGCCGTCGCCTCGCCCTCCGTGACGGTCGCGGTGGACAGGCCGACGACGGTGGCGGGATCGACGAAGTCGATCAGCGTCGGCTCTGCCGGGACCATGATGTCCCTCCCGTTGGAGGCGGCGGCGAGGCCGCAACCGGAGGCCGAGAGGGCCAGCAGAGCGATTCCCGTACAGAACCGCGATTTGTGCATGCTTGTCAGGTTATGGGCGTGATCTTACGGTTTACCCGGATTTTGTGTGATCAGTCCGGACAATTTGACCGCGCTGGGTATCCGGTCATGTCCAGCTGAGCACCCGCTTCCGCCACGCGTACAGGATCCCCAGCGCGATGAACCCCAGGAAGACGAACATCTCGACCAGCGTGGTCAGCCCGTATCCAGGCGCATCGAACACGGTCGCCCACGGGAAGAGGAACACGGCATCCACCGCGAACACCACGTACAGATACGTGAACACGTAGTACCGCACCTGCGACTGCGCCCACCCCTCACCCACAGGGTCGACGCCGCACTCGTAGGTGGTCAGCTTCTCAGGAGTGGGCCGCGACGGCCGCAGCAGCCGATTCGCGAAGAGCGCCCCGGCGACGATCGCGACGCCGATGGCAAGCAACGCGGCCACCAGCACATAGGAGCCGAAGTAGCCGTCCATGCCCGGATCGTAACCCGCCCCGCCCGACGAACCCACCCCCAACCACGTGCCCTCACCCACTGCAGCGCGTTCCGTACCCCCTTCATCACCTCAGCCCTCGCATCACCCCCACAGACCCCTCACGCACCACCCTTCCTTTGCCTGTCCTGTGATCCGCGCAAGAATGGCCGTATGGCAGCAACGGACCTTCCGATGCCCACAGTGGGCCCGGTTTCGCGATTGGCGCCCAAGCCGATGCGCTTCATCCTCAACTGGGGCCGCCGCTACTCGTTGTGGGTGTTCAACTTCGGGCTGGCCTGCTGCGCCATCGAGTTCATCGCGGCCTCGACCAGCCGCCACGACTTCATCCGCTTCGGCGTGATCCCGTTCGCGAACGGCCCCAGGCAGGCCGACCTCATGATCGTCTCAGGCACGGTCACCGACAAGATGGCCCCCGCGGTCAAACGCCTGTACGAGCAGATGCCCGACCCGAAATACGTGATCTCGTTCGGCGCCTGCTCCAACTCCGGCGGCCCGTACTGGGACTCCTACTGCGTCACGAACGGCGTCGACCAGATCATCCCCGTGGACGTCTACGTCCCGGGCTGCCCGCCCCGCCCCGAAGCCCTCCTGTACGGCATCACCAAGCTCCAGGAGAAGATCGCCGGCGAAAAGCTGACGGACCGCTACATCTGGTCCCGCTCCCACGCGGAGGACCCGTCCGGCGGCCAGGCATGAGCGCCGACCTCCCAGCCGACGTCACAGCCGGCCTAGAGGCCCACTTCGGCGACCGCGCCGAGGTCACGGAGTCCTACGGCGACACCACCATCGACGTGCCCCCGACGGACTGGACGAACCTCCTCGAATACGCCCGCGACACCCTCGGCCACACCTATTTCGACTGGCTGACGGGCGTCGACGAGCCTCCCGACACGTTCGCCATCGTGGCCCACGTCTACAACCCGGACGCGCGACGCAGGCTGCTCCTCCGCACCCGCGTCCCCCGCGACCACCCCCACCTCCCCACCGCCGTCCCCATCTACCGGGGCGCGAACTGGCACGAGCGCGAGACGTACGAGATGTTCGGCGTGATCTTCGACGGCCACCCCAACCTCGTCCCGCTCCTGCTCCCCGACGGCTTCGAAGGCCACCCGCTCCGCAAGGACTTCATCCTGGCCGCCCGCGTGGCCAAGCCCTGGCCCGGCGCCAAGGAGCCCGGCGAATCAGGACACGGCGCCCCGAGCCGCCGCAAGACCCTTCCGCCCGGAGTTCCAGCCGACTGGGGGCCGCCCGATGCTTGAAGTGGTGCTGAGCTTCGTCGTCATCCTCGTCGTGTTCCTGGTGCTGCCGCTGATCGTCGGTCAGACGGAGCACAAGGTCATGGCCCACATGCAGTCGAGGCTCGGCCCCATGTACGCGGGCCGCTTCCACGGCTGGGCGCAGCTCATCGCCGACGGCGTGAAGTTCGCCCAGAAGGAGGACATCATCCCGGCCGCGGCCGACCGCCGCATCTTCATGATCGCCCCCGGGGTGGCGCTGGTCCCGTACCTCCTCGTCCTGATCGTCATCCCCATCGACCGCGGCCGCGCCGCCGTCGATCTCGACCTCGGTCTGTTCTTCGTCCTCGCCGTCATGGGTGTCGGCGTGCTCGGCTCGATCATGGCGGGCTGGGCGTCGGCCAACAAATACTCCGTGCTCGGCGGTATGCGCTCCGCGGCCCAGCTCATGTCGTACGAGCTGCCTCTCGTCCTCGCCGCCTCCTCGGTCGCGATGGCGGCCGGCACCCTGTCGCTGTCGGGGATCGTCGAGGTCTGGCAGTGGTGGTGGCTGCCGTGGCAGGCGATCGGCGGCATCGTCTTCTTCGTGGCCGGTCTGGCCGAGCTGCGCCGCCCGCCGTTCGACATGCCGATCGCCGAGTCCGAGATCATCATGGGCCCGATGACCGAGTACACCGGCATGCGGTTCGCCCTGTTCATGCTCTCCGAGTACGTCGGCATCGTCGTCCTGTCCTTCCTGACCACCGTGCTGTTCCTCGGCGGCTGGCACGGCCCGTTCCTGCCCGGCTGGCTCTGGACGCTGCTGAAGGTCTTCTTCCTGTCGTTCGTCGTGATCTGGCTGCGCGTGACGTACCCGCGGCTCCGCGAGGACCAGCTGCAGAAACTCGCCTGGGCGGTGCTCGTCCCCCTGGCCCTCGTCCAGCTGGCCCTGACCGGCTTGATCAAAGTCCTGATCTGACCCGGTACGACCAATAATCCAATCCCTTTAGACCGAATTATTGGTCCTTGATACCCCTTCAACCGCCTACGTACGATCACCGTCCGAGAAAGAACGTCCCGTACGGAGGTGTTCACGTGCTCTCAAAGCGCCTGCTCGCGAAATTGGTCGTAGCCGCCGCCATCATCACCACCGGCATCCTGGCCGCCGCCCCCGCCAACGCCGCAACGGACCCGCCCACCACTGACGGGTACATCTGGTCCAACTGACCACACCCCCGCGCAGACCAGAAAGCTCCTCGGAGAGCCTCCAACCCACGCCCCATGAAGGTGTCACATGATCTCGAAGAAAGTCGCAGCACAGGTCGTCGCAGCCATAGCGATCATCTTCGCCGGCATCCTGGCCGCGAGCCCCGCCAATGCCGTCACCGATCCACCCAGCGGCGGCCAGGTCGGCACCAACGGTTTCACCTGGTCCAACTAAGAGCGCGGCCGGCGGGCGTCGCGCCAGGCAGGTCAGCGGACGATGGCCAGCATCACGTCGGAGGCCGACGGACGATCCGTGGGCTGCTTGCTCAGGCAGGCGCCCACGACGTCGCGTAAGCCGGCCGGCAGCCGCGACAGATCGGGAGAGTGATTGAGCACCCGATTGAACACCGCCGGCACCGTGTCCTCCCCGAACGCCGGCCGCCCGGTGGCCGCGAACACCATCGTCACCGCCCAGCTGAACACATCGGACGGCGGCCCCACGGTCTCGCCCTTGAGCTGCTCAGGCGACATGTAAGGCGGAGTGCCCACCATCTTCCCTGACGTCATCGTCATCTGGTCGAGCGCCCTGGCGATGCCGAAGTCGATCACCCGCGGCCCGTCGTGCCCGATCAGCACGTTGCTCGGCTTGAAATCCCGGTGAACGACCCCCGCCTTGTGGATGGCCGCCAGCGCTCCGGCTGTGGACAACGCCAGCCGCGTCAGACCGTCCTCGTCCCGGGGCCCGTGCTTCCTGACGAGCTGCTCCAGCGACGGCCCGTCCACGTACTCGCTGACGATGTACGCGTGCTGCCCGCCGATGTTCACGTCGAGCACCCGGGCTGTGGAAAACGTCGCCACCCGCCGCGCCGCCTCCACCTCGCGCGCGAACCTCGTCCTGGCCACGTCATCGACCAGATCGTGCAGCACCTTCACCGCCACCCGCACCCCGTTGGGCGCCACGGCGAGATAGACCGCCCCCTGCCCGCCGCGCCCGAGCTGCCGCTCCACGCGGTAGTGCCCGATCCACTGCGGCTGCCCCAGCGGCCGATGCACGGACGGAGCGGTGATGCGCTGCCGCACGTCGGCAGGGGGACGAGGAGTCGGAACCGGAGTCGGAGTCCGGGTCACAGCCGGAGCGAAAACCGCAGTCATGCGGGCCTTGGCCATGAACGGCACCAGAATCCCCGAATGGATGACCCCGCCGACCCAGCTGAGCAGGAGCCCCAGCGTGACGGGCACGGTCAGCTCGGCGGGAGCGTCGTCATTGGGGTAGGCCAGCACGGCGATGGTGAACGACCCCATGCCGACCAGATAGACACACGCCGCCACCCCGTGCCAGACGTTACGCAGCCAGAACGCCGCGAACCCCACCGTGAACGGGGTCGCGAAGCCGCAGGTGAGCAGCGGCAGACAGGCCCACACCACGGCGGCCGTCCACCGCAGGCCGCTCGGCCGGATCGGATGGCTGTGCTGCATGGCGGAGAGACTATCGCCCTGCCACCCGTTCATATCGGACATGCACACAGCTTGTGGATAACTACTCGCCAGCCTGTGGATAGCTGTGGAAAACCTGGGGACAACCCCACTCCCTCATTCACGTCCAGCCCCAAGTGCGTCATGATGTTGAACCATGGGGCGGATACCGGGAGTGGGACTGGCGAAGGGGCTGTCCATCACCCTTCGCCACATGCTGCGCAAATCCGTCACGCAGCAATACCCCGAGGTCAAGCCCGACCTGCCGCCGCGCAGCCGCGGCGTCATCGCGCTGGTCGAGGAGAACTGCACCTCGTGCATGCTCTGCGCCCGCGAATGCCCCGACTGGTGCATCTACATCGACTCGCACAAGGAGACGATCCCGGCGCCTGAGGGCGGCCGCGCCAGGCAGCGCAACGTCCTCGACCGCTTCGCGATCGACTTCTCCCTGTGCATGTACTGCGGCATCTGCATCGAGGTCTGCCCGTTCGACGCGCTCTTCTGGTCCCCGGAGTTCGAGTACGCGGAAGGCGACATCCGCAACCTCCTCCACGAGAAGGACAAACTGTCCACGTGGGTCCAGACCGTCCCCCCGCCGCCCGCCCACGACCCAGGCGCCGAACCCCCCAAGGAACTGACCGCAGCCCGCCGCCCACCCCGCCCCGCATCTCCCAAGAGAGACCAGCCACCCGCGGCCAAGCACACACCAACCCCGGAAAAGGCCCCCACCCCAACTCCCAGCAGGGAAGAGGGAACCAGGGCAACTTCCGGCACAGACCAGGGCACAACGGCGGCTTCCGGCCTAGACCAGGGCACCCCGCCGGCATCCGAGGCTCAGCCCACCCAGGGCATCACGCCCGCCGAACAGGACCCCACTGCCAGGCCGTCCCGCCCGGGCGGCCGTGCTCGCCGCGCCATGACGAACGTTCGAGGAATCCGCCCTCCGGGTGCCCTCCCCTCGAAGCACGAACCCTCCACAAGCCCAGCCCCACCGCCCCGAGAGGCGAAGGGCACCCCAGCCGCGCCCGGACAAACCGCCGACACAGAAGCCACCCAGGCGGAGGAAGCACCCCGGACCGCCAAGGCTGCCCCGTCCGACGCCACACCCTCCGCTGATGTCCGCTCCGGCGACGTCGGCGGCGAGAGCCACCCGCAAGACCGCCCCACACCTCAAGACGAGCAGCCCGCCCCTCAAGAGAACCCCGCGCAGAAAGACCGAGAAGGGCCTTCATCCACAGGCGAGCCGCCTCCCGGCAAGTTGTCCACAGCCGAGGGCGAGCCGCCGCCGGAGCCCGATCAGCAAGGGCAGACTTCTGCCGCGAGCCGCCGCCGGCGCAGGATGGCCGATCCACGGTCCATCCGGCCCCCAGGGCGGCTCGGTCCTGACGAGTCGGAGGAGTCCGAGGAGGAGTCGTGACCGAGGCGGTGCCCTCCTACCTGTCACCCACCGGGCAAGAGATCGTCTTCTTGCTGCTGGGAGCGGTAGCGGTTGGATCGGCGCTGCTCGTCGTCATGACCAAGCAGATCGTCCACGCGGCCCTCTGGCTCGTGGTCTGCTTCGGCGCGCTCGCCGGGGGCTACCTCGTTCTCACCGCCGAGTTCGTGGCCTGGGTCCAGGTGCTCATCTACGTGGGCGCGATCATCGTGCTGCTGCTGTTCGGCATCATGCTCACCCGCGCGCCCATAGGCCGCTCCGCCGACCTCGACAGCGGCAACAAAGTGGTGGCGGCCGTAGTGGCGGTGGCGACGGCGGCGATCCTCGTCACGGTCGTGATCGACGGCTTCCGTACGGCCTACACACCCCTGACTCCAGGCCCCGGCGCCGCCAAGGAGCTGGGCGCCAGCATCTTCGCCACCTGGGTCCTACCCTTCGAGGCACTGTCCGTCCTCCTGCTGGCGGCCCTGATCGGCGCCATAGTCCTGTCCCGCACCGACATCCCAGGCGCCCCCGCCCGCACCTCCGCGCAGCAGCAAGGAAACAACGGCCCCGCCCCCACACCCGGCATCCGACAGAGCCCCTCACCATCTGACGGACCCGAGCGCAGCACATCCTGGGACCAGACCGTGCGCGACGTGTCATCCGGCGAGCGCGTGAACGGCCCGCCATCCAACGAGCCCGCGGACGGCAAACCACCCGACGAGACCGGGGGTCAGTAGTGCACATCGTCTACCCGGCGGTCGTCTCCGCGCTCCTGTTCTCCATCGGCGTCTACGGCGTGCTCGCTCGACGCAACACGATCCTCGTCCTGATGTCGGTCGAGTTGATGCTCAACGCCGTCAACCTCAACCTGGTGGCGTTCGACGTGTGGCTGGGCGACCGCCTGCACAGCGGCCAGGTGCTCACCCTCTTCGTCATCGTCATCGCCGCCGCCGAGGTGGGCCTGGGCCTGGCCATCGTGCTGGCCCTCTACCGCAACCGCCAGACGATCGACCTGGACCACCTCCGCGCCCTCACCGAACCCGCCGACGACAGCCCAGGCCCCGCCGACGACAGCCCAGGCCCCACCGACGACCACGCCCGCACCCCGGCTGGTCACGCCGGCACACCCCACGAGATCGGGGACGGCCGTACGAGTCCACCCGGCGGTCACCCCAGCACGACCGCCGAGCCCGCGATACCCGCCGACCACACCCAGGACGACTCCGAACGCCCCGTCAACCGAGGCGGTGGTAAGCGATGACGACCTTCCCCCTCCTGGCCGTGCTGCTCCCGTTCGCCGCGGCGGCGGCCGGTCTGCTGTTGGCCCGCTGGCGCCCAGGCAGACCGCCGACGACCACCACGGGCACCGGCCGGGCGGCCTGGATCGCCATCCTCCCCACCGCGGCCGCAGCCGTCCTGGCGGCCTGGCTGGCGTGGACGCCGGGTTTCCGCTATTTCACGCAGACCGCCACACCAGCCCCACCCACCGGCCAGACCTACGGCACGATCACCACCGGCGGCGTCCCGATCTCCCTGACGCTCCAGGCCGACGCGCTCTCCGCCGTCCTGGGCGTCCTCGTGACGCTGGTGGCGCTGGCCGTACAGATCTATTCGGTCGGCTACCTCGAAGACGACCCGCGCTACCCCTCCTACAGCGCCTTCATCAGCCTGTTCACCAGCGCGATGCTCCTGGTCGTCTACGCGGGCGACCTCCTGGTCCTCTACGTGGGCTGGGAGATCATGGGCCTCTGCTCCTACCTCCTCATCGGCCACTGGTGGGAAGACCGCGGCAATTCACGCGCCGCGATCAAGGCGTTCCTGGTGACGCGGCTGGGCGACGTCGGCTTCCTGTTCGGCATCTTCGTGCTCGGCATGGGGGCGGGCAGCTTCCGCATCGCCGACGTCCTGGCGAAGGCGCCGGAGATGTCCACGGCGACGGTCGTGACGGCCACGATGCTGCTGCTGGCCGGCGTCGCGGGCAAGAGCGCCCAGGTGCCGCTGCACACGTGGCTGCCCGACGCGATGGCGGGCCCGACCCCGATCAGCGCGCTGATCCACGCCGCCACGATGGTCGCGGCCGGCATCTTCATCGTGGCCAGGCTGTTCCCCGCGTTCCTCGCCGCACGCCCCACGCTCGACGTGCTGGCCGTCATCGCGGCGCTGGGCATGCTGGGCGCCGCGCTGGCCGCCCTCGCCCAGGACGACCTGAAACGCGTGCTCGCCTACTCCACGGTCAGCCAGCTCGCCTACATGGCCGGCGGGCTCGCGGCCGGCTCCGACACCGCGGCCGTCTTCCACCTGCTCACGCACGGCGCGTTCAAGGCGCTGCTGTTCCTGTGCGCGGGCGTGGTGATCCACCACGTCGGCTCCAACCTGATGACGCAGATGGGCGGTCTGCGCAGGGAGCTGCCGGTGACGTTCGTGACGATGACGATCGGGTTCGCCGCCCTGATGGGCCTCCCGCCGGCCAGCGGGTTCTTCAGCAAGGACGGCCTGCTCCTCACCATGGACCGCGCCCTGGCCGGTCCCGGCCTGACCGACGCGGCTGCCCTCCTGCTGTACGGATGCGCGCTCGCGACCGTCGCCGTCACCGGCGCGTACGCCACCAGAGCCTGGCTGCGCACCTTCTTCGGCGAGCCCAGAGCCGTGGCGCTCCCGGAGCCGCCGCCCGGCACCGCCCACGTCGTGGACGCCAGGGAGGCTCCGCGCACGATGCTCGTCCCCGTCGCCGTCCTGGCCGTCCCCGCCCTGCTGCTCGGCTTCGCGGGTGAGCCGCACGTCGCGTTCGGCGTGGCCGCCGTCAGCGTCGTGCTCGCGCTGCTCGGCGCGGGCGTCGTCTACGCGTTCTGGCGCAGCGACCCCCTCGCCGACCCGGCCCGCCTCCTGGGGCCGCTGCGGGCGCCGTGCGAGCGGGCGTTCTACGCCGACACCCTGTACGCGGCCCTGTTCGTCCGCCCGATCCTGGCCCTGGCCACGGCGGTCGTGAGGACGGACGACACGGTCGTGGACGGCGCCGTACGCGGATCGGGCAGGTCTGCCCGCGGCCTGTCAGGACTGGTGCGCCTGGCCCACAACGGCAACGTCCAGCTCTACGTGAGCGGCCTCCTGGCCGGCGTCCTGCTGATCGCGGTGGGGGCGGTGGTGTTCACATGACGCGGCGGACCCGGGCGGTGATGTGCGCATGACGGCCTGGCCCTCGATGCCGATCATGGGGCGGTTCCGGGCGGTGGTGCTCAGATGACGGCCTGGCCCTTGACGCCGATCACGGGGCGGATCCCGGTGGGGGTGTGCAGATGATGGCCTGGATCCCGGTCGTCCTCCTGGCCGTGCCGCTGCTGGGCGCCCTCCTGCTCCTCCTCGCCCCAGACGCCCTGCGTCCCGTGCTCAGAACGTACGGACTGATCCTCTCGGCCGTCACGCTGGTCGCGAGCCTCGTGCTCGTGGCGGCCTTCGACCACGCCCGCCCGGCCGCGATGCAGTTCGAGCTGGACCTGCCGTGGATCCCCGACCTGGGCCTGCGCTTCCACCTCGGCGTCGACGGCATCTCGCTGCCGCTGGTCACGCTGACGGCGCTGCTGACGTTCCTGTGCTTCGTCTACCTCAGCCGGGGACGCGGAGCCGTGGGGGCACGACCGAGGGCGCTCGTGTTCACGCTACTGGTGCTCGAAGTGGGCATGATCGGCACATTCCTGGCCCTCGACCTGCTGCTGTTCTTCGTCTTCTTCGAGATCGTCCTCATCCCGATGTACTTCCTGATCGGCATCTGGGGTGGCGAGCGGCGCAGGGCGGCGTCGGTCAAGTTCATCCTGTACACGCTGCTGGGCTCGGTCGTCATGCTGCTCGGCCTGCTGCTGGTGTGGGCGCAGACGGGCACGCTCGACATCGTGGCGCTCACCGAGTCCCACGGGGCCGGGATGTCGAGGTCCGTGCAGATCCTGGCGTTCGTGGCGATCGGCGTGGGTCTGGCGGTGAAGACGCCGATGTGGCCGCTGCACACGTGGCTGCCCGACGCCCACACCGAGGCTCCCACCGTCGGCTCGGTGCTGCTCGCGGGCGTGCTGCTGAAGATGGGCACGTACGGTTTCGCCCGCATCGCCATCCCCGTCCTGCCCGAGGGGGCGGCGGCGGTGGCGCCGTGGCTGGGGGCGTTCGCGGTGGTCGGCATCGTGTACGGCGCCCTGGCCTGCCTGGCCCAGCGTGACCTGAAGCGCATGATCGCGTACTCGTCGGTCGGCCACATGGGCTTCGTCCTGCTCGGCTTCGCGACGCTCACCCCGGTCGGCATCAACGGCGCACTCTTCGCGAACGTCGCCCACGGCCTCATCACCGGCCTGCTGTTCTTCCTGGCCGGCGCCATCAAAGAACGCCACCACACCGCCGACATGCCCACCCTGGGCGGCGGCCTGCTGGCACGGCTGCCCAGGCTGGGCTCGCTGCTGACGTTCGCGGCGATCGCCTCCCTGGGGCTGCCGGGGCTGGCCGGGTTCTGGGGCGAGATGCTGGCGCTGCTCGGGGCGTTCCAGCCGGGTGCCGGGCTGCCGCTCGGGTTGTTCCGTACGTACATGGTGATCGGTGGGCTGGGCGCGGTCCTGACGGCGGCGTACTTCCTGGTCATGCTGTCGCGCGTCACCCACGGACGGCCGCGCACGCCCGCCGGGGCGGAACGGCCGGCGGTCGACGACCGCCTGATGCCCAGCACCGTCCCGGACGAACGCCCGGTCACACCTACCACCCCGGACGAGCGCCCGGTCACGCCGACCACCCCGGACGAGCGCCCGGTCACGCCGACCACCCCGGACGAACGCTCGTTCGCACCGGCCGGCGGGGAACCCGATGTGGCGGCCACCACCGCTGTGCCCGCCTCCGCGACCGCGCTGGCGGAACGCGCGGCCCCGGCGCCCGACGTCGAGCCGAACGAGTGGCTGGCCTGGACCCCGCTGGTGGTGCTGACCCTGCTGTTCGGCCTCTGGCCCGGCCTGCTGCTCTCCCTGACCACACCCCCCGTGCAAGCCCTGCTGGGAGCCCTCTCATGATCCAGCAGATCGACTACTTCGTGATCGCACCCCCGCTGGTGCTGGCCCTGACGGCGGCGCTGGTGCTGCTTCTCGACGCGTTCCTGCCGTCCCGCCCGCTCCTGAGCGGCCTGCTGACGCTGGCGGGGGTCGTGATCGCGGCCGGGTTCGTGGTCGCGCAGGCGCTCGGCACGGGCTCGCGGTCGACGTTCTGCGTCCCGCGAAACCTGGGCGGGACGGCGATGACGTGCTCGTTCGTGGCCGACGGTTTCACGCTGGTGTTCGCCGGGCTGGTGCTGGTGGCCGCGGCGGTGGTCGTCCTGATGTCGATGACCGAGCTGGCCCGCGGTGGCATCCCCGTCGGCGAGTGGTACTTCCTCCTCCTCTGCACCCTCGTCGGCGCGGTCAGCCTGCCCGCGTCCCGCGACCTGATCATGCTCGTCGTGGCGCTCGAGCTGGTCTCGCTCCCCGTCTTCGCCCTCACCGCGCTCAAACGCTACGACGGCCGCTCATCGGAGGCGGCGGTGAAGCTGTTCGTGGTGTCGGTGGTCTCGACCGCGATCATGCTGTTCGGCGTGTCGCTCCTGTACGGCATCGCGGGCACGGTCTATCTGTCCCGCTTGTCGGGAGTGTTCGGCGGCCAGGTGGCGGCTCCAGGGGCTCCTGAGGCCATGTCCGAGGGCCTGCCCGCGGTCGTGACGGTCGGCGTGGTGCTCGTGGTCGCCGGGTTCGCGTTCAAGATCGCCGCGGTGCCGTTCCATGCGTGGGCGGCCGACGTCTACCAGGGCGCGCCCATCCCGGTCGCCGCGCTGCTCTCGGTCATCTCGAAGGCGTCCGGATTCGCCGGGTTGATCCTCGTCCTGGTCGCCGCGCTCGGCGGGCAGGCCGGCACCTGGGCGCCGATCGTCGGCATCGTGGCCGCGCTCACCATGACCGTGGGCAACCTGCTCGCGATGCGCCAGCGCTCCGCCGTACGCCTGCTGGCCTGGTCATCCGTCGCGCAGTCCGGCTACATCCTGGCGCCGCTCGCGGTGACGGGCGAGTCCGCGGTGCGGTCGTCCATCGCGTACCTCGTCATCTACGCCGCCATGAACCTCGGCGCGTTCACCGTCGTCATGCTCGTCTCCCGCACCGAGCTCGACGACTACCGCGGCCTGGTGTTCCGGCGCCCGGCGGCCGGGCTGGCGCTCGCGTTCTGCCTGATCTGCCTGGCCGGCCTGCCACCCGGCCTGGCCGGGCTGTTCGCGAAGGTGTTCGTCTTCCGCGAGATCGTCGCGGGCGGCGCCGGCTGGCTGGCGCTCGTCATGGCCGTCAACACCGTGATCGGCCTCTACTACTACGCCGTCTGGACCGCCCGCCTGTTCGCCCCCGGCGACCGCGCGCCGCTCAGGGCGCCCGCCACCGCCTGGTACGCCATGGGCGTGGCCGTGGTGGCGGCCGTGCTGTTCTCGTTCGCGCCGCAGCTCGTGCTCGACGTGTCGTCCCTGTCCTGACCCCCGCGCGTCGCGCTCCGCCCCCACGTGAGCACATTGGGGAACGAAGAGCCGGGTCATCATCGTTGGACGTGGTGAACCCGGACCACGAAGGGGGGGACCTTGCACCACAACGGTCTGCGCACCGCCATATTGCTCGGCGGGCTGTCGGCGCTGATTCTCGCGGTGGGCGGGTGGTTGGGCGGCGGTACCGGTGTGCAGGTCGCGCTCATGCTCGCGCTGGCGAGCAACGGCGTCGCGTACTTCTTCTCCGACCGCATCGCCCTGTCGGCGATGCGCGCCAGGCCGGTCAGCGAGGTCGAGCAGCCCACCCTCTACCGAATCGTCCGCGAGCTGTCCACGGAGGCCCGCCAGCCGATGCCGCGCCTGTACATCTCGCCGACGGTGCAGCCGAACGCGTTCGCGACCGGCAGAAGCCCGCGCAAGGCGGCCGTGTGCGTCACGTACGGGCTGACGCAGCTGCTCGACGAGTCCGAGCTGCGCGGTGTGATCGGGCACGAGCTGTCCCACGTGTACAACCGCGACATCCTGATCTCCTCGGTGGCGGGCGCGCTCGCCACGATGATCACCTGGCTCAGCTACGTGACCGTGTTCTTCGGCGGCTCCGACGACGACGAGGGGCCGGGCTTCCTCGGCGCGCTGCTGATGATGGTGCTGGGCCCGGTGGCGGCCATGATGGTGCAGATGGCGATCTCCCGTACGCGGGAGTACCAGGCGGACGAATCGGGCGCCCGGCTGACCGGTGACCCACTCGCCCTCGCCTCGGCCCTCCGCAAGATCGAGATGGGCGCCCGCCGGCTTCCGCTTCCCGAGAACAGCCGCCTGACCTCGGCCTCGCACATGATGATCGCGAACCCGTTCAGCGGCTCCGGCTTCGGCCGCCTGTTCTCCACCCACCCGCCCACCTCGGAGCGGGTCGCCCGCCTGGAGCGCATGGCGGGCTACCGCCGCTGAGGCCTACTCGACCGCGGTGATCTTCCGCAGGATCACCGCGAGGTCCTCGGGAAAGACGGTCTCGTCGGTGGCCTCGAGCTCCTCGGCGCTCCACCAGCGGTGCCCGAGCGTCGTGTCCTTCTCGATCTGCTCCATGTGCTCGAACGACACCGCCGCCTGCCCGCCGAGCCGGATCGCGAAGAACGCCTGATCCTGAGTGAAGGCGTAGTCGCCCCACTCGAACTCGACCAGCGCCTCGGCATGCGGCCCCGTGAACTCCTCGGCCCGCGCCCGGACGCCGACCTCCTCGTACAGCTCGCGCGCCGCCGCCTCCTGCAGCGTCTCGCCGTCCTCCCTGGCCCCGCCGATCGTGAACCAGAACCGCCGCTCCGGCTGAGCCGGATCGAGACCGTGCAGCAGGAGAACGCGGTCATGCTCATCGATGGGCAGCACGCGCGCCGTGAAGCGACGCAGGGGGATTTTCGTCACGTCTATGGAGCATACGGTCGCGGCCGTACGACGGGACGCACCGGACCGAAACGGCGCGGCCGTGTCATGCGGCGGGACGCTCCGGACCGAGACGAGGGGTTGTGGTGGTGCGGCGGGACGCGCCGGCCTTGACGGGGCAGTCGTGGTGCGGTGGGACGCACTGGACCTGGACTGAGACGGAGCGGCCCGAGGCACAAGGCGCGTCGCTGGACGGCGCGGTCCGCCGCCGTTGTGCCCCGGAACACGAGCCGGCTCAGCATTCAGCGGTAGTTCACGAACTGCAGGGCGATGTCCAGGTCCTTACCCTTGAGCAGGGCGATGACGTCCTGAAGGTCGTCCTTCTTCTTGGAGCTGACCCGAAGCTCCTCGCCCTGAATCTGCGCCTTGACCCCCTTCGGGCCCTCGTCACGGATCAGCTTGGAGATCTTCTTGGCGTGCTCCTGATCGATGCCCTCCTTAAGGCTCACCATCAGGCGGTACTCCTTGCCGGACAGCTTCGGCTCATCAGCGTCCAGGACCTTCAGCGACAGCCCGCGCTTGATCACCTTCTCCTTGAAGACGTCGAACGCCGCGTTCGCCCGCTCTTCACTGTTGGCCTTGACCTCGATGTTGTTCTGCCCGGACCAGCTGATGCTCGCCCCCGTACCCTTGAAGTCGAAGCGGTGCCCGAGCTCCTTGACCGTCTGATTGAGGGCGTTGTCCACCTCCTGGCGGTCGATCTTGCTAACGATGTCGAAAGATGAATCGGCCAAAGCACCCATCCTCTCAGCTGCGGTGAACCGGCCCGGCTTCGAACGCACGGACCCAGCGCACGAGCCTAGCCAGCATCGGCCCGCCGTGCAGGACCCCGCCCCCTTGCTCACCCCCTACCCCGACCCTCCCGTACGCCCGATCAATCCCTTTTGACCCCATCCGCCGCTCCTCGCACCGGGGAGGTGGGCCTAGCGGAGATCGAAAGAGATCCGGCTCGGGACAAACCGGTGTCACGTACACCTCCGAAGTCCGCTATCCTTCTTTCTGTCGCCGCGAGAGCGGATGGCACGGCAGGTTGCCCGAGTGGCCAAAGGGAGCGGTCTGTAAAACCGTCGGCTCAGCCTACGCAAGTTCGAACCTTGCACCTGCCACCAGCAGTAAGTGCAGCTCAGAGGCCCTTCGGGGCCTCTTCTGCATTTCGGGGGTATGCAGCCAGAGGCAGCCCTGAGTGGCCCGATGCCAGTGGGTCGACAAATGCGGCATGCGCCTCACCGTCGTCTTCGGCGCCATCACCGCCACCGTCGGCATGGCCCTGATCTTCCTGTCCCTGGCGGCCGGCACCGGCGTGCCCGCAGACCGCCAGGGCATCGCCTCCGGCTCCATCAACGTCTCCCGCGTCACCGGCGGCGCACTCGGCCTGTCCGTCATCGCCGTCATCGCCGCATCGCCGCCGCGCAGACCGACCGGCACCTCGACGCAGGCATAGACCCTCTCATCGCCCACGCCGGCGCACACCGGCTCGGGTTCCTCATGTCCGCCGCACTGCTCCTGGTGTCCATCTCACCGCACTGATGCTGCCGCCCAAACCCCAGGTGATCAGGGCTTCTCGTCGCTCGTCAGGGAGGCGGTCAGGCGGTGCCAGGTGGCGCGTTCCGACGGGGTCAGGCGGTGGTCCGGTATGTCGGGATCCGTACGCCGGTCCCAGAGCGGGGTCAGGGCGGGTGCGTGGAAGCCGGTGCCGAGCATGACCAGGCCGGCGTACAGATGGCTCCCGGTCTTGTGCGCCCACCTCAACACTCGTGGCGGCAGGGCTGAGCGGATGAACGACATCAGGCTCTCCAGCGCGAGGGGACCGTCACGTTAGCGAGCCGCGCTCGAGGGACGCTGGTGCCGTCGCCGGAGCATTCAGGTGACGAGGTCGGCGAGGCGGGGGATCTCGTCGAGGGCGTCTGTGGCGGGGACGAAGATGATCTCGTCGAGGCCGAGGGCGGTGTAGTCCGTGACGGCCTGTTTGATCATTTCCGGGGTGGTGCAGAGCACCGCGTTGGCGGCGATGTGTTCGGGGGCCAGGCGGTAGAAGTCCTGGAGGTTCGCCTGTCCCGTCTCGGGGTCGGCCAGCGCGAAGTAGGCGAGCACGACGAGTTTCGGGGCGCCCTGGCGGCCCGCCTCCCGCCAGGCCCGTCTGGCCGCCTCGAAGCTGGGCGCCGTCATGGCGGGCGGCAGCGACCCGCCGATGTAGCCCTCGCCCCAGCGCACCATGCGCTCCAGCGCGCGAGCGGAGTATCCGCCGAACAGCATGGGGACGTGCCGGGTTCCCGTCGGCACGGCAGGATTCGGTCCGCCGTCGACCGGTGCGCCGCCCCAGATCTCCCGGTACGTCGCCAGGTCGGCCTCCAGCCGCGCCCCGCGACCGTGCAGGCCGAGCCCGGGCACGGTGAACTCGTCCTCGCGCGACCCGACGCCGACCCCGAGGGTGAGACGGCCCCCGGAGACGCCGTCGATGCCCGCGACCTCCTTGGCCAGCAGGGCGCCAGGCCACGTCGGGGCCAGCAGGACCGCGCTGAGCAGCCCGATCGTGGTGGTGGCCCCTGCCGCGGCGGCGAGCGCGACGGTGTCGCTCACACCCGGGTACGCGTACCGCCCGGTCGTGGCGAGCGTGGAGAACCCGGCCTCCTCCGCCAGGGCCGCCCAGCGTGGAAGGGTCGCGGCGGTGACGTCGCGCACCTGATTCGGAAGTCCGATGCCGATCTTCACAAAGCTCCTCTCTGATGTCATGGCTTGTCAAGAAGGCGGCCGTTCTCGACCAGCGCTTTGAGCCGCGGCAGGGTCTTCTCGATGGCCTCGGCGTCCCGTCGGCCCCAGGCGGATCCCGCGACGCGCTCTCCCTGCGGCGAGTGGGTGAAGTCGCAGGTCTCGGTGACCAAGGTGCCGCCCTCGGCCTCCTCCAGCTCGTAGCGCCAGCGGTGCCGGCCCGGGTGCGCCCAGGCGATGCGGCGGTTCTCCTCGTACTCGACCACGGTGTTCGTCACCTCGTACGGCACGTCGAACAGCACCATCGAGACGCTGAACTCCGCGCCCAGGGTGAGGCGGGCGGGACCGGTGATCGTGCCCGCGACCGTGCCGGACCCGTCGAAGTGGTGGTGCCGGCGGGGGTCGGCGATCACGTCGAACACGGGGGCGGCGGGAGCGGCGATCAGGATGCTCCGCGAGATCTTCATCTCCGGTACGAGCGTGTCGCCCTTGGCGACGATCCGCGCCTCGACCGCGCCGAGCTGCTCGACCTCGACCCGGACGGTGTCGCCGGGCCTCAGGTAGTCGCGCCGCCCGGCCAGCTCCAGGATGCAGCCGGTGCCGACGGGACCGCTGGCGATGATGTCGCCGGCCCGCAGCGTGGTGTCCCGCGACGCGTGCGACAGCAGCTCGCCGAACGACCAGTGGATCTCGTCCCAGCCGCCGCCTCCGTACAGCTCGCCGTTGACGTAGCCGTTCATCGTGAGCTTGTAGCCCTTGCCCGACCGGTGGGGCTCCAGTTCGTCGGGCGTGACCAGGTACGGGCCGAGGCTGGTGGCGGCGTCCTTGCTCTTGGAGGGGCCGAAGACGAAGCCCATCTCCCGGGCGGAGAGGTCGCGGGCGCTCCAGTCGCAGTAGACGACGTACCCGGCGATGTGGCTCTCGGCGGTGGCCGGGTCCAGGTCGGAGCAGTCGTCGGCGATGACGGCGGCGACCTCGACCTCGTAGTCCCACGCCGTGGTCCCGGCCGGGACGGGGACGTCGTCGCGCGGGCCCCGGATCGCGGCCGGGTTCGAGAAGTGGAAGATCGGCTCGTCGTACCAGACCTGGCTGATCGTGCCGCCGGTGGCGCCGGCGACGTGCCGTTCGAAGGCGGCGAAGTCGCGGACCGAGGGCGGCACCGGGATCGGCGCGAGGATGTCCGCCCAGGCCAGGTCGACGATCTCGGCCGGGTTCGACGTCACCAGGGCGGCGGCCGCCTCCAGGCCCTCACCGGAGCGCAGCACCTCCAGCAAGGTCATTCCCGGGGTGTGGCCGAGGATCTTGCCTCCCCGCACCAGCCCGCAGCGCTCCGACCCGTCGGACGAGCGGTACGTGACCCACCTCATGCGGACTCCCCGATCGTCCGCGCGAACGCGCGTACCTCGTCGACGAACAGGCCGGGCTGCTCGAACGCCGCGAAGTGGCCGCCGGCGGGGATGTCGTCGTTGAAGTAGCGCAGGTCGTGGTAGGCGCGTTCGGCCCAGATCCGCGGGGTGCGGGTCAGCTCGTTCGGGAAGACGCTCACGCCCACCGGCAGGTCCAGCTCGGTCAGCCCGAGCGGCTCCTGGGCGTACTCCCAGTAGAGGCGGGCGGATGAGGTGGCCGTTCCGGTCAGCCAGTACAGGGAGATGTGGTCGAGCATCTCGTCCAGGGTGAAGGCGCCGGGGGCGGCCCAGTCGAGGAACTTCTCGTAGATCCAGGCGGCCTGCCCGGCCGGGGAGTCGGTCAGGGCGTAGCCGATGGTCTGCGGCCGGGTGCGCTGCAGCAGGTGGTAGCCGGAGTGGACGTGGGCGAACGCCTCACCCTGGGCCAGGGCCGTGGCCTCTTCCCCGGTCGGCTCGTCGCCGGCTGGCGGCAGGGCGAGGAACTCGGGGAAGTTGAGGTGGACGGCGCGCAGGCCGTCAGGGCGCTGCTTCCCCATGCGGGTGGCCACCACGCCGCCCCAGTCGCCGCCCTGCGCCAGGTAGGAGTCGTAGCCGAGGCGCCGCATCAGCACCGCGTACGCGGCGGCGATCCGGTCCGGGGTCCAGCCGCCTGTGCTGGGGATGTCCGAGAACCCGTAGCCGGGCATGGACGGGACGACGACGTGGAAGGCGTCCCGTGCGTCCCCGCCGTGCGCGACCGGATCGGTCAGCGGGCCGATCACCTTCAGGAACTCCAGGAACGATCCGGGCCAGCCGTGCAGCAGCAACAAGGGTGTCGCGTTCTGGTGCGGTGAGCGGACGTGCATGAAGTGGATGCCCAGGCCGTCGATCGTGGTGCGGAACTGGCCGAGGTCGTTGAGGTGCCGCTCGATCGTGCGCCAGTCGTATGCGGTGGCCCAGTGGTGCAGGAGCTCCCGGAGCCAGCCGAGCTGCACGCCCTGGGCGGCGTCCGGCACGGTCTCCTGGTCGGGCAGGCGTACCCGGGCCAGCCGCTCTCTCAGGTCGGCCAGCGCGCTGTCGGGGATGTCGATATGGAACGGCTGGACGCCGTCGTGGCGAGCCGTGTCTGCTTGCATGGTCTTTCGGTTTCTCCGTGAACGATGGTCATCGCCCGGCCGGAGGGGCCGGGCTCGGCAGATCAACCATGCGTCCGCGGTCGCCGGCGCGTCCAATGAAACTTGCGGAACAGGTAATACGATTCCTGTATCACCGCAGGTGGGCTAGCCTGCTTGTGTGTTCCCCGCCCCCATCGACCTCGACCTGAGACTGGTGCGGTGCTTCGTCGTCGTCGCCGAGCATCGCCACTTCGGCCGCGCGGCCGAGGCCCTGCACACCACCCAGCCGTCGCTGAGCCGTCAGATCCGGCGGCTCGAGCAGCAGCTCGGCGTGCGGTTGCTCGACCGTACGACGCGTGGCACCCACCTGTCCGGGGCGGGCGAGGTCTTCCTGCCCCTGGCGACCGGGCTGCTGCGCGCGGCCGGCCAGGCCATGGCGCAGACCCGGGCCGCCGCCCGGCCGCGCGAGATCACCATCGGCTACACCCGCGGCCTGCTCATCACCCCCGCCGTACGCGCGCTGCGCAAGGCTGAGCCGGAAGCTGAGGTGAAGACCCGCCTGCTGGCCTGGAACGACTCGCGATCGGCGCTCCTCGACCATCGCGTCGACGCGGTCGTCACCCGGCTGCCGTTCGCCACCGACCAGCTGCAGGTCACGGTCCTCTACGACGAGCCCCGCGTCCTGGTCGTCCCGCTCGACCACCCTCTCGTCGGCCGCGAATCGGTCACCCTCGACGACATCGCCGGCGAGCCGATCCCCCACGTCCGTCAGTCCGACCCGCTGCTCAACGCCTACTGGCGCGTGGACCCGCGCCCCGACGGGAGCCCGGCCCCGGACGGCCCGCTCGTCGACGACCTCGAGGACAAGCATGAGCTCATCGCCGCGGGCGCCGCCGTGGCCATCGGCCCGCCCCTCGACTACGCCACCGGCCTGCACCCCGGGCTGACCACCATCCCGCTGCGCGACGTCGAGCCGAGCCAGGTCGTCCTCGCCACCCGCGCCGGCGACCGCAATCGCCTGGTCACCGCCTTCCGCAAGCACGCCGAGGCCCGGCTGCGCACGCACCAGAGCCACCCCGCACGGACGTCGGGGGTCGGGTCTGTACGGTCTTCGGGGTAACTCCTAGTAAAGGAGGGAAACCTGATGGTTATCTTGGGCCAGGCGTCGACGAGCCGCGTTCCGGAACAACGTCGAGCAGCTTCGCGCCGAAGGCGTACGCGTCCTGCTCGGCCCCGGCCAGTTCGAGCGTTCCCCGAGGCAGACCCTGTGATCATGAGCATGCGCGGGATGATCTGGCTGGGCCAATACCTACTGGATTCAGCGTCGAGACCGGTCGCGGATCGCGGCCTCGATGCGAAGGCCGACGCCTACCAGGGCGATCCCGATGAAGATGATCACCCATAAGGGCGAACTGCTCGATTTGGTGTTCGCCTCGATGATGGCGAGCAGCACACCTAGGACGATGGCGCCGAGGCCGGCCAGTCCGATGGTTTCGGAGGTTTCGTAGCGGCGCCAGCCGGTGTGGGATCCGTCTTTTGGTTCGATCACGGGCGTGAGCATCCCACACGGATATCAAGATCCGGTCCCGGTCAGGACCCCGATCATGGCCACCGATGCCGCCAGATGCAGCACTCCCGTCGCAGGTTGGAGGCTATCTCTTGGTGGGAACGGCCAGGGTTGCCGCGCCGCCGCACAGATGCAGCCCTACGATCGCCACGGCACGGTTGGACGTCGTATGTGCTCGGGGGCGATTGACGATCCAGGGTTCGTTCCTCACCCTGGCTCACCGAGCAGCGGGGCTGATCCCTGAGCAAAACTTCGCCGAGGCGTCTCACGTGGAAATCGTCGCCGAAGTAGCGCTCCATCCCGAGGTGTGGTTGACATGAGCGCATCGCGAGCGATAGATGCGTCGCTGGTGTCGTCGAAAATCTCCGTGCCTGCCTTATGCGTTCTGGCGGCCCTGATGCCGTGGGCACCCGCGGTCATTGTGCCCAAGCCCGCGAACGTCGTCGTCGGTGCGGTCGTGGCCGCACTGCTGGTGGTACCCGTCGTGGTGCTGCGCCGCAGGCGGTGGGTGCTGCGGCTGGGCGCTGCGCTCCTGGCTCTGCTCGCCGTGGCCGCCGCTCTGCCGCCGTTCACGGGGTTCGGTGGGCCGAGCGAGGAGGAGATCCAGCAATACCTCGCGACCCAGGTCGCTGTCGGCGGACCCATCGACTTCACGTCCGGTACCTATGGCGGCGCATTGCGGTTCCTGCCCTGGGACGCCAACGACCTGCTGGTCCTCGCCGCGGCCTGCTTCGCCGCGGCCGTTCTGCTGACGGTGCTCGACCGCGTCGTCCATCAGAAGGGACGGCGTGAGCTTCGTCCGCTGCGCTGGCGGTGGCCGTTGGTCTTGTGGGGCGTCGCCCTGGTGCTGGTGAGCATTCCTCAAGCGATGGTGTGGAGCTCCCTCGCCGATGGGTCCACCGAGTACTCGATCATGATTATGGACGGCAGCTGCTTCGGCAGTATGGAGGAGATCCTGCTAGGGCCCGCGGCGGCCGTTCTGATCCTGATCCCGCAGCCGATCGTGCTGGGGGTGGGCTTCGGGCTCTGGGCGCTGCTGGCACTCACCGGGCACCGCCGGCTGGGCCGAGTGGTGGGCTGGCTGACGTTGGTGCCCCTGGTTGTCCGTGACCTGATGATGAACTGGATGCCCGTACTTGGGTGCGCACAGTCTTCGGACGAGGCGACCGATCCCGTCACGATCGCATGGGTCCTGGTCACACTCCTCCCCATCGTCCTGGTTCTGCTGGCGGTACGGGTGCGCCGAGCAGCGGCTCCGAAGGAGGAACAACCCGATGAGGGCGCGCACGCTCGTGGGCCCATCTCTAGGGGTCAGGCCGGAAAATCGGTGTCCCAGGGGTAGGTGAACCGTTCGGGTGCTACACCCACCCCGCACCGGGGTAGCTCGGCGGTTCTCCATCCTGTCCTGGGCAGCCCACCAACCGGCCCAGGCTTCCGTGCCACCCCCTTCCGACGCTTGAACCCGCTCAGCGCGGGACGCGGCCGAGGTAGCGGAGCAGCTCGTCGGCCACCGGGGTGGCGGACGGGGCGCCGCCGGCCTCGACCACGGCGGCGTAGGCGCCCCACTGGCGCAGCGGCTCGACGATCTGTCGCGCGGCGGCGAGCAGGCGGCCCGCGAGCTCCTCGTCGAGCGGGGACGGCCCGCCGGTGGCGATCGCGATGTCCCAGGCGTGTACGGCGGCGTCGAGCGCGCACATCACGGCCGCGACCGGGGTGGGCAGGTCGCCGTGCGGCAGCGGCGTCGGCACCGTCTCGGTGTCGTCGGACACCGTCGCCCACGCCGCGGCGGTCTGCTCGATGGCCTCCTTCACCAGGGCGGTGGCGGTGCCGTCCACGGTGCCGGACGGCGAGAAGGGGTCGTAGGACGGGCCGGCGCCGATGCCGAGCATCTTCGCGTAGGCGAGCTGGTCGCCGGCAGCGTGCTGGATCACCTGAGTGACCGTCCAGGCCGAGCAGGGGGTGGCGTTGTCCTCCTGGCCCGGCCGCACCCCGGCGACGCTGTCCTCGAGTGCCCGATGGGAGGCGGCCAGCACCTGGCGCCAGACCGGCCGCAGGGAGGTGACGGTGGCGCTGTCAATGGCGTTCATGGACTCACCTTTCGGGGTTCTTTCTCGCTGGTAAGACCAGCTTAGAATGCTATTAGGCTATTTTTCTTCCTAATAATTCCGCGCGAGATGAGGAATCGATGGCTCCTACGACGACCCGGGTGCTCCGGCTGCTGTCCCTGCTGCAGGACCGGTCCTACACGGGCCGCGAGCTCGCCGCGCGCCTCGGCGTCACTGAGCGCACGTTGCGGCAGGACGTGCAGCGCCTGCGCGAGCTCGGCTACCCGGTGCACGCCGCGCGCGGCGCCGTGGGCGGATACCGGCTCGGGCAGGGCGCGAACATGCCCCCGCTGCTGCTCGACGACGACGAGGCGGTGGCCGTGGCCCTGGCCGTCGGCCTCGCAGGGGACGGTTCCACCGGCATCACCGACATCGACGCCAGCCTCGGGCGGGCACTCGCCAAGCTCCAGCAGATCCTGCCGAAACGCCTGCAGCGCAAGGTGACCGCGCTGCGGTCGGCCACCGCGGTCGGGCCCGCCACGGTCGGCTCCCGCGAGCCGGACGCGCCGGTGCCCGCCGCCACCCTCACTGTCCTGGCCGGCGCGATCCGGGACGGCGCGACCCTCCTGGCGGCCCTCGCCGGCGTCGAAACCGAGGTCGAGCCCTACCGTCTCATCAGCTGGCGGCGCCGCTGGTTCCTCGTCGCCTACGAGCTGGGCACGCACTCCTGGCGGGCGCTGCCGGTCGCCGGCCTGAGCGAGGTGCGCTCCACGTCCCGCCGCTTCGCCGCCCGTTCCCTGCCCGACGACGACCTCGTCGCCTTCGTCCTGCGCGAGGTGGCGCAGACCGGCTGGAAGGTGCACGCCCGCGTCACCGTCCTCGCGCCCGCGGAGACCGTGATCGCCCGCATCAACCCCGCCGTCGGCGTGGTGGAGGCGGTGGACGCGCGCACCTGCGTCCTCGTCACCGGCGCCGACGCCATGGAGACCATCGCGATCTACCTCAGCATGCTGATGATGGACTTCCGCGTGGACGGCCCGCCCGAGCTGGTCGAGCACGTCCGCACGCTCGCCCGCCGCTACACCGAGGCCGTCGGCGGATGAAGCGGCCCGTCGCCGGCCGGCGCGCGGGTTCGTCGCGGTTCGCGTGAGGGCAACCTGGGATGCGGGGACGCCGGCGTTGAGTCAGGTGGAGGTGCAGGCGTGGCCCCGGCCCGTTTCCCCTTCGGGCGAGTCGACGGCAGACAGGATGATCAGGTGGGAGGCGTGTGCGGCCGCACAGGGATGTGGCCGGGTAGGTTGCCGCAGCAGACGGAGAAACCGCTGTGGCGAGGGCACTCGACCTCGTCCGATGCTGGGCAGAAGTAGATGTCCGGGCAGCCGCAGTCGTAGAAGTGTGGCAGCGGGTCGGGGAGTTGCGGCGTGATCATGCGTTCCAGGATGCATGATCGAGAACGCCATCGTACGGAACTCAGGTCACTGAGTACGAGCTACACTCGGCCGACTTCATGCTCACAGCCCTGATTTGCGCCCTGCTCGCCGGAAGAGTCGCGAGCTCTCCAGGAGGAGACGCAGTGTAGGGACAGTGCAAGGACCAGGACGCCATGTTCAGTCGCCTGCTGTTCCGCCCCCAGCGGTCGACGTGCGGTATGCGTGCAATGATCAGGCAATTCACGGCCAAGAGACATGGTCATGCCGCGGTGTCCGGCTGTCTACGGTTTACACCAAGCGAACGACGGTTGATCGTTGTCGTTACGTTTCCAAACGATCAACCTGTATAAGCGGTCGCGAGGCCCGGGGTCACCCCCACGTTCATGGGGAGGAGTGCGGCGGCGTGGTCGGAGGCCGGATCGGCTCGGCAGCCCGGCTTGTGTCACCGGCCTGGGGCGGAACATCACAGGAGGCCGGACAGGATCTCTGCTCTGTCCGGCCGGGCTCGCTACGAAGATCACAACGTACGCCGAACAACGATCCCGGAACCCGGCCATAGAGCGATCCAGCTCAGGAGCTGTTCACTTGTTTGTCCACTTGGCCTTGCAGCGGTACTCGCCGTCGAAGAAGGTCGTCTCGTAGGTGTACCCCTTCTGCAGTAGCATGCCCCGGCTGTAGTGCGTCCGCCCTGAACCCAGGTCGACCTCCAGCTGGCTCATGCCGATACCGTTCTTCAGCGACTTGAAGGTGCCGGTGCGCCCCTTGGTCGTGCGTCCCCAGACATAGGTCGTGCCCCTGTACGTGCCTGTGCGCACCTGACACCTCAAGCCCAACGGCCCCGACCAGACGGTGTCGGTGTCCCGGGTCTTGACGTTGCTCGCCTTGCTCGGGTCGTCCAGGCCGCTCACGACGGCGGTGACCTAGCGGGTACGGTTGCTCATCACCCCGTCCCCCGAGTCTCGGAGGGTTGCATTCCTCCCTTATCGACGGGTGATCCTCCGCCGGCGGTACTGGGATTTCATCCACGAAAGCCGTTCCGCACGCGCCTGTTCCTCGTCGCAGCATGCGCATGGGATATCCACCTCTATTCGGCCAAGGGCCTCTATCCCATGTTGGGCGACCAGGAACTTCACCGTGTCGCCATACAGGCGTGCCAATCTGTGGCGCCGTCTTCCGTACCGGCTGAAGTACTGCTCGATGGCGGTTGCAGTCTCAGTGGCCAGGGACACGAGCACTCCATCTGGTAGGGACAGCCAGTGGGACGCGGATAGGTGCCGGCCTGGTTCTGGCAATAGCTCGAACCACTACATGGCCGGCCGCCCTACATGGTTGGGGGTCGATCGAAGTCCAGGGCTTCGTACCTCAGCCCCGGCCCACCGGACTCCTGCGGCGTCCAGAAGCCTGTACTGCTGGGCTGTGTCGGGCGGATGCGCCCGTTCACCGGCTCTGCGAAATAGGGCGGCATGTGGTGACGCGCCATGAACCGGTCTTCGCCATGGCGATCATCCAGTGACCCCGGGTTGCGCTGAGTCGGCCAGGATGGCCGCCAGTTTGAGGCCTTCGTCGGCGAAAAGTCGTCCTGCCTGCTCTCCCTTGGCGCGTGTCTCCAGAAGGACGAGCCAGGAGGAGCCGTCGTGCTGGGGTACGACGCGGATCTGCCGCACCTCGCTGAAGCCGACCTCCTGTAGTTCGGGGTGGATCGCCGTCGGTGACCAGTGCACCTTCCAGGCGCGATCGAAATCGATGATCTCCAGGTGTCCGTCATAGGTGTAGGGGACCGGTCCGTCGAGGGTGACGGTGAACGAAGCGTAGTAGGTGGCGGTCTCCCCGAAATTCAAGTACGCCTTAGGGCGGACGCGGATGTCCTGGATGATTATCCGCTTGGCCTGGGAGCCCTTGGTGAAGGCGTTGTAGATGCCGTCGAAGTCTCGGGGCGGCTCCAGCACCTGGGCTTTCATGGCGGACAGGTCGCCGCGCTGCCAGGCCGTCAGGAACGCGGTCGCCGTCTGCTGGGGCGAGCCTTTGGTGCGTACCGTCAGGTAGACGGCAATGCCCAGACCGAGGACGGCGATCAGAGCTACGGCGATGGAGATCGCTGTCCGTCGCCGCCGGCGAGAGAATGCGGGCATATCGGGGGCGCCGGCTAGAGCTTGCCTTCGAGGAGTACGGTGCGGTGGTTGGCCAGGTGGCCAGCGAATTCATCGACGAACTGCGAGCGTAGCGGTGGCCAATTCCAGAATGTGAAGCCGAGGTAGGCGAGTACGAAGTAGTCATCGGCCCACTTCCAGGAGGTCGGTTCGACCGGCTGCGTGCAGGCTGGACAGGCAATGACGATGTCGTCTCCTTCATCCCAGCCTCGTACGACTCCACGGAAGGGTTCCCATACGTCGTAGTTGAGTTCATAGCGCTCGTCGACCAGGTGGGTCGTCGTCGAGCAATGCGGGCAGGTAACGGCCATGGGGTCGCCCTGCCCCGCGTCGAAGACGGTACGGCCGACAATGATGGCGAGGCCGTCATGCCAGGGCACGCTCCAACCGGACGGGTCCACCGCTGTTTCGGCGCGCGGGCCGGGCGGGTATCCGAGATCGGCACCTAGGACGCAGTGCGTGGGCTCCGCAGACACGATCCCTGAGGAGATCAGCCAGCTCCGAACGTCCGCCGCCAGCGTTTCCGCCTCCTGAGGAGTCGCCTGGACGTCCACGATCGTCTGAAACCAATCTCCCATGAGCTTTCCTTATCTATCGCCGCCGGACGCCGTGCAACGATACAAGCGGTCACTGACAGAGCCGAGGCCGTGCTGCCGTTGGCGCGGCATTTGCCACTCGGGTGATCTCAGTCAGGAGTGGTGTACGTTGCGGGGACGTCGGCTGACGCCAAGGCAGGCGACCACGCGTGATGCGTCCGGGGCTAGGAAGAGCTGGAAGTGGTAGGCGGGCTCCGTGCTTCTGACCATGCCCAGGATGAGGTGCTGAAGTCCGCAGGAGCTGAGCTGCGCGACCGCCTCGTCGAAGCCTGAGGTGGGATCTCTGGCCGGTGGGTGAGACGTGCGCGACGCCGGATGCGGGCAATGATCAGGACGGCGGGTTTGCGTATCGACCTGTCGGGTGGGATTGCGACAATCTTGCGATGCGTCTTTCCGTGGTGGTCGGGTTCGTGCTCACAGCTGGATCGTGAAGTGAGAAGCCATGGGTAAGAGGCGCTACGTCGCCAGAGGCGTTCCCGGCGGGTACCGGATCTGGGACAACAGGGCGCGTGGGTGGTGGGGTGACCTCTACGAGTTGTGCCCTGACGATCTGCTTCATGAGCTGAACGGGGCGCGTGACCTCGACAAGATCACGGCCCTTCTCAAGCGTTACCGAGCCGCGAAGCGGTAGCCGGGTGGTTCTTCACCGTGATCGATCCGGCCGGTCTCCGTAAGCGATGGCGTCGCAGGGTGGGTGACGATGATCCTGTGATTCGGCTGTGGAGCGATGTCGAGCTCGCCGTCGCGGCTGGCCTCATCGTTCTGCTGCTTCTCCTGCCCACCGTCCTTTGGTTCGCCGTAACGATGCTGCGCCGCCGGAGATGACGTCTCCCCGCGGAGTGCTCCGGCACGTCATCGGCGGGCGGCGGCCAGGCGGGAGCGGGCGTACCTTCATCGTCGCTCCCGCCGACCGTCAGGCCGGAGCCTCATCGGGGCGAATGAGGCCAGAACAGATTGTTGACAATGTAGGTCCGCATGCGTGGAACGGTCCTGGCGCGATCGGCCCACGAATGATTAGCGCTTGGTCGGGGGACTACAGCAGCTTCGGGTGTGGGCAGCGTTCCGACGGGTCGGGTCGGCCAGGGATGGGCCGCTTGTGGTTCGGCCGGTCGGTCTTGACGGTTGTCTGCCAAATTGTTAACGATCTGTGTAACGCAGATCGCGGGAGACACGCATGCCGGATCACCCCCAGCCCTCCGCACGAGCCCGTGACCTGGTCGCGGACGCCTACGACATCCACATCCACGTGGCGCCGGACGTGATGCGCAGGCGGATCGACGACCTGACGCTCGCCAAGCGGTTCGCCGAGGTCGGGCTCGCCGGCTTCGTACTGAAATCCCATTACGTCCCCACCGCGGAACGGGCCGAGGTGGTGCGGAAAGCGGCGCCCGGCGTCGACGCCGTCGGGGCGATCACCCTGAATGCCGCGGTCGGCGGCATGAATCCCATCGCCGTCGAGATCGCCGCCCGGGGCGGCGCCAGGTTCGTCTGGATGCCGACCGTGGACAGCGCCAACCAGCGGGCCTGCACCGCGAGCGACCCCGAGGGCGCCACGCCCCCCATGTGGGCCAGGCTGCAGGACGATCTGCGGGCGGCCGGGATGGCGGCCGATCCCGTGGACGTCGTGGGGCAGGACGGGACGGTGCTGGAGCTGACCAGGCAGGTGCTGCGGCTGATCGGGCAGCATGATCTGACCCTCGCCACCGGCCACCTCAGCGCCGACGAGATCGACGCGGTGGTCGGCGCGGCCGTCGAAGAGGGCGTACGGCGCATCGTGGTCACTCATCCCGAGTTCACCTCGCAGCGGGTCTCGGTGGACCGGCAGCGCGCGCTGGCCGCCAAGGGAGCCCTGCTCGAACGCTGCTTCACCACCCCGCACTCCGGCAAGGTCACCTGGCGGACCTGGCTCGACCACATCGACGCCGTGGGCCCCGGCCACTCCGTGCTCTCCAGCGACCTCGGCCAGCCCTTCAACCCGCCCGTGGAGGACGGCTTGGCCCTGCTGGCCGACCGGCTGCTCGCCGAGGGCTTCACCGACAAGGACGTACGCACCATGGCCGTGGACAACTCCCGCCTGCTGGCCGGTCCCCGATGAGCGACACCGTGATCGAGGTGAGCGGGCTGGCCAAGCAGTTCGTCAAGGACGCGGTCGGCATCGTGGCGCTGCGCGACTTCGACCTCACGATCGCCGAGGGCAGCTTCGTCACCGTGCTCGGCCGCAGCGGCTGCGGCAAGTCCACCATCCTCAACCTGCTCGCCGGCCTCACCACGCCAACCTCCGGCACGGTGGCCTATCGCGGCAGGCCGGTCGCGGGCCCGCGTACCGACATCGGCTATTTGACCCAGTCCGACACCCTCATGCCCTGGCGCAACGTGCTCAGGAACGTCGAGCTGCCCCTGGAGATCGGCGGCATGCCCGCGCAGAGGCGCAGGGAACGTGCGGCCGAGCTGATCGGAAAGGTCGGCCTCGACGGGTTCGAACGGCACTACCCGCGCGAGCTGTCCGGCGGGATGCGCCGCCGGGTCAGCCTGGCCAGGATGCTGGCGGGCGATCCCGAGACGCTGCTCATGGACGAGCCGTTCGGCGCCCTCGACGCCCAGCTCCGCGGCGAGCTGCAGGCCGAGCTGCTGCGGCTGTGGGCGGACGGCGGGCAGACGGTGGTGTTCGTGACCCACGACATCGAGGAGGCGCTGCTGCTCGGGGACCGGGTCGTGGTGCTCGGCCCGGTCGGCCGCGTCATGCTCGACCGGCCCATAGACCTGCCCCGGCCCAGGGACGCCGACGAGCTCCGCGTACATCCCGAGTTCGTCGCCCTGCACCGGGAGCTCACCGCGGCGCTGCGGGAGGGAGCCCGATGACCGCGATCCAGACCGTACGGCTCGACAGGACCTGGTGGGGACGGCACGGCGGCACCGCCACGGTGTGGTCGCTGCGGGCCCTGCTGGTGGTGGCGCTGCTCGTGGTGTGGGAGCTGACGGCTGAGCGGTGGTTCGACATCACGTTCACCAGCCGGCCGAGTGATATCTGGACGCGTCTGGTCCAGTGGCATCAGGACGGGACATTGTGGTCCAACACCTGGATCACCGTTCAGGAGGTGGTGTACGGCTTCCTGCTCGGGGCCGCCGCGGGTGCTTTGACCGGGTTCGTGCTGGCCTCCGCGCGGGCGCTCTACCAGGTGCTCGATCCGTTCATCATGGCGCTGTACGCCATCCCGAAGGTGGCGCTGGCGCCGCTGTTCATCGTCTGGTTCGGCATCGGCATGCACATGAAGGTGCTGCTGGCCGCCGCGACCGTCTTCTTCCTCGTCTTCCTCAACACCGCGGCGGGCGTGCGCGAGGTGGATCGGGGGCTCATCGACGCCGTACGCCTGATGGGCGGCAGGCGGCGGGAGATCATGGTCAAGGTCGTCATCCCGTCGTCGATGACGGGGCTGCTCACGGGGCTCAAGGTCGCGATTCCGTATGCGCTCATCGGCGCGGTGATCGGTGAGCTGGTGGCGTCCAACAGGGGGCTGGGCTACCTGATCAACGACGCGGCCGCGCAGTTCGACACCGCCGGAGTGTTCGCCACGCTCGTCGTGCTGAGCGTGATCGCGGCGCTGCTGAACCTGGTCGTCGGGCTGCTCGACCGGCGGGCGAGCCGGTGGAAGCCGCTGGGGGAGGAGCGGTGAACCGCCACCTCGCTTTACTGGTCGCGCTCCTGCTGTGCGTGACCGGTTGCGCGCAGCGTAGCTCGACCACGCCGCCCGGCGTCCTGAACGTCGGGCAGATCAGCAACTCGCTCGCGTTCTTCCCGCTGTTCGTGGCCGAGCAGAAGGGCTATTTCACCGAGGAGGGCGTCAAGCTCGGTGAACGTCCTCGGCTCGGCACTGGGGCAAAAGTCGCCGCGGCCCTCAAGTCGGGCAGCATCGACCTCGGCGCCGGGGTGATGACGGACGCGTTCAACCTGGCCAGGATCGACGACAAGGGCCGGCTGGTGGCCAACCTGGTCGACCGCTACTACGTGGACGTCGTCGTCGGCCCCTCCTTCGCGGGCGCGAGCCCGTCCGACCCGCTCGACCAGCGCATCCGCGCTCTGCGGGGCAAGAAGATCGGCATCACGGGGCCGGGCAGCGGGACAGAGGCGCTCGTGACGTACCTGTTCGCCAAGACCGGGATGAACGCCGATACCGACTGCGAAATGGTCAACCTCGGCAGCACCGCCGCGTCCGCCCTGGGTGCGCTCAAATCTGGACGGGTCGACGCGCTCGCCTTCTTCCAGCCGATCGCCCAGCAGGCCGCGGCGGCCGGGATCGGCGTACGCTTCATCTCCCCGGCCGCCGGCGACGTGCCTGGACTGGACCGGACCTCGCACGGCGTCGTGTTCACCACGCAGCGGATCATCGACAAGAAGCCCAAAGAGGTCGCCGCCTTCCAGAACGCGATCGGCCGCGCCCAGCGCTTCATCCACGAGGCCGACCCCGACGAGATCATCAGGCTGCTGGGCGTCTATATGAAGGGCATCGATCCCAAGGCGCTGACCGAGCTGCCTGCGCTCATGCGTACCGAGATTCCCGAAAGCATCGGGTTTCCCCGCTCCTCCTTCGAGGCCGCCCTCACCTTTCACCGGATGACCGGGCTGGTCAAGCACCTGCCGACGTACGAGCAGATCGTGCCCGCCGCACTGCGCACGGACGCTACCTGATGCGGCGCACGTGTCGGCCGAGGATCGGTGGTGCCGAGGAGCCGGATGCGAGCATTACCAGGAGGGCGGCCGCCAGCAGGCACACCTCATAGAGCCCCCAGCCGCTTGCGACAGCCGCGAACCAGTCCGGGGTGAACAGGGGTAGGGAGCCGTCGCAGATGCGATCCCCTCGGTAGTCGGCCGAGAGCGGGCGGACGAGCGCGATCAGCGTCAGCGTCCAGGCGGCGCGCGCGTTCGTCGTCGCCGACTCGCGACGTACGAGGGCGAAGAGCACGATCAGCAACGGCACGGCATACGTCGTGACGAGTTCGCTCAAGGTGGCGAGGTCATCGCGCCACTGCCGGAAAGGGGAGCGGTCGATCGAGTCGTACGAGCGGACGCAGGCTACGAAACCCTCGGTGAAGCCCCTCGCGTAGTACTCCTCCGTCAGGCTGGACATCGCTAGCTCGATGGGCCAATCGAACCGGCCCTTCCAGGTGTCCCAGGTGGGGAAGGCCGCAGCGACGAGAGCGGCCAGCCAGGCTAACCGGGCCCGCTTGAGCGTCGTGAAGCTGACGTCACGGGTGTTGACCTGATTCAAGCCCCGTCCCTGATAGCGAATGCGTGATAGAGGACTTTCTCGCGCAGCGTGAACGGTTTCGGTTCCACCTTCCAGCCATTCTGTGGCATGTCCAGGCGGACGGATCCGGCCTGTCCGTCAAGACGCGGTGCGATCAAGGTCACGTCGTCCACGTCCACGTCCGCGTTGTGGGAGATGTGTACGCCCTCAGGGGTGGCTCCTTCGCACCATGTCAGGACGGTGATCGGATGCCCCTCCGCGTCGACGCTGACTCCGGTCGCCCCTGCCATGGGAGGCGAGCAGCTTGAGACGCTCATGATTCCGCCGACTATCAGCACGATTCCGCATAAGCGCCGCATGTTCGCACGTTAAGTCGAGCCGGCAGCGCTGCGGTGGGCCGTGATCGAATCGCTTCGCAAGCGTGGCGAGATCTGGTTTCAGGTGTCGAGGAGTTGTAGGGCGGCTTGGGTGCTGGCGATCAGGTTGGGGTCGCCGTTGGCTGTGCGTATGGCGAGGGCCTCCTGCAGCGCCTCGCGGGCCTCCTGTTCGCGGTCCAGGTCGATGAGGGCTTTGCCCAGGTGTTGGAGGGAGAAGCACGTCAGCTCCGGTGCTTCCGCTCTTGCGAGGGTGAGTGTTGTGCGGCAGATCGTTTCTGCGGTCGTCGCGTCGCCGGCGTAGCGGTGGGTGTCGGCCAGGTTGAGTGAGGCCGCTATGCGCCTGCGGGTGGTGTCGGCCTGGGTGAGGGCGCGGTTGAGGTGGTCGATCGCGGCGGCGTACTCGCCAAGGACGAGCAGGCCTACCCCGAGTGCGCGCAGGGTGGTGTAGTCGGTGGGGTTCTCGGCGCGGGCCGAGGTGACCAGCGCGGCCAGACGGTCGCGGTCGGTGGGGATCATGCGCTGGCGGTCGTCGTACGTGATGAGCTCGTTGATCTCTTGGAAGAGCACAGGCAGAAGACTAGGGGTGGGTGGGGCTTGGGAAGCACCGAGTTCGAGGCCGGGTACGTGAACTCGTGGCTGGCGGCGTGGCAGCACAACCTCGTGTACGCGCAGGATCCTGGCCAGGGGGAGACGCGGCGGATCTGGGCGAGGGTGGCGCTTTCGGCGCTCGATGGTGCTGAGCGGGCCGGGTATCTCGCGCGGAACGCCGATGTGAGCCGGTTCAATCTTCGGGCGCTGCTGATCTCGGATCTCGGGTCCGCCGATGATCCGCTGTGGGATCCGGATCAGTTGGTTTCGGATGTTCTGGGTGCTCTGCCGTTGTCCTTTGAGCAGGCGGGCGAGTGGGTGGTGGACTGGCGGGCGCGTCCTCGTGAGCAGATTTTGGCGATGCGGGTCTGCAAGAACCTGCTTGCGCCGCTGAAGCTGATCGTCGATCAGGTGAGTGACGGACAGGTTGAAAGGTGGTTGGCGCTGTGGGCGCGGCTGCCGTGATCACATGCTGGTCAACGGGACGTACCTGGGGTGGTGAACGTACGGACCGAGCGGGGGCGGTTCCGGATGCTCAACGGGTCGAGCGCGCGGATGTACCACCTGACGTTCGCCGACGACCGTGCCTTTCACGTGGTGGGCGGGGATGCCGGGCTGCTCGCCGCCCCGGTCGAGGTGGACCGGATCTCACTGACGCCGGGCGAACGGGTCGAGCTGGTGGTGGCCTTCGCCCCTGGTGAGCAGGTCATGCTGCGTATGGTCTCGGAGTCGGACGACATCGACGAAGGCGACCACGACCTCGTCAAGATCGTCGCCGCGCCGAGCCTGTCCGCCTCGCCGCCGCTGCCCGCGCGGCTGTCCGGCGCGCCCGCGCCGATCGTGGTGCCGCCCCAGGCGACGGTACGGTTCTTCCACCAGTTCTGAGGCGTCGCTTCGGCCGGCTTGGTAGGCACCGAAGAGGGTGGGCGTGCCGTCGGGGTCGCGTCAGTTCGTCAGTTGGGTCAGGGCTTCGTCGAGGGCCTTTTCGGCGGGGCAAGAGATGTCGGGTTGGACGCCGGTGCCTTCCCAGTTCGTGCCGGAGATCGGGTTGATGGCGCGGCCCGTCGGGACGGTGGCTTCCAGGTGGGGGTGGACGGTCCAGCCCTTGCACGGGTGGGCGCCGCCGCGGGTGGGCTCGCCCACGATCACGGCGCGGCCGAGCTGCTGGAGGTTGTAGGCCAGTTCTTCGGCGGCGGAGAAGGTGGTGGTGCTGACCAGGATGTACAGGGGCTTGGTGCCGCCGAAGCGGGCGCCGGGGACGTGGGGCAGGCTCCAGGACTGCTCGGTGCGGTCGCCTTTGCGCCAGTACATGCTGTTGAGGTGGGTGCGCTGGTCCAGGAGGTGGCTGCAGACGAAGGCGACGGTGTCCGGGTCGCCGCCCCGGTTGCCGCGGAGGTCCAGGATCAGGGCCTGGGCGCGGGAGGCGAGGGTGAGGGCGGCGGTCAGTGGTTCGGCGGCCCAATCCAGGGGGAACAGCATCGGCGCCAGCTCCACCAGGGCGACGCCCCCGTCGAGCAGCTCCACCCGGGGCGCGCCGCCCAGTGAGGTGTCGAAGTCGCGGCGGATGGACTCCATGGTCGCCGCGCCCTGCTCGGGGGAGACCGGGTCGGCGTGGTGCTTCAGCCTCAGGTGCTTGTCGCCGTTGACGGACTGCAGGTCCGCGGTGACCAGAGCGGCGAGTTCCGCGGCGCTGCCGACGTCGTAGGCGCCCTCGGCGAGGCGGCGGCGCAGCAGGTCGGCGAGTTGCCCGGCCACTTCGGGGAAGACGTAGTGCTCGGTCAGCAGCCCGGCCGTCTCGTCGATGATGGATGCAGGCTGCAGGTTCGTCAGGGTCGTCACGGCGGGAAAGTAGACCAGTTCGCTGACGAAACAGTCAACGGCTGCCCTATGTGAAGGCGTCCGCGCTGGGCGGGAGTCTGGCGGGGCCCTCTCGCCGGGGGTGGAGGGCGTGCTGATCAGGGTCTTTCGACAGCAGCCCGGTGACCGGGCTCCAGGTCAGGTCCAGCGTCTGTTGGTGCGGTCCACCTCCAGCTCGGCCGGGGTCAGGTCCACGTGGACGGGGATGCCGGGGCGGCCTCCCACCTTCACCAGGAACTTGCCGCGGCCGGGGGGTTCGCCGTCGCGGGCGCGGGCGTTGTCCCAGCTGGGCGGGGTGGACCAGTCGACGATCATGCGTTGCTCGGCGGCGGACATCCCCACGACCTGGGTCAGGGCGGACAGCTCGGCCTCGGGGAGGCCGCCGCAGAGGATCATGCCGGCGCGTTCGGCGAAGCCCCTCGCCTTGAGGCGGTCGGCCTCCTCGGTGAGGGCCAGCAGGTCGCTCATCGTGTGGGTGATCATCGCCTGGCCGACGCCGCGCTGGCGGTTCAGGCGGGTCAGGGCGTCCACGCGGTCCACCAGGCCGCGACCGGCGCGCAGGACGCGCCACAACTCGTCCAGGACCACCCAGAAGCGGCGTTGCGCGGCGAGGCCGGCGTCGGCGAGGGCGTGGGCGGCCTCGATGGCGCCGAAGCCCTCCGACCAGCAGGCCAGCAGGACGGCGGCCTGCAGCTCCTGGTCGGACTCGTCGATGCCGGAGATGTCGATGCAGCAGCCGGCCGGGGTGTCCAGGCGGATGGGGGTGGTGGTGGCGCGGGCGAAGGCGTCCCCGAGCGGGCCGTCCACCAGGCCGAGCAGGGAGGCGTGCAGGGGGTCGACGACCTGGCGGTAACGGTCCTCGCTGCCGCGGGCCAGGGTCACGGCTCGTACGGGATCGGGACCGGCGTCGATGACGTGGATCAGGTCGGGCAGGATGGGGACGCCGGGGTGGCGTTCGTCCAGGACCCGCAGAGCGGCGGACAGGATCGTCCGCTCGGTGTCGGCCACCGGGCGGCCGCGGACGATGGTGACGAGGGCGGCGACGGCGTTGAGGCGGCGGCCGTGCGCGTCGGCCAGCAGGCGCTCCCGGTCGAGGCCGGACAGGCGCGCGGCGGCGGCGCCGATCTCGCCGGGGTCGAGGACGTTCAGAGCGCCGAGCCCGCGGCCGAGCTTGATGATCTGGCCGCCCATGGCCGCGATCAGGTCGGTGTAGTCGGGCTTCAGGTCGCCGAGCACCAGCGGGGTGACGCCGTAGCCGGCCAGGCCGACGACCTGGCGGCGGACCAGCGTGGACTTGCCCAGCCCCGGCTTGCCCAGCACGAGCTCCGACGGGTTGTGGATGAGACCGGCGCGGGCGAACCAGGAGATCGGGTCGCAGCACAGCGTCGCGCCGCCGGTCAGCTCGCGCCCGAGCGGCACGCCGATCGCCGGCGTGCTGAACCCGACCCCGAACGGCCACAGCCCGCACACCTGCACGGTGGTGCCGCGCCACTCCGGGGGCGCCTCCACGTACGGTACGCGGCCACCGCCGCGCCCGGCGTATCCGCGCGGGCCGAGCCGCGGGGAGGTGTACGGCATGGTCAGCTCCCTTCGGAGGAACGGGTCACAGCGTCTCCCTGACGAACGCGGGGATCCGCAGGTGGTCCGGCAGGACCAGGCCGAGGGGCAGCGCGGCGGCGAAGCTCGCGGCCTGGGCGCCGTACATGCGGCGCAGGCGTACCCGGGCGGAAGGGGCGAGCGTGTCGATCGCGGCGACGGCGGCGGGCAGGTCCTCGGAGCGCGCGACGGTGGCGGTGACGAGCATCGCGAAGCGTACGAGACCCGCCCCCTTCGCCTCCTCTCTGGCGCTCTGGTCGGCGGCGGCCACCGCCACGGTGTCGCGGGCGGCGGCGTTGACGCCGCCGAGGCGGAAGCGGGCGTCCTTGCGGTCGCGCTCGACGAGGCGGGCGGCGCTGCCCGGATCGTACGGGCGGTACAGCAGGGAGACCCGCTTGCGTGCGACGTCGCGGTGCGGCGCGAGCAGGTCGGTGAGCACCGGCGCGAGCACCTCTCCCCGTGGCGCCTCGCTCATCCCCCAGGTGACCGAGATGCCGGAGTCGTGCCGGTAGTGGTCCCAGGACTCCTGGGCGGCGACGGGGCCGATCTGGTCCCAGGGCTGAGCGATCGGCTCGCCGCCCGAGCGGGCCGCGTCCAGGAGCCGCTGGCTGGCCGGGTCGTACGCGATCCTGATCGCCTCCGCGATCTCCGCGGCGGTCATGGGACGTGAGGCGCCCGCGCCCGCCATGCTGAGCCCGGCGGTCAGGCCGGGCAGCCGGGTCGCGATCTCGCGGGCCATGGCCGCGGTGCTGCGGGGCCGGCCGCCGCCGCGCGGGTTGGCGGCGTAGGTGACGGCGATGCGGGTGGAGACCTGCGCGGAGCCGGCGGGGTAGGTGCGGACGACGTCGTTCAGTACGGCCGCCGCCAGCTCAGGAGCGTCGGGCGACAGGTTGTCGGCGACCTCGCGCCGCAGGCGGGTGCCGAGGTCGGGCGCGGTCTCGACGGTGACCGTGGCCGCCACCAGGGACGGCTCGTGGGCGAGCCCGGCCAGCCACTGGCCCCAGTGCGCCACCCACGTGTCCACCTGGTCGCTGTCGACCAGCGCGGCCCCCTCCACGGACACCTCGAACACCGCCGTGTGATGACCGGTCGCCGGCACCACGATCAGGCCGAACGCGCGGCCCCTGGAGTCGGTGGCCTGCACGACGTGCGAGCCGGCGGCCAGGCCGGGGAGCTGGAAGGCGCCCTTGTGGGTGAGCCCGAGCGGCCCCGACCGGTACAGGTGCCGGCCGCGCCCCCGCCCGCGCAGCCACGACAGGCGGGCGACGGCGATCTGCAGCCCGGTGCGGCCGTGCCGGTCGCGCAGCAGCAACAACGGCGTCAGCACGAACGCGATCACCGCCGCCAGCACCAGCGCCGCCTTGAGCGAGACCATCATCGTGATCACGCACGCGACCAGCCCGCCGAGGAGCAGCAACGTGCCCAGCAGGCCCAGGTCGCCGATGCCCGGGCTGGCCGGGCGGCGCCAGTTGCCGTAGGTGCGCTCGCTGTCAGCAGTCGCCATCCGATCCTCTTTCTCGTAGGGGTGACTCGCCGTCGGCGGCCGTCTTCGTGAGCGTCGCGGTACGGGCGCCCGACGGGCCTGCGGGGCGGGCGGGCCTGGCCGCGTCCACGTTCCGCGCGAGCGTGGGCAGGATGCGGGCCCCCATGGCGACGGTCACGTCCCCGGTGGTGGAGAGGGAACCGCCGCCGTGACGCACCGCGCCGACCGCCGGGGCCAGCAGCCGCAGCAGGGCCGGCAGCGCCGCCACCGCCAGGATGATCACCACCAGGCCCGACAGCTGCGCCAGCTCCGATGACGGGTCGCCGATCGCCAGGAAGGCGTAGCTGTAGACCGTGGCGGCGGCCGGTTTGTACAGGGCGAAGGCGAGCGCCCAGACCGCGATGCGGGCAAGCCAGGCGCGGCCCGCCTCGGTGCCGCTCAGGGCCGCCGCCATCGGCAGCATGCCGACCAGCAGGCCGAGCAGGGCGACGCGGGCCAGCATCAGCACGATCTGCAGGATGCAGGAGATGATCGAGGCGAACGCCAGGACGATCGTCAGGCCGGGCGGCAGGGTCATGCCCTGGAAGCCGGCCAGGCGGGTGATGGCCGCCCCGAAGTCGCCGCCGAAACCGCCGCTGTCCAGGGCCTGGCCGATGATCCAGCCGGAGTACGCGTCGCCGGCCTCGACCAGCAGGGACATCGCGGCCGTCCCGCAGCCGGTGACCACCGCCAGTGTCAGCAGGCCCGTCACCGCGCGCATCGCGGGCTCCGACCTGCGGCGCATGGCCAGTCTGCCCGCCGCGATGACCAGGCCCAGGACCGCCAGCAGGGCGACGTACCAGTGCGTACGCTCCTGCAGCCAGGCCACGGGGCCCACGCTGTCGGACAGGGGCGGCGCCGCGGCGCTGCTGCCGGAGAAGCTCGCCATCATGCCCAGAACCTTGACCTGGGCCTCCTGCAGCGCCGTCGCCAGCTCGTCGATGACCCCGCCGCCCTCGGCGGCGCCGGTCACCCCCGCGCAGACCGCGTCGGCGCCGGGCAGGTCGCACAGGCTCGTGCCCTCGGGTGTGGGGGACCTCATCACACGCCGCCCCACGGCACGAACCCCGCCAGCGAGGTCACCGCCTGCAGGCTCGGGCTGATGGAACCGTCCGGCTGCAGCCGCAGCCGCCAGTCGCCGCCGCTCCACACCACGGTGACGGTGTTGACCTGGAGGTGTCCTGTGGCGGCGAAGCGGGAGACGAGCTGGACGGTGGCGACGTCGGGGGTGTACGAGGCGAACGCGTAGGCGGCCAGCTGGCCCTTGCCGCCGGTGTCCTCGCCGGCGTTCACCTGGCGGCGCTGTTCCGCGTACGCGTCGCGGCCCGGTCCTGGCATCACCTGCTCGTCGACGACGCGCCGCCAGCCGTCGGCCAGCACGAACCTCGTGGCGATCTGCCAGGCGGCGATCAGGGCGCCGGTGGGCGTACGGGAGAAGCAGCGGTGCACGTCGGCCTCCTTGCGGTGCGGGCCGTGCTCGCGTGAGGCGGGTTCCGCGACGCCGTGGAACACCGTCCACGTCACGTCGGCGGGTGGTTGCGCGGGAAGGTCCTGGGAGGCCGTCGCGGGGGTGGCCGGGCAGTGGCCCGGCGCGGCGGCGGCCGGTGTGGGCGGTAGGGAGGGCGCGGCCGGCGGCGTGACCGCCCACGCCGGCACCGATGGGGACGGCGGCGGCGCCGCCGGTACGGCCGAGCGCGATGAGGCGTGGCGCACCGGCCGGTCGGCGGTGTCCTCGCGGTCGGGCCGCAGAAGCACCATCACCGCAAGAACCGCCACCAACGTCACGAAAACCGCCGCGACCCAGAACGCCGCCCCACGGGAGGCCCCACGAGGGGAGGCGTCACGGAAGTCCGCGCCATGGGAGGCCGTGTCACGCGGGGCCGTGTCGCGCGGAGCCGTGTCGCGCGGGGCCGTGTCGCGCAGGCCCGCGTCGCGCGGGGCCGCGTCGCGCGGGGCCGCGGTGTGCGGGGCCGCGGTGTGCGGGGCCGCGGTGTGCGGGGCCGCGGTGTGCGGGGCCGCGGTGTGCGGGGCCGCGGTGTGCGGCGTTGTGTCGGGCTGAGGTGAGGTTGGGGGCGGTGGCGTGGGGTGGATGGGTGGTTCGGGGGGCCGGTGGTGGGTGGAGGTCATGACAGGAGGGCGCTGACCAGGCCGGAGGCCGAGCCGAGGAGGACGCAGGCGGCCATCACCCACGCCAGCCCCACCGCGTGCCTGCCGCCCTCCCCACGGTGGTGGATCAGGGCCATCCTGGCGGCCACCCCCATCACCCCGGCCACGCACATCCCGGTGACGATCCACGTCGCCCAGCCCAGCGCCGTCAGCAGCTTCTCCGAGCCGGGCGGCGGCGTGCCGATGCCCGGATCGGGGACGCCCACGAGCGGCAGCACATCGGCCAGAAATTGCGTCATGAAGGTCCTCCGGGGTGATCAGATGCGATGTTCCGGTACGCGTCGCCGGCCCATGACAACCCCTCAAGGTCCGTGCTCGTAAAGAGAATGACCAAGCCTTTCTTATTTCTCCGGTACGGGGACTCGCGCAGCGGCAGACCACCGGAATTACTCGCTGCTTAGGCCGTTGACCAGGTAAAACCTTACTGCTCGGGAATGCGCAGGGCCACTAGCGACACCTTTTCCCGGCGGGGTTCGCAAGGGCCGGAATTGGCTCCCCGACACATGGTGAATGGCGCCGACAAGAGAGACGTTGTTTATGAATAAGGGTGGAAAGCTGGTCATCCTGGCGACGGCCACATCTCTGGCTCTCTTGGTCGGCCTGGTGCTCCTCCTGAGCGGCGGGCCGCCGAGAACGGGCTCGGTGGTGTCGTTGCGCCCCGGCAGCGTCCCCGCCGCCTACCAGGCGTGGCTCAGCCGGGCGGGCCGGCTGTGCGGGCACGTCAGCGCGCCGCTCATCGCCGCCCAGGTGGAGGCGGAGAGCGGCTGGCGGCCCAAGGCGCGATCCAGCGTGGGGGCGCGGGGCATCGCCCAGTTCATGCCCGCTACCTGGGCGAGCTACGGCCGGGACGCCGACGGCGACGGCGTCACCAGCCCTGACGACCCCCAGGACGCGATCATGGCCATGGCCCGGTACGACTGCAGCCTGGCCCGCACCACCGCCCGGCTGCCCGGGGATCCGACCTCCAACATGCTCGCCGCCTACAACGCGGGACCCGGCGCGGTCCTGCGGCACAAGGGCGTCCCGCCGTACCCGGAGACCCAGGAGTACGTGCGCCGCGTCCTCGCCCGCGTCGCGCACTTCACCGACATCCCGCTCACGGCGCTCGGCGCCACCCGGTTCGGCAGCGCGGTGGTGGCGACGGCGCAGCGCTGGCTCGGCACCCCCTACTCGTGGGGTGGCGGCGGGCCCAACGGCCCGACCCCCGGCATCGGCAGGGCGACCGGGATCGTCGGCTTCGACTGCAGCGGTCTCGTGCTCCACGCCGTCTGGGCCGCCTCGGGCGGGCGCGTCCAGCTTCCGCATCTGGCCGCCACGCAGGCGACCGAGTACGGCACCCCGGTGCCCCGCGATCAGTTGCTGCCCGGCGACGTCATCGGCATCGACCACCGCGACGGGCGCGGCATCAGCCACATCGTCATCTACGCAGGTCGCGGCCAGGTCATCCACGCGCCCCAGACCGGGGACGTCGTCCGCATCGCCCCGTTGAAGAACTTCGCCTCGGCCGCCTGGACCATCCGGAGGTACGCATGAGCCCCCGACCCCGCACCCTCACGGCCGTCGGGACGGCTCTCGCGCTCGCCGGTTGCGCCGCCGCCCCCGGCTCGGTGGCCACCGAGCGTATGACGCCCCCGCCTCGTGCGTCCGTGCCCGCCGCGTCTGCGCCGCCGCCGTCCGGTTCGGTGATGTTCGGTCCCGGGTCGGCCACGCCCACTCCGAGCAGGTCCACGGTGGCCGCCCTCGACCCCGCCTCGATCGACCAGCGGGACGCCGACGCCGTCAGCACCGCCGTCCTGACCGCCATGTGGAGCGTCGACACCACCACCGACCACGATCAGCGCGACGCCGCCCTGCGGGCCGCCGGCTGGCTGAGCCCCGAGTACCTGGCGGAGCTGCGGGACGGCCCCCAGGTCGGTACGGACGCCGCCTGGGCCACGTGGGCCGCCCACCGCGCCCGTACGCGGGCGTCCCTGACCGAGGGCCGCGACACGCGCCCGCCCGACACCGCCACCCAGGCCGACCGGCAGTGGCAGCTCACCGTCACCCCGGTCGGCGCCGACGGCTGGCGCGGCAAGCCCCTCACGATGACGGCGTTCGTCGCCCTCGAACGCCCCAAGCGCACCGCCCCCTGGCGCGTCACGGCCGTCACCCTGCGCTGACCCCCGCGGAAAACGCCGTGGCCGGCTCCTTCGCAGGAGCCGGCCACGGCGCGTCAAAGCGGGTGCGTCAGCTCTTGCCGCTCACCTCCCGCACGTCCAGCCGCCTGTCGGCCTTGGAGGCCATCGGCCGGAGCGTCTCGACGGTGATGTTGTACTCGCCGACCATCGCCACCTGCGTGAGCGCCTGGTACGTCCCCGGCTTTCCGGGCACCTCGGCCATCACGATGGGCCCCTGGCGATGGGCCATCGGCATGGCCACCATGTCCGTATGGGCCACGACCTGCGCCTTGGTGATCGGATCGTAGCTGCCGGGCGCGCTCACCCTGGCCTCGATCCTCACCTGCAGGTCGCCGAGGTGGGTGGCGGTGATGTCGATCGCCGCCTTCGGATGCGCCTCGTGCGGTCCTGGAGCCGCCGCCGAGTCGGTCCCGGCCGCGGGGGCCTGGACCGTCGGCCGGGTGACGAGGAAGCCGATCGCCCCGATGGACAGGGCGAACGTCATCCCGATGCACCCCCCGAGCACCAGCCCCTGGCGGAACGGCGTCAGCCCGGCCGGCCTCTCGGGCGGCCTGCCGGGAGCCCGCCGCGGGCTCGGCACCCGCCTGGCGGGCGGCCGGCCGTCCTGGGACGACCTGAGCTTGCTGAGCAGGCTCATCCCGACCGCCTTCCGTAGCTCGCCCTGCTGCCCTGACCCGCGGTGCCGAACCACGCGTACGGCAGCTCGGACCCGGCGGGATCGCCGCCCTCGTCCCGTACGGGCCGCTGGTTCGCGCGCCCCATCCTGCTGTCGGGCAGCGGGATCAGGTTGGGCTGGAGCTTGGCGTGCACCCGGAACAGCCCCCACTGACCACCGGGAAGGTGGCGGGGCAGCGTGCCGGAGCGGTAGAGATAGTCGCCGGGTATGTGACGGAACCCGCCGGCGCCGCCCGAGCCGCCCGGGTCGGCCAGCAGGTCGCGGACCACGCCGGGCACGATGTCGTACACGCTGCCCGGGTTGAACTGCCCCTGGGTGGCCGCGATCTGCGAGCCGGGGTCGCGGGGCGCGCGGCGCCAGGTGTGGCCGTGCAGGGCGAAGCTCGTCGAACGCGGGTCGCCCATGGCCTGACCGACCCGGAAGACCGTCCGGTCGCCGGCGTAGGCCTGGAACACCGGCGTCGCCGGGTCACCGTGCACCCGGGAGCTGAAGATCTCGGTGATGTTCTGGTTCCTGGCGTACCGCCACGACCAGGGCTCGTTGGTGTAGTTGATGGAGAACTCTCCCTGGTCCTCCGGGTCGTCGGCCTCCCTGCTCGGCTTGAGCACGAGATCGAAGTTGTCCGGCACGGGCTTGCCGTCCTTGCGGAACAGCGCCAGGTCGCTGTTCATCAGCACGATGTTCTCCCGGAAGTCAGGATCCTCCGGATGGGTGATCACCGCGCTGGTGCCGCTGCGCAGCGGCCGGCCGTTCTTCGGGTCGAGGTACTCGGAGCCGGGCTTCTCGATGATCAGCGCGCCGTACAGGCCGTGGTGCAGGTGGTTCTGTACGTCGGCGTTGTCCCGCAGCAGCGCCATGCCGGTCGTGTCGGCCGGCAGGTCCCAGCGGTACTGGATGCTCTCCCCTGGAGCCACCGCCTCGGGCGGCTCGGAATTGACCAGCTGCGGGCTGATCGACGCCTTGGAGCTCACCGGGAACGGCTCGAAGCCGGGCACGTTCTGGTGGTTCCTGGGCGGCCGCTGGATGCACTGCGGGAAGCGCAGCACGTTCTCCCTGAAGCCGAGCTGCCCCGGCTCGGTGGCCTCGTGGCAGTGCGGACGCATCTTGCGTGGATCGAGCTTGTTGGTGAAGTTCACCGTCACGCAGTCGCCGGCGTTCGCCCTGATCACCAGCGGTTCCGGTTGTCTCCTCCCGTCGCGCAGCGCCTGTTCGTCGGCGGCGAGCGCGTACATCAGGCCGTTCGGGTCGTGATCGCCGTTCTTGTTGTAGACGATGTCGTGGTTCATGGCGATGACGTCGAACGTGCGGTTCTGGCCGGTCCTGCAGGGCGTCACCGGGCGGCTCTGCAGCCGCGCGGCTCCCGTCGTCCCGAACATCCCGGCACGGGACTCGTGCTGCTCGATCGTCAGCTCGGACCACTCGTCGCGCTCGTTCTCACCTGTACAGGTGTCGCGCGGGTAGTCCGGGAGCTCCGGAATCGGTGGCCCGCCCGAGCTCGGGTTGGAGCACGAGAAGATGCGCAGCAGCCCCCAGTCGCCGAGGAACCAGTCGTCCGCGCCGGCGTAGGCGTACTGGTAGTCGGTCACCTTCAGATCGGGTGTCGGCGGTGGCATCTCGTCCGGCAGCGGATCGACGTCGAAGTATTCGAGCATGCCGATGTGCTGGGCGCCGACGATGTTCGAGTCGGGATCACGTGGCTCGTGGCGCCATCGGAAGTGGTCCAGGTTGAACCCGTGTGACTCCTCCTGAGACAGCTGGAAGAGCCGGAACCTGATCGGATCACCCCGGTACGCCTTGAGCACCGGCGTGAACGGATCCCCGTGCACCTTCGAGTTGAACAGCAGCGACGGATCCCTGTTCCGGCGGGCCTCGAACGGCTCCAGCCGGTAGTTGACCCCCATGCCGCCCTGGTCGTCGTTGCTCGACGGGAACTTGGCCGGGAAGATCGGCACCCCGTCGGGGGTGTCGAACTTGTCGTCCGCCCGCGTGCGCGGATCGTTCGGCTGGAACAACGGCACGTGGTCCTCGATGAAGAGGGAGAAGTTGCGGTAGTCGACTCCGTCCGTCGGCTGGTTGTTGTGGTCGATCACCGGTTCGCAGTGCACGTCGAACTGGGTTCCGACGACCCCGCGGGTGCGCGCGCCCGGCACGTCGGGCACGCAGCCCGCCGGGTGGATGGTCGCGCCGCCGAACAGCCCGTTCTTCTGGTGGGTGTTCGGGAAGAAGTGGTCGTGGAACGAGTTCGTCTTCGTGTTCTCCTGCACGAAGTCCCGGTAGATGATCGTCTCGCCCGGCCCCGCGCCCTGGTCGTAGTTCCAGCCGTTGGCGGCGCCGTCGGAGCTCAACACGTCGAAGTGCACCATGTGCTGGTGGATGCCGACCTCGTTGGTCTCCTGGAGCCGGTCGAAGACGTTGCCGCCGAACATCCGGGGCAACTCGTTCGTCAGCTTGTAGATCACGCAGTCGCCGACGTTCAGGATGGGTGCGAACGGTTCGGGTTTCTTGCCGTTCAGCACGGCCTGTTTGTCACGTTCCAGGACGTAGACCCGCGACTGCGGGATCGTCCATTTCAGATCAGGGTTGTACGTCTGTCTGATCTGGATGGCCGCGACCTTGAAGACCTTGGTCGGCCGGCCGATGGGACACGGGTCCTGGAAGAAGGCGCCCGGCTGCTGCCCGCCCGGGTCGGCCGCCGCCCGCTCCAGCGGGGTCGGCGGGAAGACGCCGTTCTCCGCCCGCGAGGCGAGCCCGAGTGGCGGTTTGGGCGCCTTGAAGCCGAACACTCCCGGGATGAAGTTCGGGAAGCCCGGCCGTTCCGGCGTCGGACTGGGCGGCGGCTGCCGGCCCGGGACGCCGGGCTGGTAGTCGTGATCAGGTATCGGGAACAGCGGGAGCAGGCGCGTGCCGTCCGGCTGCCGCCGCGTGCCGTCCGACAGCGTCTCCAGCGTGCGGTTGAGCCCCCACATGCCGTTCGCGAAGTGCGGATAGAGGTGGCAGTGGAAGATGATGTCGCCGAAGGACGCCGGTTTGCCCACATTCGCCGACCCAGCGCCGCCCTGGACGATCAGCGGGTAGTGGCTGCCCGGCGAGACCGCCTGCACGTCGAGGAGGTTGGTCTTCCTCGTCACGTTGGCGGGCTCGCTGATCTCGTCGATCCCACCCTCGTCCTCAGGGTCGAACATCCAGCGGTTGACGTGCCAGTGGAAGGTGTGGGTCTCGACCTCCGCGGGGTGCATCAGGCGGACCTGCGTCGGCTCGCCGCGGTAGTTGCCGATCACCAGGTCGCCCCCGCCCGGGTCGCCGTACGCCCAGGAGGACAGCGACGTCTCCTCACCGATGCAGCGCTCGGCGTCGAAGCCCTGGGCTCCGCGCCGCGCCGCCGGGCAGCCGACCTCATCACGGTTGAACCCGGGCTCGGAGCGGTAGTTGAAGGCGAAGTACTCCAGCTTGACCGGGACCTCGCCCTGCACCAGCGCGTCGGCGTCGCCACCGCCGAGAGCGCGGATCGTCCCCCTGGTGAGCAGCCTGAGCTGCTCCCTGTTGGGCTGCACGCAGGACGTGCCACCCGCCTGTGGGCCGCCCCCGTCCTCGCGGCAGAACCGGGTGAGGATGCCGGGCTCGGCCTCCATCTCGTCGTGCATGAACATCACGTGCTCGCGGAAGTCCTTGCCGTTCGGCCGGATGATGACGGCCTGCGTCCCCGACTCCAGCGGCTCGCCCGTCCGCGAGTCCACCCAGGTCGCCCCGGGCTCCTCGATGACGAACGCGCCGAACGCGCCGAACGCGTGCGAGCCGATGAAGCGCACGTTCCCGTCGCGGTCGATCGGGCGGGTCTGCTGTGAGGTGAAGTCCGCCCCGTCCTTGAACTGGAACTCTCCCTGGATGTGGGCGTGCAGCTTGTACCTGATCGTCTCGCCAGGCCGGGCCGTGGAGTCCGGGTTGTTGCCCACCACGGTGCCGTCCGCGCGCCTGACGTCGTAGTCGAGGCCGTCGAAGTGCATCGAGGCGTTCGGCGCCTTGCGCGGGTCGAAGTCGATCTCCGGCACGCTCAGCGCCGGAGCGAACTCGCGCGGCCGCGGCGTCGGCGTGCCCGGCGGCAGCAGCCGCTCGCCGGGCAACGTGTAGATCGCGGAGTTGCGGATCCGCTCGTTGAGCGGCGGCGCCGGCTCGTTGAGCCGGTTGGTGAAGAACACCTTGATGCAGTCGCCCTGGTTGGCACGCAGGACCAGCGGCTCGATCAGGTCGCGCAATCCGCCTTCGCGCGGGTCGGCCGCCCTCGTGTAGTTGGCCCGCACGGTCGCGATGTTCTTGTCGAGCACGTACATGCGTCCCTCGGGAACCACGTCGCCGAAGCGGTTCACGAACAGCGGCAGGTTGATCAGTGAGACGTTGAACGTCTTGGGTTTCTTGCCGGTGCACGGATGCCGGGTCGGCTGCTGGATGTCGGGCAATCGCTCGGCGAGCGCGTTGCTCATCATCCACATCGACCCTCCGGCGAGGGCCATCCACAGCCCCGCTCCGGTGACCAGCAGCATCTTGATCGGCCAGGACCGCTTGCGGGTCCGCCGGGTGAGCATGGCCGCCGCGATGACGGCCAGCATGAAGAGCGGAATGAAATCGGTGTACGGCGCGTACAAGCATCCTCCAACCGAATGACCACCGAGTGGTCGCGCCGTCGGGGATCTGGGACAGAACCGGACAGAGGAGGGGATGACCGCCGGCATCGCCGCCCCGCACGGTCGCCCCCGAGCCGTCCCGACCGCACGCCTGGCGATGCATGCCTGGTCAGAGTAAGAGTTGACGACCTTGAAACCTCGTCAGACCCGCCGACTGATCGCCGCCGTCGCCGCTGCGTACGGGGCTCCGACCGGGCGCGTATACGCGGCGTGTGCCGGACGTATTCCGGCGCTCGTTACGCTCCCCGCAATCCAGTCATTCGTGACGACGGGCGCGATAGCCGGTCGGGACGGACCAGGGAGCGGGTGGTGCGGATGGCCGACGCGCGGTCGTGGGTCAGCGCCCACGTCTTCCACGACGGCGACCTCGACCTCGTCATCACCGACCTGCTGGCCGCCGTGCAGAGCAGGCTCGACGCCGACGGGGCCGCCCGCGGGCTGTTCTTCCTGCGGTACTGGGAGGGCGGGCCGCACCTGCGGGTCCGCGTACTCGCCCGGTCAGGACGCGTCGACGACGTGCGGCGGATCCTGTCGGGAGCCATCGCGGACGCGCTCAACCGCCTTCCCGTGTTCGTCCGGGTGACCCAGGAGGACTACGACCGCTACGCGCCCGCGATGGCGGCGCGGGAGCTGCGGCAGTCGTACGAGCGCCGCCGCCGGCCGCCGAACTCGTTCGCCTTCTTCCCGTACCGGCCGGAGACCGACAAGTACGGCACCGGCGCGGCTCTGCACGCCGTCGAGGACCACTTTGTCCGCTGCAGCACGGCCGTACGCCGGCTGCTGGCCACCGGCCCGTCCGACGACCGGCGCACCACGGCCGCGTTCGCCGTGCTCGCCCTGAACCGGTGGATCGCCTCGCACGGCACCGGATGGCCGCGGCGCGAGCCGCACCCGTGGCAGCCCGGCGAGCGGGCCCGCTACCTGCGCCGCCGCCCCGCCCTGCGCGCACTCGCCGAGCGGACGCGCGCCCTGGCCGCGAACCCGCCCGAGCAGCCGTCCGGGTTCGCCGGAGCACTCGCCGCCTCCGCCGCCACGCTGGCCGGCCGGCCCGACGCGGGGTCCGTGCTCGACATGTGCGCCCACCTCACCTGCAACCGGCTCGGCGTGGGCCAGGAAGAGGAGCTCCACCTGCGCGACCTCGCCGACAGGACCTTCGCGGAGCTGGTCGAGGAGGAGGCCCTCGCATGACGACCGGGTGGCACAGCGTGCACGTCCACCACTACGGCGACGCGACCGACCGGCTGCTGCTGGACGCCGTGCGGCCGGTCATGGCGGAGCTGGCCGGGCGCGGGCACCGGTCCTGGTTCGCCCGGCACTGGCGGCGGGGGCCGCACGTCCGGCTGCACGTCGAAGCCTCGGAACCGGCCTTCCTCACGGACGTGCTGCCGGTGGTCGCGGCCAGGATCGAGCCGTACCTGGCCGGGCTGCCTTCTGTGCCGCCCGACGTGGAGGCGCTGCTGCCGCTGCACCGCCGGCTGGCCGAGGCCGAGTCGGAGCGCGGCCCGCTGACCCCCTTCTACGCCGACAACTCCTGGCACGTCGAGCCGTACGACGACCGTACGGCGGTGCACGGCACGCCCGAGGCCGCCGCCCTGTACGCGGACTTCATGTGCGCCGCCAACGAGCACGCCTTCGCCGTCCTGGAGGGGCGCGACGTGCTCACGGCGGCGTTCGACGCCATGGTGGTCGTGGCCGACGAGTTCCACGAGGACGGCATCGAGGCCGGTTACCTCAGCTTCCGCTCGCACGCCGACGCCTTCCTCGCCCAGCAGGGCGGCGGCGAGGCGCGGCGGCTCGCCTGGGACGCGCGCTTCGAGGCCCGCGCCGACGCGTTCGCGGCCCGCCTGGACGCGCTGCTCGACTCCGGCGCCGTGGACGAGGCGACGGAGAGCCTGGTCGCCGCCCTGCTCGCGAGCCGGGAACGCGGGCTCGGCCTGCGCCGGCGCGGCCTGCTCCCGCTCGGTGAGGACGGCGGCCTCCCCTCGGTTCGGGACGCCTACCGCGACCTCAGCCCGTTCCACCGGGCGCTGGCCGAGAACGAGCGGTGGCTCGCCGAGGTGCTGCCCTCCACCTGGTTCGCGCTCTTCCGGCTCGTGCTGAACCTCATGTACCTGCAGTTCACCCGCCTGGGAGTGACGCCGTTGCACCGGTATCTCCTCTGCCACCTGGTCGCCGCCGCCGTGGAGCGGCGCACCGGCAGGCAGGCCACCGACGTCCTGCGCGCGTTCGCGGCGGCCGGGGACGTGGGATGAGCGGGACGGTGTACGAGACCCTGCGGCTGCGCGCCGGGGTGTCGGCCGGTCGCGGGCGGAGCGGCGTCCACCTGGTCGGCTACCCCGACGTGCGGCCGATCGGCGGCGACGACCTGGCCGTGGTGCGGGCGCTCGCCTCGGGTGAGCACCGCGCCGACTCCTTCCCTCCGCCGGCTCGGCGGCTGCTGTCGGGGCTGCGGGAGGACGGCTGGCTCGTCGCCACCGTGTACGACGGCGACACGCCCGTCTACACCCTGGACCCGCAGGTCTGCCCGGACGGCGACGGCCCCGCGGACCCTGCTGGCAGCCGGTTGTCGCGTTTCACCACGATCGCGGCGGCGCCGGGCGGTGGGCTGCGGGCGACGTCGCCCCGGGCGTGGGCGTCCGTCACCGTGCACGCTCCCGGTGCGCTGGCCGTGCTCGCCGAGCCCGGCGCCCGCGTCCCGCCTCCGGGCGTCGGCGCGCGGGCGGCCGCGATGCTGCGGCGGGACCTGCTGCGGGCCGGGCTCGCCGTGACCGGGGACGAGGACGCGGAGTTCCGGGTGCGGCAGTGGTCGGCGGTCGATCTGGCGTTCCACCGCAGCAGCCGGGGCATCGACGGCGAGGTGGGGGTGGCCGGCGGGTTCGGGGCCACGTACTGGGGGCGGGAACACGTCACCGACCCGGGTCGTCGGCCGCCGAGCGGGCCCGTCACCGAGCTGCCCCGCCCTGACCTCGCCCGCGTCATCGCCGCCGACCCGAAGCTGACCGAGGTGCTTCAGGCGCGCCGGACCCTGCGCGGCCACGACGCCGCCAGGCCGATCACGCTGGGGCGGCTCGCGGAGTTCCTGTACCGCTGCGCCGCGACCGCCGACCACCCGACGCCGCACGGCGACCGGCCGCGCCGCGCCTATCCCGGCGGTGGCGGCGTGCACGAGCTTGAGCTGTACGTGGTGGCGCACCAGGTGGCCGGGCTTGAGCCGGGGACGTACCACTACGACGGCTACGGGCACCGGCTGGAGCTGGTGGGCCGGCAGGCCGGCGCCGAGCGGACGCTGCTGGAGGCGGCGCGTTCCATGTCGGACGCCCCGGCCATGCCGCAGGTGCTGGTGCTGGTGACCGCCAGGTTCGAGCGGCTCATGTGGGTGTACGAGGGGCTGGCGTACGCGCTGATCCTGAAGAACCTCGGCGTCCTGGTGCAGACCATGTACCTCGTCGCCACCGCCATGGGGCTCGGCGGCTGCGCCCTGGGCGCCGGCGCGCCGCGCGCCTTCCGGCGCATCGCGGGCGCCGATCCCTTGAGTGAGGACGTGGTGGGGGAGTTCATGCTCGGCACCGTCGCAGGGGAGCACGACACGGAAGGGAACGCATGAGGCTGCGCCTGGCCGACCACACGTACATGGCGCCGATCGAGAACGGGCTGCACATCGTCACCCCGGCCGGCCCGGTCACGCTCACGGGGCCGTCGATCGCCCGGTGGGTCGAGGCCCTCGTACCGCAGCTGGACGGCCGATCCGGCCTCGACGACATCACGGCGGGCCTGCCGATCGCGCACGCCGCGATGGCCCGGCAGATCCTGACCCGCCTGCTCGACGCCGGCGTCGTCCGCGAGGTCACCGCCCCGCCTGGCGACGAGCCGGTCGCGGGGCCCGCGGAGGTCGCGTTCGTGGGCGCGCACACCGAGGGGGCGGGGGCGGCGTTCGCGCGCTTCCGCGAGCTCAAGGTCGCCGTCGCGCACGAAGGCCAGGCGGGCGACCCGCTGGCGGAGGCGGTCGCCGGCGCGCTGCGGACGTCAGGGGCCGGGGACGTCAGGGTGCGCGCGGCGGACGCGCTCGGCGACGACGACCTGTGGAGCCTGGATGTGCTGCTGGTGATCGGCGAGCTGGGCGCGGGCGGGCATGAACGGGCGGCGCGGGACGGGCTCGCCGTCGGGCACGTGCTGCGGGACGGCACGGACATCTGGTACGTCCCCGTGCGAGGAGCCAAGGAGGACCCGCTCAGCCCGGCGTCCCTGCGCGCCCGCCTCCGCACGGCCCCGCGCGCCCCCGAGCCGATCAGCGATCTGCACGTGGAGGCCGCCGCCGCCCAGGTGGGACGCGCGGTGCTGCGCTGGGCCACGGGCACGGCCGACCCGCGCCACGCGGGCAAGGTGACCAGGATCGGCCCCGACCTGACCACGTCGAGGCACCACTGCGCGCCGGATCCGTACGAGCTGCCGGCCACGGCGTCCACCCCCGAGGCGCTGCTGACCCGGGTGGTGCACCTCAGGTTCCGGCCCGTCGAGGACGGGCAGGCGTTCTCGGACGCGGCGGTCAGGGCGGCCGACGAGCTGTTCGGCCCGTTCCGCTTCCTGCCTGACGACTCCGCCGCGCAGAGCCCCCTGCACGTGTCGGAAGCCGAGGTCGGCGACGGCGTCGTGCGGGCGGTGGGCTTCGATTACGCGGAGACCAGGATCGAAGCGGCCCGCGCCGCGCTGACCAGGTACGCCGCCGCCAGGGTCGACCCGCGCCGCCTGGTGGACGGCGGCGGGTTCGCGCTCGCGTACGACCTGGCGGCGGCGGCGACCGTACGGCTGCCCGCGCACGAGGCCTTCCCCCGCCCGGCGACCGGCGTGGGCGAGGGGTACGGCGCGAGCTGGGACGAGGCCGTGGCCCGAGGGCTGTGCACCCACTGGACGCGCGACCAGGAGCTGATCGAGGACGTGCGGGGAATCCCCGTCACGGTCGATCCCGGCGAGCTGGACGCGACGGGCCGCCGCTGCTTCGCCCTGCTGGCCGAGCTGGGCGAGCTGCCCGAGGTACGCGAGCACGGGGGCCGCTTCGGCGTCACCGTGCTGTCGTTCCGCCGCGGCGGCGTGGAGGTGGCGCGGACGGCGGGGACCGCGTCAGCGGCCTGGACCAGGGGCCTGCTTGGCGCGCTCTACGCCGTCCAGGTACGCGTCCACGCGGGCCGCCCGCGCCCGCCCGCCGAGCCGAGGCCGTCCCTGCCGACCGCCATGTGGGTCGACCCAGGCCGGTCCATCGACCCTGACGAGGTCGCGGCGGCGCTGGCCACCGCCGGCCGCCAGGCCGTCGTCATCCCGCTCGACCACGACCCCTTTGTGGCGGCGATCGCCCCCCTGAGCGTGCGGGTGGCGATCGTCAAGGAAGGACGTCAGGCATGACCGAGCACCCCGTGACCGTGCTGGCGGGCGGGCGGATCGCCGGCGCCGTGGCGGAGCGGCTCGGCGTACCGGCCGTTCCCCTGCCCGACGGTGAACTGCCCCCGGGGCCGACCGTCGCCGCCGCGGACGGCTGGGCCGAGGTCGTCACGCGGGATCTGCGGGCCAGGCTCACCGGCCCCGTGCTCCCCGCCCGCGTCGAGCTGGACACGATCGTCATCGGGCCCTGGGAGACGCCGGGCGAGCAGGGGTGCGCCTCCTGCGCCGCGTACCGGCAGTCGTGGGCCGCTCCGGCGTACGAACGGGGCGAGATCGTCCGCGAGCGCCACGCCGACCGGCTCGCCGCGCCCTCGCCGCTGCTGACCGGGGGCGCGGCCGGGCTTGCCGCGGCCCTGATGGCCGACGACCTGCGCGCGTACGCCGAAGGCGGGACGCCGCGCACCCGCGGCACGGTGCTCACCGTGGACCTCCACGACCTGTCGATCACCCCGCACCGGGTGCTGCCCGACCCGCTCTGCGCGGTCTGCGGCCCGCACGTGACCGACGAGCCGCCGACGGAGCTGGGGACGCCTCGCCCGGTCCCCAGTCACGCAGAGGGCGCCGTACGCGGGCGCGACCTCGTCGGGGAGCTGGACGCGCTGACCGACACGTACGTGGACGAGCGCACCGGCGTGGTGTGGCTGCTGCACGACCGCACCTCCGGTGGCGCGATCCTCAGCACGGCGGAGGTTTCCCACCGGTGGGCCAGGGGGTCCGGCGGCTACGGGCGCGCCTCGGAGCGCCGGGTCAGCAGGACGATCGCGCTGCTGGAGGCGCTCGAACGGTTCTCCGCCTCGCCGGGACGGCTGCACCCGCCGAAGGTGGGGACGTACCACGAGGTGCGGGACCGGGCGCTGGACCCGCGCACGCTCGGCCTGCACCCGCCGCAGGCGTACGAGGAGCCCGGCTTCGCGTACGAGCCGTTCGACCCGGACCGGAACTACCGCTGGGTGTGGGGCTGGTCGTTCCTGCGCGGCGAGCCGATCCTGGTGCCCGAGACCGTCGCCTACTACGGGACGCACTCCCACGAACCCGATAACCGCCCCTTCGTCTACGAGATCTCCAACGGCTGCGCGCTCGGCTCCAGCCTGGAGGAGGCGGTGCTGTACGGCATCCTGGAGATCGCCGAACGCGACGGTTTCCTGCTGACCTGGTACGCGCGGCTGCCCGCACCGGAGCTCGACCTCGCCACCCTCGACGAGGTCAACGCCCTCCACCTCGCCGCCCTGCGCGCCGAGACCGGCTACGACCTGCGCCTGTTCGACATCACCACCGAGCACGGCGTCCCCGCCGTCTGGGCCCTCGCCACCGCGCCTCCCGGCACGGACCTGCCGGCGGCGTTCTGCACCGCGGGCTCCCACCTGTCCGGCCGCCTCGCGGTCACGGGCGCGGTGGCCGAGCTGGGCGACATGCTGACCAACGGCATCAAGTACGGCGGCGGCCCCGAGATCAGGGCCAGGGCGGCGGCCATGGCCGCGAACTCCTCCGCCGTCCAGGAGATGGAGGACCACCCGCTCCTCTACCACGACCCGCGCGCCGCGGCCCGGCTGAGCTTCCTCACCGCCGGCCCGCCCACCCGCGCGGTCGGCGAGGTCGGCTCGGGCACGGAGGAGTTCGCCTCCGACGACCTCGGCGAGCTGATGCGCGCGGTCGTCGGCCGCTACACCGCGTCCGGGATGGACGTCGTGGTCGTGGACCAGACCTCCGACGAGCTGCGCGCCATGGACCTGCACGCGGTCAAGGTGCTGATCCCCGGGACGGTGCCGATGACGTTCGGGCACCGGTACCGGCGTACCAGCGGGCTGCCCCGGCTGCTGGAGGTGCCGCACCGGCTCGGCCACACCGGCGGCCCCCTCACCGAGGACGACCTCAGCACCGATCCGCACCCGTTCCCCTGAAGCCGCGGAGGAGATCATGACTCGACAGGCGGCGGCCGTGTGGCGGACCTTCCTGGGCTGGGCGCGGCCCTACCGCGCCAGGCTCGCGCTCGGCCTCGTGCTGGCGCTGCTCTCGGCGGCGAGCGTGCTGGCGCTGCCGCTGGCCACGCAGCGGCTCGTCGGGCAGATCGCCGGCGGCGACCGGACGGCCGGGTCCGTGCTGCTGATCGTCGCGCTCGTCCTGGCCAACCTGCTGCTCAACGCGGGCAGCTGGTTCCTGCTCGACCGGACCGGCGTCATCCTGACCAGGGATGTCCGGCAGCGGCTGGCCTCGCGCCTGGTGCGGCTCGGCATCCCGACGTTCGACCGGCTCAGGCCCGGTGACCTGCTGTCCCGCGCCACCGCCGACGCGGCGAGCGTGGACGACCTGACCACGTACGTGCTGGTCGGCCTGGGCGTGCACATCCCCGTGATCGTCGCGGTGCTCGTCTTCATGGCCTGGCTCGACTTGCTCCTGCTGGGGCTGACGCTGGCCGTGGTCGTGCTCTCGTTCCTGGTGTTCCGCCTGGTCGCGCCCATGATCAGGAATGCGGGCATGGCCACCGCCGAAGCCGTCGGCACGCTCAGCGCCGACATCGAGCGGGCGCTGGGCGCCCTCCGCACGATCCGGGCGTTCGGGGCGGAGCGGGCGGAGGAGGCTCGCCTGCACGGCGCGGCGGAGGACGTACGCAGGGCCAGGACCAGGGCGTCGCTGTGGGAAGGCGTGTCGGCCAACGTCACCGGCCTCACCTACCAGCTCGCGCTCCTGACCGTGCTGACCGCCGGGGCGGCCCGGGTGGCGGCGGGAACCATCGAGGCCGGCGTGCTCGTGGCGTTCCTGCTGTACGTTTTCTACCTGATCGGGCCGATGCAGAACGTCATCCAGGCGCTGGCGTCGTACCAGTCGGCCAGCGCCGGGGTCACCAGGATCGCCGAGGCGCTCGCGTACCCGGCCGAGCCCGGCCACGAACCGCCGGAGCCGCAGGCCGACCGCTCGCCCCTGAGCGTGCGCTTCGACTCGGTGCGCTTCGGCTACGGCACCGGCCCCGTGCTCATGGGGCTCGACTTCTCGGCCGCGGCGGGTACCGTGACCGCGCTCGCCGGGGCGTCGGGAGCGGGGAAGTCCACGGTGTTCGGCCTGATCGAGCGGTTCTACGAGCACGAGGACGGCCGCATCCTGGTCGGCGGGCGCGACATCAGGGACTGGCCGCTCGCGCAGCTGCGCCAGGCCATCGGGTACGTCGAGCAGGACGCCCCCGTGCTCGCCGGCACCATCCGCGACAACCTGACCTTCGGCGTCTCGGACGTCACGGACGCGGAGCTGGCCGAGGTGCTGCGGATGGCCAGGCTCGACCAATTCGTGGCCGCGCTGCCCGACGGGCTCGACACGCCCGTCGGGCACCGCGGCGGCACCCTGTCGGGAGGTGAGCGGCAGCGCCTCGCCATCGCCCGCGCCCTGCTCCGCAAACCGCGGCTGCTGCTGCTCGACGAGGCCACCTCGCACCTCGACGCGGTCAATGAGGCGGCCCTGCGCGACACCGTACGCGGCATCGCCAGGTCGGTCACCGTCCTCGTCGTCGCGCACCGGCTCTCGACGGTCGTGGACGCCGACCGCATCGTCCTCCTCGACCGGGGAGTGGCCCGCGCCGTCGGGACGCACGAGGAGCTCGGCAGGACCGACGACCTGTACGCCGAGCTGCTCGCCCACCAGCTGGGCGGACTCGCGCCCGTAAGTGCTCCGGCTCCCAGCGGGGGAGCCGGGTGAGAGAAAGGAACGCCATGAGCTCTGCGAAGTTCTCCGTCGCCGACCTGCCCGTCGACGTCTTCGAGCTGGAGACCGGCGACCTGGAGATCGAGTCGCTGACCGGCGGCCACGGGATGCTGGAGCACGGCGCCTCCAGGAACTGCGGCTGCTCCTGCCAGCTGGTCGGCTGCAGCTGCTGCAGCGCTTCGCCCAAGTCACCGAGGTAACCCACCGGCCGGCCGACGATCCCGGCCCGGCGCCTCACGGCCGGGCCGGGTGCTCCCGGAGTGCGAAGGAGACCGATGAGCTCAGGGGAGGCGCCCGCCCTGATCGTGGGCGTGACGGGCGACGCGGTGGTCCGCGTCGCGGGACTGACGACGGCGGTGCTCGACTGGATCCGTTCGCCGCGCCTGACCGAGGCACTCGACGACGTGCTGGCCCGCCGTGACGGGCTGCGCACCCAGGGACGCGCACTCGCCGACGCGCTGCACCCCGTGATCGGCGGCCTGCCCCGCGACGGCGTACGCCCGCGCGTGATCGGCCTGCGCCGGGCCCTGCACGCCGGGCGGCGACCGGCCGCGCGCGAATGGACGCCGGAGATCGCCGCACGCCTGCCGCCGGAGGTGTCGAGCGGGATCGCGGACTGGCTGGCCGGCACCGCCGCCCTCGCCGCCGTCGAGCAGAGCCTGCCGCAGGTCCTCGCCGCCGAGCGGGAGTGCGGCCTGAGCGCGCTGCTCAAGGCGGCGACCGACCCGGGGTTCCGGATCGCGCTCGGCGGGACGAGCCCCGTACTGGCGGCCGAGCTGGAGAAGTGGATCGCCGACCCCGGCAGAACTCCCAGGTCGGGCACCACGACGACCCTCGCCCGCTACCTGGCCCGCGCCGCGACCAAGACCAGCCCGCTGAGCACGTTCGCCACCAGTGGCCCCGTGCGGTGGCGCGCCGGCGGCCCCGCCGTCGAGACGGTTCCGGTCGATCGCTCCGGCGCCTTCGAGCTCTCCTACTACCACATCCGCGAGAACATCGCCGCCTTCGTCCTGGACCACGCGGCAGAGCGGGCGCCGATCGCGCTCAACGCCTCCGCCCAGCGCCTGGGGGAGCAGATCGTCTTCCTGCGCGGGCTGGGCATGCTCGGGCTGCTCGGCGGCGAACGCTTCTGCGCCATCCCCGCCCGCCCGTCCGTCCTCGCCCTGATCGACGTGCTGGGCGAGGAGCCGGGCGGACTGCCCCGCCCCGTCCTCCGCGACCGCCTCACCTCGGGGGACACCTCCCTGAACGACGAGGTGGACGCCTTCGTCGACCACCTCCTGGACGCCGGCCTCCTGGTCCGCGGCCTCCCCCTCACCCACCCCCACGAGGTCCTCGCCGGCGCCGCCACGTGGACCCGGCCGGCACCTGGCCTTTCTGACGCTTCGGCGGCTGTTCCGTCGCCCGCCCTGGCCGGCGCTTTGGGGCGGGCGGCCGCCGCGCTGGGGGCGCGGCCCGCGGCCGACGACGCCGACTTCTACCGGGCGCGCCGCGAGACGGTGGTGAGCAGGCTGCGCGAGCTGGCCGCGTTCGCCACACCGGGCGGGCCGCACCACGCGATGTTCACCTCGCTGACCGCCGTCAACGTCCGTGACACGGCGGTCGCCGCGGAGCCGCCGGCCGTCTGCTCGGTACGCACCTGGCAGCCGGTCGCCGACGACCTCGACGTGATCCGCCGGTGGATCGCCCCCTTCGCGCCGCACCTCCCCGCCAGGCTGGCCCTGACCGAGCTGTTCGGTGAGGGGCTGCGCGAACGCGGCCCCGTTCCCGTGCTGGCGTTCTACCGCGAGTACCAGTGGGCCATGACGGAGATGGACGAGGTCGGCGCCGAGCTGCGCGGCACCGTCCTCGCGCCGTCGGCCCGGCACCCCGAGGACAGCGTGCTCGACGGGGTACGCCGGCTCGCCGGCGTGATGGCCACCGCCCTCGCGGCCCTGACCCCGTACGAGACCGGAGGGACCGGGGTCGTCGCCGTGCCCGTCGAGGCGCTGCGGGCGGCGATCGCCACGTACCCCGCGTGGGTGCCGGAGGTGCGATCCATCAGCGCCTACGTCCAGCCCGCCGGCGGTCTGGGCGTGGTCAACGCGCTCGGCACCGGCTTCGGCTCCGTACGCGCCCGCCTCGACCACCTCACCGGCCGCCGGGACTCCGGCGTGGCGGACCCGGGCACCGGCCCGATCCACGCGGAGTTCGGCAGCCGGTTCGGCATCTCGCTCAACGACCATCGCCGCTGCCTCCCGTACCAGCTCGGCGGCACCCCCAACCTGCTCGGCGACGGCGACGGCGACGGCGACGGCGACGGCGACGGCGCCCGGCTGCGGATGCAGGACCTCGTCGTCCGCCTGGACGAGCGGACCGGCCTGCTCGGCCTGGCGACGACCGGCGGGCGCGAGGTGCGCGTCGTGCACACCGGCGCGGCCGCGCGCGAATTCCTGCCGCCGTTCTCGCTGCTGCTGACGGTCCTGTCCGGCGAGGTGCCGCCTCTCACGGTCCTTCCGCCGCACCCGTCCCGCACCGGCCCGCGTGACGGCCGCCGCGACTGGCCCCGCCTGGTGACGGGCTCACTGGTGATCGGCCGGGCCCAGAGCAGGTTCCCGGTCGGCGAGGTGCCGCTGCCCGGCCAGGGCGAGGAGGAGAGCCGCTTCCTCCTGCGGCTGGCGGAGTGGCGGCGCGCGGAGGGTGTCTCTCGAAGGTGTTTCTTCCGCACCCGCCCCGACCCCGACACCATGGACGAGACCAAATCCCCGACTTCATGGACCCAGGCTCAGGAGAAGTGGCACAAACCCATGTACCTCGACTTCGACAGCCTTCTCCTGGTACGCGGCTTCGTCGCCGCCCTGCGCCGCCCCGGCACCGCACTGGTGACCTTCGAGGAGGCCCTGCCCGACCCCTCCGCCGTGGAGGGCGGCGATCACCACGTCGCCGAGCTGGTCCTGGACGTCACCGCCGCCCCATGAGCCACACCCTCGCCGTCCTCGGCATGAGGGGGGACACGGCGGTGGGCCGGCGGATGCTCGCCCGCTGCCGTTCCGTACCCCCGGCCCCGCGCTCGACACGATCGCGGAGCCGGCCGTCCGCCACGGCCGGGTTCTCTACGACCCGCCGTTCGACGAAGCCTTCTCCTGAGGCGCGTCGAACACCTCCTTGACGAGCCGCTCCGTCGCCTTCTGGAACGCCGGGCCCAGGGAGAGCGTGGGATCGTCGGTGTAGTTCAGTGCGGCGGTCAGGGTCCTGGCACCGTCGGGCGTGCTGTACATGAGCGCCGCGTGGCCCGCGATGCCGCCGTTGTGGTTGATGACGGTGCCGCCGCCCTCCGTGGTCTGGACGAACACCCCCAGGCCGTAGCCCGCCCCGGGGATGCCGGTCGGGTGCGGCGCGCACATCTCTTCGAGCAGCGCGTCCGGCAGGAGCCTGCCGCCCACCAGCGCGGAGATGAACGTCCGCAGGTCGCGAGTGGTGGAGATCATGTCGCCGCCGCTGGAGATCCAGGAGGGGTTGTGCCGGGTGACGTCGACCGTCTCCTGCTCGGATCGGTAGTAGGCATGGGCGTACGGCTCCGGGATGTCGACCTCGTCGGACGGCTGGACGGTGCCCGTCAGGCCGAGCGGGTCCAGGATCAGCCGCCGCATCTCGTCGGCCAGCGGGCGGCCGGTGACCTTCTCGATCAGCAGCCTGGCCAGGACGTAGTTGGTGTTGGAGTACCTCCAGTCGGTGCCCGGCTCGAACCTGGCCGGCTTCGACAGCGCCAGCCGTACCAGCTCCTCCGGCTGGAAGGTCGTGAACCGGGCCGCCACCCACTCCTCGCCCGAGGTGGTGGCGGGGCTGCCCGGCACGTACGTGCCGTCGGGGTCGAAGTCGCCGGTGAAGTTGAACACGCCGCTGGTGTGCTGCAGCAGCATCCGTACGGTGATCCGCGGGTCGAGCCCGAACCCCGCCAGGTGCCCGGCCACCGGGTCGTCCAGCCCGAGCCTGCCCTCGGCCACGAGCCGCAGCACCACGGTCGCGACGAAGGTCTTGGTGTTGCTGCCGATCCTGACGTGGCCGTCGACCGGCGGCCCGGCGCTCCCGCCCAGCTCGGCGGCCCCGGCGGTGCCGACCCATTCGCCCTGCTCGTCGTGGACGCGCAGGGTCACCCCGACGAAGCCCGAGTCGATCATCTCCTCGATGATCTGCTGCAACTGGGGGCGGGCCTGGGCGGAACGCGTGATGGACATGGTGCTCCTTCTGCGGGAATGGGGTGGCTTTACAGGCTGCGGGCGGTGATGTCGCCGTACGCGGTGGTCGCGTGGACGGTCAGGTCGGCGGCGCCGCTGTTGACGAGTGAGTTGTTGATGCGGCCGAACGTGGTGCCGGCGTCCAGGGTGGCCGAGGTGCCGCGGGCGGCGCCGACCTCGATGTCGCCCTGCTCGGTGCGCAGCGTGACGGTGCCGCGTACGGCCTCGGCGACGCGCAGGTCGCCCTGCTGGGTGCTGATCCGCGCCGGGCCGGTGAGGCGGCCCACGGTGACGTCACCGGCCTGGAGCGTCAGGTCGGCGCTCGCGGCCTCGTCCAGCTTGACCGTGCTGCTCGCGCAGGTGAAGGACACCTCCCCGAGCCGCCCGACGCCTCGGAGGTCGCCGGCGGCCGCCTTCGCCTCGACCCGCGAACCGGCGGGCAGCTGCACGGTCACCTCGACGGAGCCGGAGGGGCCGAAGAACTGGTTCTTGGGCTCCGGGGTGTGGATCCGCAGGACGCCGTCGTCGTAGGTGACCACGGTCTCCTCGGCGGCCTTGACGTCGCGGCTCCTGGAGGCGTCCGCGGGACGGACCTCGACCGTGGCGTCGGCGCGGTCGGCGGCGATGAATGTGATGTGCCCGGCGGCGATGTCGAGGACCGTCGAGATGGTGGCGGGGGTGTCGAAGCGCTGCATGGTGTTGCTCCTCTTGTCCGTTCGTTTCCGACGAACGAAAAGCTACGTTGCTTTCCAAATTTCGACAACCTCATCGTTGCTTTTTAGGAGAGTATTAGCAGCTAGATGCCATGAAATCATTGCAACCGGCTTGAATCTAACGCAATGATCGAGACCGTCGCCCGTTGCAACAGGTCGGCGATGAACGCTATGGTGTGCGGACACCGCGGATCACGGAGGAGACCACGATGCCGGGCGGCAGACTCACCCAGCAGGAACGCCAGCAGATCGCGCTCGGCCTGGCCGACGGCCTCGCCTACGCCGAGATCGCCCGCCGCCTCGACCGCCCGACCTCGACGGTCACCCGCGAGGTCATGCGCAACGGCGGCCCCACCTCCTACCGCCCCGACCTCGCCCACCGCGCCGCCGAACACCGCGCCCACCGCCGCAGGAAACCCGCCGCCCGCGCGCAGGGCGCCGGCGCGGCCCCGCAGCACGCCGGCCGGGACACCGAGGCCGTACGCGAGTACGAGGAGACCTTCACCACCGTCTTCATGCAGTCGGGCCTGCCCAAGATGACCGCCCGCGTGCTGGCCTGCCTCTTCACCACCGACAGCGGCAGCCTCACCGCCGCAGAGCTGGCCGCCCACCTCCAGGTCAGCCCGGCGTCGGTCTCGAAGGCGGTCACGTTCCTCGAGAGCCAGGGCCTCATCCGCCGCGAGCGCGACGTACGCCGCCGCGAACGCTACGTCGTGGACGACGACGTCATGTACCAGTCCACGATGGCCAGCGCCCACTCCATCGCCCACCTGGGCGAGATCGCCCGCCAGGGCGTCGGCATCCTCGGCCCCGGTACCGCGGCCGCCGCCCGCCTGGAGAACATCGCCCGCTTCGTGGACTTCGTCTCCGAGAGCATCGCCCGCGCCGCCGACCAGGCCCGCGAAGTCCTCCACACCAAATCCACCGAACGGTGATCCGTTCTGTCGGTGGCGGCGCGTAGCATCGCCGGGCGTCCGGCTGGGCTCACGTGGAAGGGAAGACATGGAGACAGAGCTTCAGGTCGCGTTCGACGGTGCCGATCCGCAGCGGGTCCCCGAGTCCAAGGCCATGAAGAACCGGCTCCACCTCGACATCCGAGTCTCGAAAGGCCTCGCCGGCGACGAGCGCAAAAACCGCATCGAGGAGGAAGTGACCCGCCTGACGAAGCTCGGCGCCACGGTCGTCGAGCGCCGCACGCCGCCGGAGCCGTGGGTGGTGATGGCCGACGTCGAGGGCAACGAGTTCTGCGTGATCTGAGATTGCTCAGCGCGCCCTGCGCCAGTAGGCGAGCTGTCCGCTCGTGCTCTTGACCGTGCGCGGCGCCGACTCGGCCTGCGGCCAGATCTGCAGGAGGTAGCGGTCGATGACGGCGTCGGACGTGTCCGCTTCCGCAGCCTCGTCCATGTGCTGAGCGTGGTAACGCAAGCGGTACCATCCTGGGCCCGCGGGCAGCGCGGGAAGCTCGTGTACGTCCGCGCCGCCCCATTCGTGCAGGGACAACCGGCCGGCTTCCGACCGGAAACTGACCTCCACGATGTCCTCGTAACCGTCGGTGTCCGCTCCCGGGTCGTGGCCGGCCACGCTCACCGCGAAACCGACGACCCCGGTGTGCAGGCCCGTGATCCGCCGTCGTCCACCCGGATGATCCCGACGGGGTGCTGGGGGTGGTCGTCGGGCAGCCCATCGGGACCCATGGCGTCGTCGGTGTCGTCGATGAGGTACGCCTGCCGGTAGTGGACGCCGAGATCGAACGACATCGCGCGAAGGTCGGTCATGGCCGGCAAGCCTACGATCACGGACCGACATTTCCGGCGGGCCGGCCTGTGCCCTCTCGGCCGATCCCAGCCGTTCACCGGATGTGTCGGTGGGGTCGGCCATACTTCGCCGGGTCAGGTGATCACGAGGTGAGGGTGGCGGGCGATGGCGCGGTTGTTGCGGAGTCTCGATGACGAGGTCTACGTCGAGTACAACTCGATCGGGCTCGACGGCACCGACCTGCCGACATGGGGGTCGCCCACCGAGGAGATGTACCACTTCACCGCGGCGCTCCGGCTCGAGTCCTGGGACGCCGAGCCGGAGCCCGCGAACGGCTCGTGGACGCCGGTCAGCTCGTCGGCGCTCGTCGCGGAGAGCGGGGTGATCGCGGTCCTCGCGTCGATGGACGGCAGGGGGCACGACTTCCTGATCGGGCCGCCGCACTTCGAGTACGGCGTCCAGATGCACTTACGCGAGCCCCGGCCGGGCGACGGGCACGGCACCGGCGAGTGCGACGAGACGTGGCTGCTGCGGTTCTGGCCGATCCGGGACGTCTTCGACCCGATCGCGCACGCGGCCCCGTTCTCCTACATCGCCCGCGGCGTCCTCTACTACTCGATCGACCTCGAGCCCGAGCAGCTCGTCCAGCCTCCGTCCCGGCGGAAGACGCCGGTGCCGGTCTCGGTGGCGACCGACTGGGCGTCGCTGCGGGCGGAGCCCGACCTCGACACCTTCGACGGCTGGCTGCGTCAGGTCCACCGCCTGGCCGAGAAGGAGGGCGTCACCGTACACGCGTGGCTGCGCGAGAAGGGGCTCGACATCGAGGACGGCGCCGACCTCACCGCCGCGACCTGCATGCCGCCGGGCATGCGTGCGGGCCGGTACGCCGATCCGCTGCTCGACCGCTACTACGCCGAGCAGCGGCACCGGAGCCCGCTCTCCCGGCAGGACCCCGACGAGGACCGGCTGCGCGAACGCGCCGACGCCGACCGCATCGCCAAGGAGCTGTGCCGCGCCGGCACGCGCACGTTCTCGGTGCCCGTCGAAGGCCGGGGCGGCCTCTACCTGCGGCCGGGCACCAGCCGGCGCGTGTGGCGGTGGGAGGACGACTACCTGGGCGGCGAGCTCATGGACGGCGGGCTGACGGTGGACCGGCAGGTGCTGGCCAGGAACCCGTGGACCAGGCAGGTCCTCGTCTCCGGCATCGTGACGATCCTGCGCCTCGACCCCGACAGGGGCGCCTCCGGCGACACCGTCTGGTACCGCGTACGCGACGCCGAGCCGCACGAGGCGGCCAGGGTGCTGTGCGCGGAGGCCACCTGGGAGGAGGACCCGGAGCATCGGCGGGCCCTGGACGAGGTGGCCAAGGAGAAGCTCATCGAGCTGCGCGCGACGTACCGGAGCCGGGAGGGCTGAGCGGCGAAAACCCAGGCGACCGCCGCCGGGGTCGCCTGGCATGCTTGGACGACGTGATCATACGTACGGCGACGCGCCGCGACCTGCCCGCCGTCATCGCGCTCCTGGCCGACGAGGACACCGTGGTCGATCCCCTGACCGTCGAGGTCGACGAGGCGTACGAGCGGGCCTTCCAGGCGATCGACGCGGATGAGCGGAACGAGATGATCGTCCTCGACGAGGGCGACGGCACCGTCCTGGGCTGCCTCCAGCTGACCTACATCCCCGGGCTGGGGCGCCACGGGCAGGAGCGGGCGCTGATCGAGGCGGTCCGCGTACGCGCCGACCAGCGCGGGGACGGGCTCGGCCGCAAGCTGCTCACCTGGGCGATCGACCGCGCCCGAGCACGGGGCTGCACGCTGGTGCAGCTCACCAGCAACAAGCGCCGCACGGAAGCCCACCGCTTCTACGACTCCCTCGGCTTCACGAAGAGCCACGACGGCTTCAAACTGCCCCTCTGACCCCCGGCTCAGACGGCCGAGGAGCCTGGCGAGGCCAGGCCCGCGCCACCCAGCAGATCCAGCTCGATCATCTCGGCCGACTGAACGAGCCGCATCGCCGCAGCAGCCTCCGGGCTACCGGCCACCTGCTTCAAAGCGTCATCGAGGTCGGCCTGACTACGCCAGAGTTCGGTCACCCAGATGGTGTCGGACGCGTCAGCCTGCCGATTGACCAGGTACAACTCACACCCGGCCACCCCCTCCAGAGCGTTCGCGGCACCGAGCAACAGCTCCGCCAACTCCGCCCCTCGCCCATCCTGAGCCACGAACTTCCCATACCGCGCAACCTTCTCCATGCGCCCGAGCTTACGCGCGGCGGTCGGCGGCGGGCGCGGATGGCGGTCCTATGCGCAGGTCACCGGTGCTGGTCCGCAGGCGAAAGGAAGGGGCCCTGCGTGGAGGGCCCCTTCCGAGCGGGCGTCAGCCGCAGTGGGTCCAGCCGGACTGCCAGCTGTCGCCGGCGCCGACGCCGTTCGAGGCGACGCCGCCCCACGAGACGCACGCGCCCTTGGCGCTCACCTTCACGGGCCCGGTGCTGGGTCGTCGGGCAGCATAACTTGATCTCTGTCGGAAATCATGACAAATGGCGTCAGAGGTGGCAGCGGGCCTCGTGGCCGGGGCCGAAGCGGCGGGTGGGCGGGGGTTCCGTCGAGCAGTGCGGCATCGCATGGGGGCAGCGGTGGGCGAGCGGGCAGCCGACGGGCTCGGTGAGCAGGTTCGGCGGCTCGGCCAGGTCCTCCTCGTCGCCGTCGAGGTCCGTCACCTCCGAGGCGGGCCTGTCCGGATCGGGGGAGGCGGCGAGCAGCAGTTTCGTGTACGGGTGCCGCGGCTCCTGCGTCACCCGCTCGACGGGCCCGGACTCCACGATGTGCCCGGCGTACATCACGCTGATCTCGTCGGCGAAGTACCGCGCGCTGGCGATGTCGTACGTGATGTAGAGCATCCCGCCTGTCGCGGCGGCGCAGCTCGGCCAGCAGGTTGAGGATGTCCAGCCGGATCGACACGCCCCGTACGTCAGCCCCGTACGTCAGCCCCGCACGTCACCGGCGTACGTCAGCCCCGCGGGGCGGCCGAGTCTGGGGTGGGTGGCCGTGGTCTGACCTGCGGCGCGTCGTGGTCGCACCCTTGCCACCACCCAGTCCCCTCGTGGTGGTGGCGGTGTGCGGTGAGCCGGCCCCTCCTCGACGTCAGGAGTGGGCCAGGGTTGTCCGGACGCCGTGTTTCGCGAAGTCGGAGAGAGCGGTGCGGAGGTGGGTGGTGAAGTCGGAGTGGTCGGTCAGGTCGGGGGCCACCTCGGCGAGCAGGCGTTCGGGGGCGTGGGCCAGGCGGCGGAGGTCCGCTGCCCGGGGGTCGTCGACTTGCACCGGGTGGCCTGCGTCGTCCACGGAGACGGTGACGTGCCTCAGCCAGGCGGCCACCGCCAGGCAGGTCCAGTGGGGGAAGGCTCCGGCGGTCAGGCGGTCGCGGGCGGTGCCCAAGAGGCGGATCGGGACCTTCATGGAGCCGTCCATGGCTATCTGGGCGCAGCGGTGGCGCAGCGCGCGGTTGCGCATCCTGGTCACCACCTGTTCGCCGTACGACGGTAGGTCCACGCCGGGAGGCGGGGTCAGGGTGGGCAGGACGTCCTCGGCCAGCAGTCGCTCGGCGAGGTGGGCGAGTGGCGGGTCGTCGAGGGCGTCGGCGATGTACTCGTGGCCGGTCAGCGCGCCCGCGTAGGCGAGGGCACTGTGCACGCCGTTGAGCACCCGCAGCTTGGCCCGCTCGTACGGCTCCACGTCCGCGACGAACCGCGCCCCCGCCCGCTCCCAGGAAGGCCGCCCACCGGGGAAGTCGTCCTGGAGCACCCACTGGCTGAACGGCTCGGCCACCACGGCCGCCAGGTCCGGCCGCCCGGTCAGCCGTTCCGCGGTCGCGAGGTCGTCGGGGGCGGTGGCGGGCACCATCCGGTCCACGACGGTGGCGGGGAACGACACGCCTTCCAGCACGTTGCCGCAAACTTGCTGCACGGCTTCACGTACGCGGGCGCCGTTGGCCAGCAGGTTGTCGCAACTGACCACCGCCACAGGGCCGGCGCCAGCGGCGGATCTGCGGGACAGCCCGGCCGCCAGCAGGCCGATGGGGCTGCCGGGCGCGGTGTCGGCGTACGCCTTCTCGGTGATCGTCAGCGTGATCACCCGGACCGAGGGGTCGGCGATGTACTGGACGACCTCCTCGGACTCGGTCGGCGCGTGCAGGGTGCGGCGGATGGAGGTGACCTCGGTGGCGGAGACGCGTTCGCCGTCGCGTACCAGCAGCGTGTAGCGGTGGTCCTGGGCCCGCAGCGCGCGCACGACGTCGGGGGAGCGCGGCGCGACGGCGCAGATCGTCCAGCCGTCGCCCGCCTCCTGCGTGTGGACTGCCTGGTGGGCGCGGTGGAAGGCGCCGAGGCCGAAGTGCAGGATCTTGACCTCCTCCCCCTCGTGAACGAGGGGGATTCCCACGGTCGCCCGTGAGGCTTCCTGCTTCACCGCCGGTCGCCCGCCCGAGAAAGGAACTCTCGTTGAGGTCTTCACCAGCTCCACAGGCGTTTCACCTCTCCGCCGGCCCGGCGGCGAGGATGTTTCCGATCGTTCGTCCGGTGGCTTGGTCATCGCCACCGTCGAACACACTACCGAACCCTGCGGTGCAGCACGGCGTTTCGACGCCGGTTCGCCTGACGGCGAACCGGCTGCCCCTGTCCTGCTCCGCAGGGGTCCGATTCCTCTCCCGCCTGGAGGCGGGAGTTTCCTCGGAGGTATCTGGTGACAGGAGCGCGGCGATGTCGATCGGACGCCGCTCGACGGCCGAGCGCCGGATCGCCTCGCCCGTCGCCACCGCGAGCGCCCCCTGCCGGGCGTCGGCGGGCGGGCCGAGCCGCAGCGACTCCGGCTCCGGCGTGCCGCACAGGTCGTTGTGGAGCACCGGGCCGGCGCCCTCGTGCCCGCCCTCGCGCACGATGACGTCGATCGTCTCCGGCGCGCCGAACAGCGGGGAGAACGTGAACGTGCCGGAACCGGGCAAAGGGGTGCCGTTCGGGGTCCTGCCGTGGCGGGACTCGATCTGGCCGTGGGTACCGCTGATCACCACGCGGAAGCCCTCCTAGGGTGAGGAGAAGTCGAGGGTGTCCGCCGTACTTGCGCCGTTCCGGTAGCGGACCAGCGCGGAGTAGGCGTCCTCGACGTCGATCTCGTCGTCGTACAGGTAGGTGTCGGTGGGATGGTGGTGCTCGTAAGCGAGGCGGTACAGGACGGTGCGCACACCGCCGGGCTCGCGAACGTGCCGCTGCCCGCCTGACCCCGATGGTAGGGGTCGCGCTCGTAGAGGTCGGCCCCGGCGTACGACTCCCCGGTCGCGTCGTGGGGCGGCGCGGGCTACGCAATCGATGGCCGCAATGGCAGCATCATCTTGCAAACGCGGTCAGCTTCGGCCGGTCCGCACCTGCGATATGGTCGCCTTCGTTGCAGCAAACCAGGAGGGTCAGGCACATGCCAGTCACGCTTGCGGACGTCGCTCAGGCAACGGGGCTGTCCGCGTCGACCGTCTCGCGAGCGCTGTCCGATCCCGACAAGGTCAACGTGCACACGCGCGAAAGAGTTCGCCGCGCGGCCCGCGAACTGGGCTACGTCCCCAACCAGACGGCCCGCTCGCTGATCTCAGGACACCACGACATCCTCGGCCTCATCGTGCCCGACATCGCCAACCCGTTCTTCCCACCGATCATCAAGGCGATCCAGGCGCGGGCGGGCCTCAAGGGCAAGTCCGTGATCATCACGGACGTCGACGAGCACCCGGGCGACGAGGTGGAGCGGGCGCAGATCCTCCGCAAGCGGGTGGACGGGCTCATCATGGTCTCGCCGCGCACCGGCGACGAGCGGCTCGCCGAGCTGGCCAGGCTCAAGCCCATCGTGTTCGTCAACCGGCGGGTCGAGGGCGCGGCCAACGTCCTGATCGACAACGCCGACGGCATGATCGAGGCCGTCGAGCACCTCACCGCGCTCGGCCACCGCAAGCTCGCCTACCTCAACGGGCCCCGGCGTTCATGGTCCAACGCGCAGCGGCGCAAGGCCGTCGTCGCGGCCTGCCTGGCGCAGGACATCGAGCTGGTCGAGTACGGCCCCTTCGAGCCGCAGGTCCAGGCCGGGGTGCGGGCCGCCGACCTGGTGCACGCCGGCGACGTCACCGCGGTGATCGCCTACGACGACCTGATCGCCCTCGGTCTGATGACCCGGCTGGCCGAGCGCGGCGTACGGGTCGGCCAGGACCTCAGCGTGATCGGCATCGACGACAGCCCGATGTCCGGCATGGCCTACCCGACGCTGACCTCCATCCACGTGCCGGGCACGGAGGCCGGGATGGCCGCCGTCGACCTGCTCCTCGACATGATCGCCAACCCGACGGACGAGGAACCCCCGGTCGTCCAGCTGGAAACCCGCCTGGTGGTTCGCGGCTCCACCACCCCGGCCCCCACCACCTGACCACCGACATTCCACACATCTTGGGCGCGGCGCTGGAGGGAATGTGTTGCGGCGGTCCTGTCACGTGGTGGGTGTCCGTCGCGGGCCGCGTGCTGCATCGGAACGCTGAGCGCTCCGTCGGTCTTTCGTGGGACGAGCGGCGGGCCTCCGCGTGTCAGGTGTCACGTCGGCTCGGAGCAGGTGTCAGGCGTTCTCGGCGTGATCACACCGCAACATGCTCCCATGGCGAGAGGTCGCGCCGAGTTTCGTCCGCGCGACCGCTCAGCCGGGCCTCACATGACGGTGCCGAGTTTCGTCCGCGCGACCGCTCAGCCGGGCCTCACATGACGGCGCCGAGTTGCCAGGGGGCGAATTCCTCGTCGCCGAAGCCGAGCAGTTCGCTGGCCGTCTGACGGCCTGATGCGGTGGTCAGGATCAGGTCGTAGATGGCGCGGCCGATCTCCTCGATCGTGGCTTCGCCTGTGGCGATCGGGCCGCAGTCGATGTCCATGTCGTCGCGCATGCGCCGGTAGACGTCGCTGTTGGTGGCGAGCTTCAGGCTCGGGACCGGTTTGCAGCCGTAGACGGAGCCGCGCCCCGTGGTGAAGCAGACGACGTTCGCGCCGCCCGCCACCATGCCGGTGACCGAGACAGGGTCATAGCCGGGGGTGTCCATGAAGGCGAGGCCGGGCTGTCGTACGGGCTCGGCGAAGCCGTGGACCCCGGTCAAGGGCGCGCTTCCGGCCTTGGCGACCGCGCCGAGCGACTTCTCCAGGATCGTGGTGATCCCGCCCTCCTTGTTGCCTGGGGACGGGTTGTTGTCGAGGGAGCCGCCGTGCCGCGCGGTGTAGTCGCGCCACCAGTCGATGCGGTCGAGCAGCGCCCGCGCGACCTTCTCGTCCACGGCCCTGGCCGCGAGCAGCCGCTCGGCGCCGTAGATCTCCGGCGTCTCGGCCAGGATCGCGGTGCCGCCCTGCGCGATCAGCAGGTCGGCGGCGACGCCCAGCGCCGGGTTGGCGGTGATGCCGGAGTAGCCGTCGGAGCCGCCGCACTTGAGCCCGAGCACCAGGTGCGAGGCGGGTACGGGGGTGCGAGTCACGTCGAGCGCGGGCAGCAGCTCGCGGATGGCCTCGACGCCCTTGCGCACGGCCGCCGCGGTGCCGCCCGCCTCCTGGATGGTCATCGTCGCGATCGGGGTGCCGGCGGGCAGGTCGAGCTCGGCGATCTGGTTGACCTCGCAGCCGAGGCCCAGCACCAGCAGCGCGCCGAAGTTGGGGTGGGCGGCGTAGCCGGACAGCGTACGGCGCAGCAGGTCGAGCCCCTCGCCGTCGGAGGCGAGCCCGCAACCGCTGCCGTGGGTGATGGCGACCACGTCGTCCACGTGCGGGGCCGCGTCCAGCACTCCTGAGCGGCGGGTCTGGTCGGCGATGAGTTTGGCGACGGTCGCCGAGCAGTTGACCGAGGTGATGATGCCGACGTAGTTGCGGGTGGCGATCCGGCCGTCGGGACGCACGATGCCCTGGAACGTCTCGGGCTCCTGGGGGACGACCGTCCCCGGCGTGGGGACGACCTCGGCCCGCTCGGTGTCGTGGAAGCCGAGGTTGTGCGTGTGCACGTGGCGGCCCGGCGCGATGGCCTCGGTAGCGTGCCCGATGACCTGGCCGTACTTGATGACCTCCGCCCCGGGCTCGACGGCGGTGAGGCTGACCTTGTGGCCGGGCGGGACGTCCTGGGCCGCCGTGAGCCCGTACCCGATGGGGTCGCCGGCGGCGAGCCCGTCGAGCGTGACGGCCACCGTGTCGCCCTCTCGCAACCGGATGACTCTGGTCATGCGCTGTTCCCTTCTGGGCCGATCCACCTGCCGCGCAGGACGGTCGCCCACGGATGGAAGCCTTCGTCGAAGACGGCGAGGTCGGCGTCGGCGCCGGGCGCGATCACGCCCTTGCGGCCGGTCAGGCCGAGCACCCGCGCCGGCGTGGCGGTGGCGGCGGCCACGGCCTCCGGTACGGGCCAGCCGAGGTCGCCGGTCAGGTGCCGGAGCATGGCGGGCAGCGCCGCGGTGGAGCCGCCGAACGCGTCCGCGCCCACCACGAGACCGACACCGTCGCCGACCTCGCAGGTCACGGTGCCGAGACGGTAGCGGGCGCCGCGCGGCAGGCCGGTGCCGGGCGTGCCGTCGGAGACCACGCACAGACGCTCGCCCACGCAGCGGCGGGCGATCTCCAGCAGCGCGGGCGGCAGGTGGCGGCCGTCGGCGATCACCTCGGCGGTCAGGTGGTCGGCGGCCAGCGACTCCTCCAGCAGGCCGGGCAGCCGCCACGGGCCCTGCCTGACCGTGCTGGACTGGCCGCTCCACAGGTGGGTGACGTGGGTGAGCCCGGCGTCGGCGGCCGCGCGCAGGTCGTCGCCGCGTGCTTCGCTGTGGCCTGCGGCGACGACGACGCCGGCGGCGGCGAGGCGGGCGGTGGCCGCGACGGCGCCGGGCAGCTCGGGGGCGAGCGTGATCATGCTGAGCACGTCGCGGTGCTCGAGGAGCACGTCGATGTCCGCGGTGGTCGGCGGGCGCAGCGCGGCGGGGTCGTGCGCGCCGCACTGCGCCGCCGCCAGGAACGGCCCTTCCAGGTGGACGCCGAGCAGCTCCGCGCCGCCTTCGACGGTACGGTCCACGCCGCCGAACCCCGCCAGCAGCTCCTCCAGCCGCCCGACGGACGCCGACACCAGCGACGCCTGCACACTGGTGACCCCCTGCCCGGCCAGGCCACGCAGCACCGCGACCCCCTGGCCGGGCCCCTCGTCGAAGCACGCGCCCGCGAACCCGTGCACGTGCAGGTCGATCAGCCCCGGAGTGACCAGCCGCCCGCCGACGTCGATCACCTGTCCGTCGGCCCGGCTCCCGCGCGCCGCCACCGCCGCGACGCGCCCACCCGAGACGACCACGTCAACGTCATCACGCACCCCCTCGGCCAGCACCACCCGGCCACCGGTCAGGATCACGTCCACGTCACCACGCTTCCGGATGGGGGCCGCCGGTGAGGATCACGTCCACGTCACCACGCTTCCGCATGGGGAGCCGCCGGTCAGGGGCGCGTCCGTGGCGTCGCGGACGCCCTCAGGAGGGATCACGTCGGCGACGCCTTCGAACCGGAGCACCCGATCACCGCGGCAGGTCGAGCTTGCCGGCGGAGTCGGGGTCGAGGAACAGGGTGGCGTGGGGGGTGCGGCGGAGGATCGTGGCGGGGCAGGCGGGTGAGATCGGGTCGGTGAGGGTGGCGGCGACGGCGGCGGCCTTGCGCTGCTCGGGGACGCACACCTGCACCGACGTGGCCGCCAGCAGGGCGGGCACAGTGAGCGAGATCGCGGTGGCGGGCACGTCGGCGACGGTGGCGAAGTGGCCCTCGCCGACCTGCTGCTCGCGCGAGCGCTGCGTCAGCGTGATCACCCTGGCCCAGCGGTCGTCGTCGAAGCGCGCCTGGTGCGGCTCGTTGAAGGCCAGGTGGCCGTTCTCGCCGACGCCCATGCACACCAGGTCGAGCGGCAGCGTACGCAGCTCGGCCTCGTAACGGGCGCACTCCGCCTCGGGGTCGGGGGCGTTGCCGTCGATGTAGTGGACGGCGGCGGGCGCGAACGCGTCCTCGATGCGCTCCTTGATCCACCGGCGGAACGAGGCGGGGTGGCCGGCGGCGATGCCGACGTACTCGTCCATGTGGAAGACCGTCACCCGATCCCATGGGATCTCCTGCTCGCGCAGCGCGTCGGTGAACGCGTACTGGGAGTTTCCCGTGGCGATGACGACGCGGGCGGCGCCGCGCCGCGCCACCGCGTCCCTGATGGTCGCGGCGGCGCGCTCGGCCGCGGCGCGGCCGAGGTCCGCCTCGCTCGGGTGAACCTCGACGGGCAGGCTGTCCGCCGTGAAGCGGGTCAGTGGGGTGGACAAGGTGCTCCTCCTCGGGCTAGGCGTACACCACCATACTGCAAACGTATGCAGCACTTGCGAGGAGGAGCAGCGATCGTCTCAGGGACGATTGCGCTGATCGCGATGGAAGCGATTGCCACACGGGCGTCCGTGCGGCAATCGCTGCAAGCCGGCTACGGGCGGCGTGCGTCCGTCCGCCGGAGTTCGTGCCTGATGGCGAGCCTGATCGTCCAGTAGAGGAAGAAGAGGACGACTGCCGCTGGAATGACCCAGTAAAACAGCAACATCAGCACTTCGGGCAGCCCGATGTTCATCACGTGGATCCTCCTCCGGGACGGCAGGCGTCCAGCATCCCTCAGGCGTTCCCGCCCGTACAGCGAATCATCGGTCGCGCGGGTCCTTCAGCGAGCGCATGGTGTCGACCAGGGTCTCGTGGATGTACTCCAGCTCCGGCGAGGTGAAGCCCGTCCAGTCACCGGCGTCCCCGGCGGCGTCCTCGGTGGCGTCCTCGGTGGCGTCCGCCGTCCAGGACGCCTCGTCGGAGTCGCTCCAGGTGCTCTCGGCCGCCGCCGGGTCGTGGCAGTACACCCACCACAGGTTCCCCGACGGGTCCTGGAAACGGGCGAGGGTGTCGCCGAAGAAGTCGGTCGGGCGGGTCACGACGCGGGCCCCGCGCGCCGCCGCCCGGTCGAGGGTGGCCTCCACGTCGTCCACGTAGACGCGGGTGAGCGCCGGCGTGAACGGCCAGTCGGGCTTGCGGTCGGCGATGGTCAGCAGCGAGTCGCCGACGCGCAGCTCGGAGTGCAGGATGAGCCCGTCCTTGTCGTTCGTACGGGCCTCGGGCACGTCCACCGCACCGAACACCGCGATCAGGAAGTCGATCAGTCCGGCGGCGTCGTCGGTGACGATGAACGGGTTCACGGTGTTGGAACCCGCGGGCACTGCGGTCATGGTGCGTCCTTTCAGCAAGCTGAACGAAGGGATGCACGCATGGTCGCCAGCGGTGCGGCCACTTGCTGGCCTGAATGCGGCCGCTTTTCAGATCGGGAAGCGGCCGTCGCGCCACTGCCAGTGCCGGCCGGCCTTGAGGTGGTCGATGACCGCCCGCTGGAGCGCGGTGCGGCGCGGCAACTGGTCGAGCGGCGTGGTCAGCGTACGGAAGACGAACCGCAGCACCTCCACGTCGGCGTCGATCCCCTCGGGCTCCTCGTACGGCTCCAGCTCGAACCTGCGCTGGAACCGCACGATGTTGGAGTGGGCCGGCAGATATTCGCTGAGCTGCGGATCGAGCAGCCACGAGCCGCACGAGAACGCCGTGTGCTGCTCGTCGGGGAAGTGACGGGGGAAGAACGCGCGGGCCCGGTCGAGCGAGGCGTCGATGGCCTCGGGGGTCAGCGGACCCGACTCGGGGATGTGCAGCTGAACGGCAGTGTCGCCGCGATGGAACTGCAGCCGGCCCAGCTCGTAGAGGCCGCCGCGGACGTGCAGCGTCAGCCAGTTCTGGATGGCCGGCCAGCCCTCGCGCTCCATCCGCCGGTCGACGGCGAGGTTGCGGCCGAGGTCGGCGAGGGTCGTCCAGGACACGTCCTCGGGTACGCCGTGGTGGCGGTGGTAGCCGAGGACGACGTCGATCAGCGCGAGGTAGGCGTAGACGTACAGGTGCCGCCAGGCGGGGCCCCGATCGCGCGGCAGGGCGGGGCCGAACGGCAACCACCCGTAACCGCCGAGGTCGGCGCGGACCATGGCGGTCGCGCGGTCGAGCAGCCAGCGCAGCTCCGGCGTCCACAGCGGGGAGTCGGGGTCCGGCCAGCCCTCCATGATCTCGGCGGCGTCGTCGGGGCGTACGGCGAGCCGGTCGAGGATCGCGGGGGCGTCGGCCTTGGCGGGCAGCGGCGCGGACGGGAGATCGCCGGCGAGGCGATGCACGCGCTCGACGTCCTCGAGGGGAACCCCGAGCCGGGAGGCGATGTCGTCAAGCTTCATCTAGCCGACTTTACCTACGGGAGGTTATGATACGACTGTATCCATAAGGAGGTCGCCAGCATGCCCGACCAGCCGTCCGCCTTCACCAGCGACCGTGCCCGTGACCGCTACCACGCCGTCTACGACCGCCTGCTTCAGGAGCTGTGGCCGGTGCCCGTGGACGCCTTCGACATCGAGACCCGCGCCGGCACCGTCCGCGTGCATCGCGCGGGTCCCCCGGCCGGCGACCCAGTCGTGCTCCTGGCCGGGGCCGGGGGGAACGCGCTCGCCTGGCACGCCTCGATCGAGCCGCTCGCCCGTACCAGGCCGGTCCTCGCCGTGGACCCGCTCGGCGAGCCGGGCCGCTCGATCCAGCGCCGCCCGCTCACGAGCGGCGCCGACATCGGCGGCTGGGTCGCCGACCTGCTGGCCGCGGTCGGCGCCGAGCGCGCGCACCTCGCGGGCTTCTCGGCCGGTGGGTGGGCCGCGATGGAGCACCAGCGTGCGGGAGGCGGCGGGGTCGCGGCGCTGACGCTGGTGGATCCCGGCGGTCTCGCGCCGCTGTCCAGGCGGTTCGTCCGGTGGGCGGCGGCCGGGGCCCTCGCCTCCATGCTGCCGGGACCGCTGCGCCGCCGCTCGGCCGGCCTGGTCACCAACGGGGTGTTACGCGATGACGGGCTGGTGGCGCTGCTGCGGGCCGGCTGGTCCTTCCGCCGGCGGGTGCCGATCCCGCCCGGCTACCGCGACGAGGAGCTCCGCGCGGTGTCCGTGCCCGTACAGGTGCTGCTGGGCGCCCGCAGCGCGCTGTTCGACGTGGGGGCGCTGGCCGCGCGGCTGGCGGAGGTGGTGCCGTCCTGGCGGGTGGAGGTCGTGCCGGGCACCGGGCATTCGATGTCGGTCGAGGCCCCCGAGCTGGTCGCCGACCGTATCCTCTCCTTTCCCGGGACCGAGCAGGCGGGAGACGCGCATGCCCCGACAGGTGGATCATGACGAGCGGCGGCGGCAGCTGACCGAGGCGCTGCTGCGCATCGCGAGCACGCGCGGGCTGGGGGCGGTGTCGATGCGGGAGGTCGCCGCCGAGGCCGGGGTCTCGCTGCGCGTCGTCCAGTACTACTTCGCCAACAAGCAGGCCCTGCTCGAATCGGGCCTGACCGAGCTGGGCGCCCGCATGAACCGCCGGGTCAGGCGGCGGATCACCGACTCGGGCACGCCGGCGCCGCGCGAGCTGCTCGCCGCCGTGCTCGCGACGATCGTCCCGTACGACGAGCAGAGCCGCCTCGACTCCCTGGCCTGGACCGCCTACTACACGGCCGCGCTCACCGACCCGGCGCTCGCCGCCGCCGGCCTCACCCTGCCCGACGCGCTGGAGGACTTCCTCACCGTACGGCTGACCGGCGCCATCGCCGCGGACCGCGACCCGCGCATCGAGGTCGCGTCCCTGCTGGCCCTCGCCAACGGCCTGACCTCCAGCGTCCTCAGCGGCCAGCGCAGCCACGAGGACGCCCTCAAGATCATCGACTACCGCCTGGACCGCCTCTTCGAGCAGGACTGACCGGCGACACACCCCCTGACCATCGGGCCGCGGCCCTTCACGTGACGGACACTCGACTCGTGACCTCGGAGACTCCCGCCGCCACGGCGGCACTGGCGGTGGCCCGGCGCTTCTACCCGCCGGCGCTGCTCGACCATTGCGTCCGCACCCGCCTGTGGGGCACGACGTACGCCGCGGCGCACGGCATCGTCATCGACGACGAGCTGTTCTCCGTCGCGGCCCTGCTGCACGACATGGGCCTGACGAAGGCGTTCGACAGCCACACGATGCCGTTCGAAGAGGCGGGCGGGTGCCTCGGCTGGGTCTTCTGCACGGCGGCCGGCTGGCCGGACGAGCGGGCCGCCAGAGCCGAGGAGATCATCGTGCTGCACATGCGGGCCGACGTGTCCGCCGCCGACGACCCCGAGGCGCACGTCCTCCAGGTCGCGTCGAGTTTCGAGGTGGTGGGACGGTGGCACGAGCAGTTCCCCGACGACGTACGCGCGGACGTGCTCACCCGCCATCCCCGCCGCGACTTCGCCGCCGACCTCCTGGCCGCCTTCGAGGACCAGGCGCGCCGCAAGCCCGGCAGCGCCGCGGCCCGCTCGGTGCGCAACGCGCTCGCCGAGCGGATGGCCGCCAACCTCCTCGAAAGCTGAGGTCTCCCAGGGCGGCGGCCATGCGCCGGCCGCTCGGTGATGCGGGCGACGCGAGAACCCCTGGCCCACGCCGCCCGAGCAACCGTCCCCACGCTACGGCTCCGCGGGCCCGTCCGGTGTCCGGTGAACACCCGACAAGCGCGCCTTCCCGTACGGTGGCGATCATGACGGACGGATTCCGGGAGCGGCTGGCGCGGCAGGTCGCCGGCATCACCCCGTGGGACGAGCAGGAGGCCGCGCACCTCGCCGAGACGCTCGCCTGGATCGACAGCGGCGCGCCGCTGCACCGGGCGGACGCGCCCGACGTCCCCGACCCGCATCTCGTCGCCTACACCGTGGTCATGGACCCGGACGGGCGGCTGCTGCTCGTCGACCACCGCAAGGCGGGGCTGTGGCTGCCCAGCGGCGGGCACGTCGAGCCGGGCGAGGAGGTGTGGGAGACCGTCGAGCGGGAGTGCCGGGAGGAGCTGCACATGGCGGCGCGGCCGGGTCCCGTCGCGGGGCGGCGGCCGTTCTTCGCCACCGCGACGCGGACCAGGGGCGCGCACCCGCACACCGACGTCTCGCTCTGGTTCCTGCTGGAGGCGGACGCCGTCACCTCCTACGACGAGGGGGAGTTCGCCGGCATCAGGTGGCTGCCGCCGCGCGAGGTGCTCGACGAGCCGGCCGGGCGGCTCGACCCGCACATGCACCGCTTCACCGCGAAGCTCATCGACGCCGTAGGGGCGTGACGCCTCACCACCATCCGAAGGCGGCCCAGGTCAGGGCCGGTGCGACGACGATCGAGATCAGTCCGTACGTGAGGAGCTGCCGGAACAGTCTGGGCCGCACCGCGGGCTCGGCGGCGCCCAGGATGAGACCGCCGGTGATGCCCAGCGGGTTGAGGTCCACCAGCACCGAGGCCAGTGCCAGGGCCAGCACGCCGCCGACCGGGGAGAGGCCGGCGTCCACCAGCGGGGGCAGCAGCGGTATGACGGTCGCGAACACCGCGATCGAGCTGGCCGCGAAGGACGTGATGCCGGCGACGTAACACAGCACGAGCAGGCTGAGCAGCGGCGCGCCCGTCACCCCGAGCAGGTCGCTGATCTGCTTGAACGCGCCCAGGTGCTGCATCAGCCCCACGTACGTCAGCAGGCCGCCGATCAGCAGCACCACGTTCCACGGGATCCGCGACACCACCTCGCCGATCGGCATCCTGAACGCCAGCTGCAGGATCAGGGCGGCGGTCAGACCGAGGTACCCCACGTTCATGTCGAACCCGACGGACAACACGACCACCGCACCCATGCACACGAGGGTGAAGGCGCGAGCCCCCGACCGCTGCGGCGCCATGGCAGGCGCCTCCGGCTCAGCGGTGACCGTCACTGTCCCGCTCCCTGACGACGTGGGGGTGGGAGTGGTGGGCGCGATGGGAGGGGTTCGGGCGGGGGTCGAGGTGCGGCCGCGGGGGATGCCGCCTTTCCAGCGGCCCACCGCCAGGACGCCCGCGCACACGACGAGCCCGGCGAGCAGGCCGCCGGCCAGGAACGTGACCGGGGCGGAGCCGGGGAGGCCGATGCCGAGCTTGCCGCTCAGCTCGCGCGCCGTGACCCCGTACACGGCGAGGGGTGACAGCAGGCCGCTGATGATGCCGGTGACGCCGAGCACGGCGGCGAGCATCGGTGAGATGCGGTAACGCGCGGCGAAGCCGAGCGCGATGGGGGAGACGATGGCGGTCGCGGCGGCGGGCAGGGTGCCGGCGGCGGTGAGGACGGCGCCGATCGCGAACGGAGCCAGCGCGATCAGCACGAGCCGCCCGCCGGCCAGCCGCAGCAGCAGGTCGAGCAGCCAGTCGAGGGTGCCGTTGTGCTGGGCGACGGCGAACAGCGCGGTCACCCCGACGATGAGCACGAAGAAGTCGGCGGGGAAGAACGCCGTCACGTCGTTCTCGGTGATACCGGCCGCGAGCCCGAGCAGGAACGCCGCCGCCAGGGCGCCGAGCCCGAGGTCGAAGCCGGGGATCAGGGTGGCCGCGAGCAGTCCGGCCAGCACGATGATGGACAGGGTCGCCAGGGTCATGGGCAGCCTCTTCCGTCGGTCAGGCGAGCCCTGCGCGGGCAGGGACGGTTCGCTCGGGGGTTGTCAGGGTCTGGTCGGTCAGACCACTCCTCGGTGGTGCAGGGCTTGGATCTCGGAGTCGGTGAGGCCGGCGAGGTCGCGGAGGACGTCGGCGGTGTGTTCGCCCAGCGCGGGGGCGGGAGTGCCGGGTGCGGGGTCGAAGCCGGAGAAGCGGCCCGCCGGGGCCTGCATGAGCCGGGTGCGGCCGGTCCTGGCGTCGGGCACCTCGACGATCGAGCCGCGGGCGCGGATGTGCGGGTCGGCGCAGACATCGGCGGCGGTGTTCACCGGTCCGGCGGCCACGCCGGCCTGGGTGAGCAGCGCCATCAGGGGGTCGAGGTCGTGCGCGGCGACGAAGGCGGCGACCCGCGCCTCGATCTCGGCGCGGTGGTCGAGCCGGGCGGTCATGGTGTCGTGGACGGCGAGGTCGTCCGCGTCCATGACCTTGACGAGCCGGCGCCACATCTGCTCGGTCGAGGCGGGCAGGGCCAGCCAGCGGCCGTCGCGGGTGCGGTAGAGGTCGTTGGGGCTGATGTGCGGGTTGCGGTTGCCCTGGCGTTCGCGGTTCTCGCCGGTGACGCCGTACTCGACGATGAAGTCCTCCATCATCCGCAGCAGCGGCTCGTACAGGGGGATGTCGGCGAGCTGGGCCTGCCCCGTACGGTCGCGCTGGCGCAGCGCGAGCATGGCGGCGAACGCGGCGTAGATGCCGGTGACGCCGTCGGCCACGGGATAGCCGGCGAAGATCGGCGGCCCGTCGGGCGAGCCGGTGCGGTGGGTGAGGCCGGCGAACGCCTCGGCGACGCGGGCGAAGCCGGGCCGGTCGGCGTAGGGGCCGGTCCTGCCGAACGCGCTCACCTGCACCATCACCAGGTCGGGCCGGTAGGCGCGCAGGTCGTCGAAGTCGATGCGGAAGCGGCGCAGGGTGGCGGGGCGGAAGTTGGTGACGACGACGTCCACGGCCGCGGCCAGCCGCCCGACCAGACCGGCGGCCTCGGCGTGGTGCAGGTCGATGGTGACGCTGCGCTTGCCGCGCCCGACCATCGTCCAGGCGGCGGACTCGCCGTCCTCCAGGGGCGGGTAGTGGCGGGCCGGGTCGCCCGTGGCGGGATGCTCGACCTTGATCACTTCGGCGCCGAACTCACCGAGCAGCGCGGCCGCCAGGGGCCCGGCCAGGATCGTCGACACATCCAGGACCCGCACCCCGCTGAGCGGACGGTCAGACAAAGAACTTTCCTTTCACCCGAGAGTACGAAGGTCACGATCCCCCTCGGCCGGAGCGGCGGGAAGACGGCGGAGGGATTCACAGGTGAAAGGCTTCGCCTTTATGGTGGCGCGGTGCGGGTGGAACGGGCGCGATACTTCCTGGCCGCGGTCGAGACGGGCTCGCTGCGTGCGGCGGCGGCCAGGTGCGGGGTCAGCCAGCCGACCGTCGGGCAGCAGATCGCCCTGCTGGAGGAGGAGCTCGACGTCGTGCTGCTCACTCGCAGCAGGCACGGCGTGCACCCGACACCCGCGGGCCAGGCGCTGATCGAGCCGCTGCGCAGGCTGGTCGCGGCCGAGGAGGCGGTACGTGAGTCGGCGATGGAGACGAGCGGCTCCTATCGCGGGCGCGTGCAGATCGGCGGTGTCACGGTGGCCGTGGAGACCGTGATCGCGCCGGTGGTGGGCAGGTTGCGGCGCTACCACCCGGGGCTGCGGTTCAGCGTGCGCGAGGGGGCGTCGGCGGCCGTGGAGGCGGCGGTGCTGGACGGCGAGCTGGACTTCGGGGTGGTCACCATGCCGGCCGGGCCGGCCGCTCCTGGGCTGCGCAGGATCCCGCTGGCGTCCGCGCCGGTCGGCGTGTACGCGCGTACCGACCACCCCTTGGCGGGCCGTGACCAGGTGCAGTGGCGTGACCTGGAGAGCTGGCCGGTCGTCACCATGCGGGCGGGCACCGTGATGTGGGAGACCCTGCACCGGCACGTGCCCGCCCCCGACGTCGTCGTGCAGGCCATGTCGGCGCGGACGGTCAAGGTGATGGTCGGCCAAGGCGTCGGGCTGGGCGTGCTCGCCCGCTTCGACACCTCGGCCGACATCACCGACGTGGTGTGGATCCCGCTGTCCGACGCCGAGCCCGTGCACCTGTGCCTGACCCAGCGTCAGGACAGCAGGCCGTCGCCGTCCGCGCTCATCGTGCGCCGGCTCATCAGGGACCGGGCGGGCGAACTGGTCAGCTGATGGCGCAGGTGTTGACCAGGTCACCCGAGGTCGCGCGGGGGACGGTGGCGCTGCGCGGCGGCTGCTTGCCGCGGTCCGTCCAGCGCTCCAGGGCCTCGAACGCCGTCCGCATGCACGGCAGCAGGGGACGCATGCGGTCGGGGAACATGTCGTACTCGATGTCGAGGTGCGAGGCGCCCTCCATGCGGTAGTAGCGGTGCAGCGCGCCCCTGCCCTGCTCGCGTACGGCCTGGGCGTAGGCGTCGCCGTGCACCCTGATCGGCAGCAGCGTGTCGAGCGTGCCCATCACGGTGATCAGCGGCTTGCCGATGCGGCCGGAGTGGGAGGCCCGCCGTACGGCGTCGTGCACGCTCTTCGGACGGTTGGCGTAGTCGTAGTCGGCGTCGCAGTTGGGCGTGCCGCTCTGGCAGTAGGGGATGCCGGCGTCCAGGTCGCCGTCGAAGCCGGGGTCCACCTCCTCGCGGTAGCGGCGCTGGGTGCCGTCCCACAGGACGCTGTAGTTGAAGTCCCACAGGAACTCCGAGCCGGGCGCGAAGCCCGCCCGCAGCATCGCGGCGTGCGCCTGCTCGTCGCCGGTCGCCTTGTACTTGGGGTATTCGCGCAGCGCCACCGGCAGGTACGTCAGCGCGTTGCGCTGCTGCCCGCCCGGTGGCCAGTAGGTGCCCTCGGAGTCGACGCCGCCGTCGTACAGCTCGGGATGGTTCTCCAGCGCCCACCGCACGAGCTGGCCGCCGTTGGAGATGCCCATCGCGTACGTCCTGCGCGCCTGCCGGCCGTAGCGGCGGGCCACGGTGGCCTTGGCGGCGACCGTCACCTCGGTCATCCGGTGGTACCACTCCCTGATGGCGTCCCCGGGCCGTTTGCCGTCGTGGTAGAAGTTCGCGTCCACGTTGCCCTTGTCCGTGGAGGCGTAGGCGTACCCCTTGGCCAGCACGAAGTCCGCGATCGTGTAGTCGTTGGCGTACTGGCGGCGGTTGCCCGGCGCGCCGGCGACGACCAGCCCGCCGTTCCACCGCTCAGGGAGGCGGATGACGAACTGGGCGTCGTGGTTCCAGCCGTGGGTGGGGTTGGCGGTGGAGGTGTCGGCGAAGTAGCCGTCGATCTGGATGCCGGGCACGCCGCTCGGGTTGCGGGTGCCGGCCGCGTGCAGGCCCTGCCAGTCGGCCTGGTCGGTGTGGCCCGAGGCGACCGTGCCGGCCGTGGTGAGGTCGTCCAGGCAGGTGGCGACCTGGTGCTGCGCGCCGGGCACGCGCAGCCGGTTCATGCCGTGGCAGCGGGCGTCCGCGGCGGCGGGGGACGCCACCGGCACCAGGGGGATCGCCACGAGCGCGGCCATCAGGGCGGAGAGAGCAGAGGATCGGCGAGTCTTTCCGAGGAGGGACAGAGGCATGTGCGACTCCCATCGATCAGACGGACGCCATGCTGATCCAGCGATCCCGGCGCGGCGACGTGCGTGGTCTCCACTGTTCGGCGGCGACCTGTGGAGGGGGTGTCCACCGGTTCGCCGGTGAGAGCCCGATCGGCCGGCCGGAAAGCCGGAACAGGCGGCGGATGCCGCGTACCGGTGTGTGTCACCGCATAGCGGGCGGCCCGAATGTGTGGGTGCCTCACCTGGTCCGCCGTCGTGGGCGCGACCTAGCGTTCACGGTGTCCGAGGTCGCGTTGTGACACGTGAGGAGGGCGCATGGGAGCAGGCCCCACGGGGTCCGCGGGTCCCGCGGCGCAGGCGGCGAGCCCGCCCGCCGGGCCGGTGCTGCGGGCGCGCGGGCTGGTCAGGGAGTTCCGCGGGTTCCGCGCCGTGGACGGCGTCGATCTCGACGTGGCCGAGGGCAGCGTGCACGCGCTGGTGGGCCCGAACGGCGCCGGCAAGACCACCCTGTTCAACCTGCTCACCGGCTTCCTCAAGCCCACCGCGGGCAGCGTGGTGATCGACGGGCACCGGGAGCTGGTCGGCCGCAGCCCCGAGGCGATCAGCCGGCTCGGCGTGGCGCGCTCGTTCCAGATCACCAGCCTGTTCACCGACCTGACCCCGCAGCAGCACGTGGAGCTGGCGCTGGCCGGGCCGACGGGCCTGGGCTGGCGGTTCTGGCGCTCCGACCGGGCACTGGAACGCTTCGCCGCGCCCGCCGCCGAGCTGCTGGAGCGGGTCGGGCTCGCGGGCCACGCGGGCGTCCCGGCCGGCTCGCTGTCGTACGGCCGCAAAAGGGCCCTTGAGCTGGCGCTCGCGCTGGCCATGGACCCCAAGGTGCTGCTGCTCGACGAGCCGACCGCCGGGATGGGCGTCGAGGACGTGGACCGCACGATCGAGCTCGTCCGCACGATCCGCGCGGGCCGCACCGTCGTCATGGTGGAGCACAACATGAACGTGGTCGCCAGCCTCGCCGACCGGGTGACCGTCCTGCAGCACGGCAAGGTGCTGGTCGAGGGCGCGTACGCCGAGATCCGCCACGACCCCCGCGTCATCACCGCCTACCTCGGAGACTCCGATGCTGCGCGTTGAAGGACTGTCCGCCTGGTACGGCGAGGCGCAGGCGCTGCGCGAGGTGTCCATGCGGGTCGACGAGGGCGAGATCGTCACCCTGGTCGGCCGCAACGGCGCCGGCAAGACCACGCTGCTGCGCTGCCTGATGGGCCTGCACGGCACGTACGGCAGGACGACCGGCACGATCGCGCTGTCCGGCGCCGACATCACGGCGCTGCCCCCGCACGCCAGGGCCAGGCGCGGCTTCGGCTACGTCCCCGACGACCGCGGCATCTACGCGACGCTGTCGGTGGAGGAGAACCTGACACTGGCGCCGCCGGTCAAGGGCGGCGGCCCCGAGCCGTGGTCGCTGGAGCGGGTCTACGAGACGTTCCCCCACCTGAAGGAGCGGCGCCGCTCGCCCGGCACCACGCTGTCGGGCGGCGAGCAGCAGATGCTCGTGCTGGCCAGGGTGCTGCGCACCGGCGCCAGGCTGCTGCTCTGCGACGAGCCCACCGAGGGCCTGTCGCCGCTGTTCGTGCAGCGCATCGGTGAGATCCTGCGCGAGGTGCGGGCGGCGGGCACGACGGTGCTGCTGGTCGAGCAGAACGTGCACTTCGCCGCCACGGTCGCCGACCGCCACTACCTGCTGGCCGAAGGGCGGATCGTCGAGTCGCTCGACCGCGACCAGGTACGCGAACGCGAGCACCAGCTCCTCGAATACCTCGGAATCTGACGACACATGGACGATTCGCCACCCCTGAGGAAGACAGAACGGTAGAGGAGATGCCGCACATGAGAATCACGGGCTGGAGCGGCGGGCTGGCCGCCGCGACGCTGGTGCTGGCCGGATGCGGCGGCGGGCCCGGCGGTGGCGGCGGCGCGATCAGCGACGGCGGGGTGGTGCTGGCCGTGCTGAACGACCAGTCGGGCATCTACGCCGACACCTCGGGCCGCAGCACGGTCGAGGCCGTCAAGATGGCGGTGGACGACTACCGCGCCAAATACGGCGACAAGGCGGTGGCCAAGCAGGTCGAGGTGGTGGCCGCCGACCACCAGAACAAGCCCGAGATCGCCAACTCCAAGGCGCAGGAGCTCTACGACCGCGAGCACGCCGACGTCATCCTCGACGTGCCCACCTCGTCGGCGGCGCTCGCCGTCGCCACGGTCGCCAAGAACAAGAAGAAGGTCTTCATCGACGTCGGCGCCGCCAGCACCGAGCTGGAGGGCAAGGCGTGCAACAAGTACACCTTCCACTACGGCTACAACAGCTACATGCTGGCCCACGGCACCGGCACCGAGGTCACCAAGGACGGCGCCAAGAACTGGTACATCGTCTACCCCGACTACGCGTTCGGGCAGGACATGAACAAGACGTTCAGCACCGCCATCCAGGGGGCCGGCGGCTCCGTGGTGCAGTCGGACCCGACGCCGTTCCCCAACGACAACTTCTCCACGTTCCTGCTCAAGGCCCCTGGGCTCGACCCGAAGCCGCAGGTACTCGGCACCATGCACGCCGGCGGTGACCTGATCAACCTGGTCAAGCAGTACAACGAGTACAAGCTGCGCGACAAGGGCGTGCAGCTCGCGCTCGGGCTGCTGTCCATGAGCGACATCCACTCGCTCGGGCCCGACGCCCTGGCCGGCACCCGCTACACCACCATGTGGGCCTGGACCTTCGACGAGCAGACCCGCGCCTGGGCCGACAAGTTCCAGGCCAAGGTCGGCAAGCGGCCCACCTCCAACATGGCCGCCAACTACTCGGCCGCCCTGCAGTACTTGGAGGCCGTGCAGCGCGCCGGCACCGACAACTCCGACAAGGTGGTCGCGCAGCTCGAAGGCCACTCCATGGAGGACATGTTCGTCCGCAACGGCACCATCCGCGCCCAGGACCACCTGCTGCTGCACGACGCGTACCTGACGGAGGTCAAGGCGAAGAGCGAGGTCAAGGAGCCGTACGACTACGAGAAGGTACTCAAGACCATCCCGGCCGCTGAGGCGTTCCAGCCGCAGCCCGACCCGGCCTGCAAGCTGTAGGCGGCCGGCGTGCTCCAGCAGGCGTTCAACGGGCTGGTGGGCGGGTCGTTCTACGCCCTGCTCGCCCTCGGCCTGGCCGTCATCTTCGGCATGCTGGGCGTGGTCAACCTCGCCCACGGCGCGTTCTACATGCTCGGCGCCTTCGGCGCGTTCATCGCGCTCGACTCGTTCGGGCTGAACTTCTGGGTGGCGCTCGCGCTGGTGCCGCTGCTGCTCGGCGTGGCGGGCGCGGTGCTGGAACGGCTGTTCATCCGGCGGCTCGCGCCGCTCGACCCGCTCTACAACTTCCTGTTCACGTTCGGGCTCGCGCTGATACTCCAGGACCTCATCCGCCGCGAGTACGGCGTCAACTCCCAGCCCTACCCCCGGCCGCCCGCCCTGGAGGGCACGGTCGACCTGGGGCTGTTCACCTACCCGGCGTACCAGGTGTTCGTGCTCGGCGTCTCGGTCCTGATGTGCCTCGCGGTGTGGGTGGTGCTCACCAGGACCCGCGTCGGCATGATCGTCAGGGCCTCGACCGAGCGGCCCGAGCTGACCCGCGCGCTCGGCATCGACGTCGGCCGCTGGGTGACGCCGGTGTTCGGCTTCGGCATCGCGCTGGCCGCCTTCGCCGGGGTGCTGGCCGCGCCGATGCGCGCGGTCAACCCGCTGATGGGCGCCGACCTGATCATCACGGTCTTCGCCGTGGTCGTGATCGGCGGGCTCGGCTCGGTGTTCGGCTCGGTCGCCGCCGGGTTCGCCGTGGGGCTGGTGTCGGCGCTGGGCAACCTGTACGTGCCCGCGCTCTCCCAGATCCTCGTCTTCATCCTGATGGCCGCCGTGCTGCTGTGGCGGCCCGCCGGGTTGTTCGGACGCGAGGAGGCGTACCGGTGATCATGTCCAGGCTGGCCCGCTCCGGCAGGGGCGGGATGGTGCTCCTGGTGGCCGGGCTCGTCGCCGCCCTCGTCCTGCCGTGGCTCATCTACCCGCCGGTCGCGCTGGACATCGTCTGCTGGGCGCTGTTCGCCGCGGCCGTGGACCTGCTGCTCGGCTTCACCGGGCTGCTGTCGTTCGGGCACGCCGCGTTCTGGGGCGGGTCGGCGTACGCCACGGGGCTGATCGTGCTGCACGGCGGGCTGCCGTTCCCGGTGGCGATCATCGGCGGCGCGGCGTTCGCGGCACTGCTCGCGCTGCCCATCGGCTATCTCTCGGTACGCCTGACCGGCATCTACTTCGCGATGGTCACCCTGGCCTTCGCCCAGATGCTCTACTTCCTGGCCAACCAGTGGCGCGGGGTCACCGGCGGCGAGAACGGCCTGCAGGGCATCCCGCGCGACCTGCTCGGCCTCGACCTCAACGACCCCTTTTACTTCTATTACGCGGGGCTGCCGTTCGTGCTGCTCGGCCTCGCCGCCGCCTGGCGGATCGTCCGCTCGCCGTTCGGCCGGGTGCTGGTCTCCATCAGGGACAACCCCTCCCGCGCCCGCGCACTCGGCTACCCCGTCGAGCGCTACCGGCTGCTCGCGTTCGTGCTGTCGGCCGCTCTCGCGGGCGTCGCCGGCGGCGTCTTCGCCATCGGGCACGGCTTCGCCTCGCTCGACGGCCTCTACTGGACCACCTCGGGCCAGGTCGTGATGATGGTCATCCTCGGCGGCATCGGCACGCTGTGGGGCGGTGCCATCGGCGCCGCCATCGTCGTCCAGCTCCAGGACTTCCTCGCCACCGCCGGGTTCGAGGGCATCGGCATCGTCACCGGCACCATCTTCATCGTCATCGTGCTGTTGTTCCGTCGCGGCATCTGGGGGACCGTCCGCCACCTGATCGCCACCCGTCGTACCACGCCGCCGCTCAGCTCCGCAGCCGATGCAGGCGCAGCGCCAGCTGGATCTCCAGAGCCCGCTCCGGCTCCTGCCAGTCCTCGCCCAGCAGGCGGCTCACCCGATGCAGCCGCTGGTGAACGGTGTTGATGTGGACGTGCAGCCGCTCCGCCGTCCTGGACAGCGCGCACCTGCTGCCGAAGTACGTCTCCAGCGTCCGCACCAGCGACGTGCCCCGGCGCGCGTCGTAGTCCAGCACCGGGCCCAGCGTCGCCTCCAGGAACCCCTTGGCGTCGCGGTGCGCGCCGATCAGCAGGCCGACGAAGCCCAGCTCGCGGGCGTCGGCGCCGTCGTCCATGCGGTCGAGCGCGAGCAGCGTGTCGGCGCAGCGCCTGGCCTCCCGGTGTGCGGCGGGCACCCCGGACAGGTCGCGCACCGGGCCCGCCGCGCCGACCGTCACCGGCGCCGCCAGCGCCGCCCCCAGCTCCTTGGCCACCCGCCGTGCCGTCTCACCCGGCACGTCGCCGGGCAGCAGCAGCACGACCTCCTCCCCGCGCGCCGCCGCGAGCCCGTGCGCCGCCGCCGCATAGGACGCCGCCCAGAACGCGGCCCGTCCGCGATGCCGTGGCGAGGCGCAGCGCGCCGACAGCACCACGTACGGCACGTTGCGCTCAAGCCCCACCCGCCGGATCCGCGCTTCGAGCCCCGGCCCCCCATCCGCCGCACCGCCGCCGGGCCGATCGCCGGCCCTGCTTGTCGCCCTGCCCGTCGGCCCGTCCGTCGCCCAGCCGTCGGTCCAGCCGCCGGTCCTTTCGCCGGCCTTGCCGTCCAGGAGGTCGTCGAGCAGCTCGCCCTGGACCCGCGCCTCGGCCTCGGCCGGGCTTCTGCGCAGGAGCATCACCAGCGCCGTCACCAGGGCGGCGCGTTCCAGGATGCGGCGGTCGGCGTCGTCGAGGCCGGCGTCCGTACGCAGGGCCAGCGCGCCCAGCACCTCGCCGGGCGTCGAGATCGGGGTGATCCATAGGTCGCCGTGGCGGGTGGTGCCGCCCCGGGGATGCGTGGTGGCGGTGACGGCCGGCAGGTCGTCCTCGGCGAGCGGCACCGCCTCGCCCGACGCCACCAGGCAGCGGCCGGCCGAGTCCAGCACGTACAGGGTGCCGCCCAGCACCTCGGTGACCACCGCCGCCAAGTCCCCCGCGTCGCCGCCCTTGACGACCAGCGCCGTCATCCGGTCGTGCGCCTGCGCCGCCCGCTCGATCGCCGCGCCGCGCGCCCGCAGCCGCCCGTTGACCGCGTCCAGCTCCTCGACCGTCGCCCTGGTCTCCGCCAGCAGCCGCGCGTTGCCGATGGCCAGTGCCGCGTGCGCGGCCAGCGAGCCCAGCAGCACCGCCTGCTCGGGCGCGAACGGCCGCTCGGTGCGGTTGGCCGCGTACAGCACGCCGATCACCCGGCTGCCCACCCGCATCGGCACGCCCAGGATCGCCACCAGTGCCTCCTCGGCCACCGCGGCGTCGATGAACGCCTGGTGCCTGAACTGGGGGTCGCGCAGGTAGTGCTCGGTGCTGTACGGCATCGCGGTCTGCGCCACCAGCCCGCCGAGCCCGTCGCCCAGCGGGATCCGCAGCCGCCGGAACGCGGCCGAGATCGAGCCGTCCGTCATGCGCATGCGGGTCTCGCCGCACTCGTCGTCGTTGAGCGTCACGTACGCGATGTCGGCGTTCAGCAGCCGCCTGGCGCGGCGCACGATCGCCTCCAGGATCGCGTCGAGGTCGCGCAGCCCGGCCAGGTCGCCGGCCAGGTCGAACAGCGCGGTCAGCTCGGCCTCCCGGCGCGCCTGCCTGCGCATGCCGGCGCTCACCCGCAGCGCGGTCAGCTTGGCCGCCTCCAGCTGGGCCAGCGTCTCAGGGGTCGCGCCCGCCGCGCGGGCCGAGGCCACCGGCTCCTCGAACTCGACCGGCGCGGCCTCCCTGGCCAGCAGGTCGAGGAAGACGTTGCACGATGCGAGGGGGGTTTGCACGGTCATTTGCACGGTCATCGGCGCGTCCGTCCGGGTGCGGGGGGTCGGCGGCGGCACAGTCTGGGGCACGCCCTGGGGCGCTGTCGGGGGCGCGGTTCGGGGCGCTGCCCGGGGTGCGAGCCGGGGTGCGGGCCGGGGTGCGGGCACGGCATGGTCACGCATGCGGGCCGGCGGGTCGGGTGCGTGGAAGGGTGGTCAGGTCCTGCGACAGGGCATGCAATGGGGCCTCCAGAGCACAACGAGCAGGGGTCTGATCGGAGTCCGCCAGGTTACTAAGCGCATAGTCAGTCCGTGAACGGTCGCTTGTCAACCGGTGGCCGGACTATTCGCCGTCCGGCGCCAGCAGCTTCAGCGCGAGGCCGGCGTAGAACTCGCCGAGCTGCTCAGGGGAGTCGGCCCCGTCCAGCCGGTACCACCGGACCAGGTCTATGGTCAGCGACAACATCGCCCGCGTGACCCGCTTGACGTCGACTTTCGCGAACGACCCGTCCGCCACGCCGCGCGCCACCGCGCCCCTGAAGTAGCCGTTGGTCTGGTGGCGCAGCTCCACGATCTCGCCGTAGTGCTCGGGGGTCAGATGGTTCAGCTCCATCTGGCAGACGCGCGCCGTCACGTGGTGGCGGGCATGCCACACCGTGTACGCCGACACGATCGCCCGCAACCGCTCCGCCGACCCCTCAAGTGCCACGATCGCCGGGTCCCTGATGTGCGCGAGCACCCGCTCATGACCGGCCCTGATCACCTCGAACAGGACCAGCTCCTTCGACGGGAAGTGCACGTAGAGCGCGGCCGGGCTGAGCCCGACGCACTCGGCGATGTCGCGCGTCGTCGTGGCGTGGAAGCCGTTGGCGGCGAAGCAGCGCACCGCCGAGGACAGCAGGCCGCGCTGCACCTCCCCGAGGTCCGCCCGCCACAGATCGGGAGAGTGGTCACGCAGCCGGGGATCTGCCGCCAAGTCCTGCGCGGTGAATCGGGCCTGCCGTCGGGCCATCCGCGACCCTCGCCCCCTTCGACTCCGAGTGCGTGGTATCGATGCCGCCCGCGGAGCCCGCCGGCCACCTGGTCGTGACCTCTTGCCGCGAGTGTTTCGTACTCGCAGTCTAGAGCTGACTATGCGCTTAGTCACCACCTCTCTCGGCACCCGTTGCTCAGCCGGGCAGCATGCCCCGGATGAGCGCCGCGTCACGGTCGAGCAGGCCCCGCGCCCGCCGCCGCCCACCGGCCGCGATCACGATCCCGTCACCCGGATAACGCGGCACCACATGCAGGTGAAGGTGAAAAACCTCCCTGCCGGGCAGCCTCCCCCAGCCGTCGCCGGTGCCGCCTCCCGGGTCGTCATCGTCTTCCTCGGGGGCGGTCATCACGAGCGCCGGGACCAGGGTCGGTGGGCCGTGGAGGACGTAGGACTCCAAGGTGCCGTCCCGGGCCGGATGGGCTGCCAGGGCGGCTCGGCAGGCCGCGTCGCCCGCTTGGGTGGGGCCGAGCGTTCCCCTTCTGAGCAGGCCGCGGCGGACGAGGTCGCGCCGGATGCGCTTCTCCAGCGGGGCCCACTCCGGCGCCCGCTTCAGGTCGCGGCGGTGGGCCCGGCCGAGACGCGCGGCGAGCAGGTCGAGCACCAGGCGCTCGGCCGGATGCCACACGCCCCCCGCTCCTGACCCCGCTCCTGACCCCGCTCCTGACCCCGCCCCCAGGCCGCCGCAGGCGCGGGACGGGCCACCTACCGCTCATGCCACCAGGAAAGCGCCGCTGTCGGTTCTGTACAAGACCGGCAGGGACTCGGCCGCCTAGTGTCTCGTTCATCGACGAAAGCGAAAGAAGGAAAGAGGACCCAACCGTGGGCAAGATCGTGTCGAGCTTCTTCATCTCGGTGGACGGCGTGGTCGAGTCGCCGGACCAGTGGCACTTCCCCTACTGGTGCGATGAGATGGGAGCGTTCGTCCAGGCGGGGATGGAGAGCGCGTACGGCTTCCTGATGGGCAGGAAGCTGTACGACGAGTGGTCCAGCTATTGGACGACCACCGACGCCGACCCGGAGATCGCCGCGACGTTCAACGAGGCCAGGAAGTTCGTCGTCTCCAGCTCCCTGGAGAAGGCCGACTGGGCCAACACCACCGTCATCTCGGGCGACGTCGCCGCCGGGCTGCGCGAGCTCAAGGAGCGGAGCGAGGGCGACCTGCAGATGTCGGGGTCGGCGACGACCGTGCGGTGGCTGCTCGCCAACGGCCTGCTGGACGAGCTGCACCTGCTCGTCCACCCGATCGCGGTGGGGCGCGGGCAGCGACTGTTCGAGGACACGCCGACGCACCCGCTCAAGCTGACCGGGTCGGAGACGTGGTCGTCGGGCGTGATTCGGGCCAGCTACGTCCCCGCCGACGCCTGAGGGGGCACGCAACGGGGGCGGGCGCGGCCGGGTGACCTCAGCGCGAGACGTCGTGCAGGCCGAGCAACTCCACGGCCGTGTCACGCATCTCGACCTTGCGGATCTTCCCCGTCACGGTCATCGGGAAGGCGTCCACGAGGTGCACGTACCGGGGGATCTTGAAGTGGGCGAGGCGTCCGGCGCAGTACTCCCTGACCGCCTCGGCGGTGAGCGGCGGCGCGCCGGGCCGCAGCACGATCCAGGCCATCAGCTCCTCGCCGTACTTGGCGTCCGGCACCCCGATCACCTGGACGTCCGCGATGTCGGGATGCGTGTAGAGGTACTCCTCGACCTCGCGCGGGTAGACGTTCTCGCCGCCGCGAATCACCATGTCCTTGATCCGGCCGACGATGTTGACGTACCCCTCCTCGTCCATGGTGGCGAGGTCGCCGGTGTGCATCCAGCGGGCGGTGTCGATGGCCTCGGCGGTCTTGCCGGGCTCGTCCCAGTAGCCGAGCATCACGGAGTAGCCGCGGGTGCACAGCTCGCCGGGCTCGCCGCGAGGCACCGCGAGGCCGGTCGCCGGTTCCACGATCTTGATCTCCAGGTGCGGCATGACCTGCCCGACGGTCTCCGTACGCCGGGCCAGCCCGTCGTCCCGCCTGGTCATCGTGGACACCGGGGAGGTCTCGGTCATGCCGTAACAGATCGCCACCTCGCTCATGTGCATCTCGCCGATCACCCGCTTCATCACCTCGACCGGGCACGGCGAACCCGCCATGATGCCGGTGCGCAGCGACGACAGGTCGTAGCGGGCGAAGCGCGGATGGCCCAGCTCGGCGATGAACATGGTGGGCACGCCGTACAGGGACGTGCACCGCTCGCTCTCGACCGCCCGCAGCGTCGCCTCGGGGTCGAAGCCGGGCGCGGGCAGCACGACGCAGGCCCCGTGGGAGGTCGCGCCCAGGTTGCCCATGACCATGCCGAAGCAGTGGTAGAGCGGCACCGGCAGGCACACCCGGTCGGCCTCGGTGTAACCGACGCCCTCGCCGACGAAGTAGCCGTTGTTGAGGATGTTGTGGTGTGACAGCGTCGCGCCCTTGGGGAAGCCGGTCGTGCCCGAGGTGTACTGGATGTTGATCGGGTCGTCGAACGACAGCGTGGCGGCCCGTTCGCGCAGGGCGGCGGGGTCGGCGCTGCGGCCCGCGGCGACCAGCTCGTCCCAGCCGGGCTCGCCGATGAACACCACGGGACCGAACCCGATCTCGGCCAGCATCGCGCGGTAGTCGCTGGTCTTGTGCTCGACGGCGCTGACCATCAGCCGCAGGCCCGACTGCCGGACCACGAAGTCCAGCTCGTGGCCGCGGTAGGCCGGATTGACGTTGACGAGGACGGCGCCGATCTTGGCGGTGGCGTACTGCGTGAGCACCCATTCGGCGCAGTTCGGCGCCCAGATGCCGACCCGGTCGCCCTTGGCGATGCCGCGCGCGAGCAGGCCGAGCGCCACCTCGTTCACGGCGGCGTCGAACTCCGCGTACGTCCACCGCCGCCCGGTCGCCACCTCCACCAGCGCCTCCCGGCCGGGATGCCGGGCCACCGTGCGTTCCAGGTTCTCCCCGATCGTCTCGCCCAGCAGGGGTACGGCGGAGACGCCCGACGCGTACGAGAGCAGTGACTCACCCATGATGTGAAGCATCCGTCAGCAGGGACGCCCGCGCCAGCCCCAGCTCGCGGCGCACCCTGCGGTTTTCCACAGGGGAAGTGGACGGAGCACCGCATTCTGCCGCGATCTCGCCGTCCCTAGCGTTGGGGCCATGATGCAGACGCTGATGAACGTGCTGGTGGCAGCGAGTGTGGCGACGGCGAGCCCGGGGGTGGGCCAGGACCTGGAGAAGATCGTCGCGGGCAAGGGCGCGACGGCCGCGCTGGCCCGCGTGACAGACGGCGGGAGGACGTGGGCGGGCGCCGCCGGCGTACGCGACCTGCGCCGCGCCGGCAGGCCCGCGCCGAACGGCTACTTCAGGATCGGCAGCGTGACCAAGGCCTTCGTCGCCACCGTGGTGCTCCAGCTCGTGGACGAGGGCAAGATGCGCCTCGACGACCCCATCGCCGACCACCTGCCGGGGCTGGTGCCCGGCGGCGAGAAGATCACCGTCCGCGCGCTCCTCGACCACACGAGCCACCTGTACGACTACATGAGCGAGCCCGGCCACTCCACCAACCGGTGGCGCGGCACGGCCAGGTTCCGCTCGTACCGGCCGAAGGACCTGCTCAAGGTGGCCTTCGCCAAGAAGCTGCCCGACGACGGGAAGTGGCACTACTCCAACACGAACTACGTGGTGCTCGGCCTGCTGGTGGAGAAGCTGACCGGCCGCCCGTACGGGAAGGAGGTCGAGCGCCGCATCCTGCGCCCGCTGAAGCTGCGGCACACGCTGGTGCCGGGGAACAGGCCTGGGGTGCCGTCGCCGCACGCCAAGGGGTACGAGCCGGTGGACGGCGAGCTGGTGGACGCGACCAGGATGAACCCGTCGCTCGACTGGGCGGCCGGTGAGATGATCTCGACCGCGGCCGACCTCGAGCGGTTCATGGCGGCGCTGCTGGGCGGCAAGCTGACCAGCGCCGAGTCGCTGCGCGCCATGCGGACGACCGTCGAGACGGGGGCCGGGTTCGGCTACGGGCTGGGGCTGCAGGCGTACAAGCTGCCGTGCGGCACGGTATGGGGGCACAGCGGCGAGCTGATCGGCTACCTGACCTTCGTCTTCCGCTCGGACACCGGCAAGTCGCTCACCCTCTCGCTCAACCCCTCGACCCGCAACCCGTCGACGGAGGAGGTCATGGGCATCGCGGTGCGGACGTTCTGCGGCTGACGCGAGGTCCGAAGGCCGCCAGCGCGCGCGGTGAGCACGTACGACAGTGGATGGTCATGACCACGACCGTACAGAGCCACACCGCGATAGAGCCGAACATCCTCTACTTCGGCACGCCCGTCGTCCTGATCTCCACCGTGAACGAGGACGGCTCACCCAACCTGGCCCCGATGTCGTCGGCCTTCTGGCTCGGCTGGCGGGCCGTGCTCGGCCTCGGCCGGCGCGCCAAGACCGCGCAGAACCTGCTGCGCACCCGCGAGTGCGTGCTGAACCTGCCGTCGGACGCGCTCGCCGCCGCCGTGGACCGGCTGGCGCTCACCACCGGCTGCGACCCCGTGCCCGAGGGCAAGGAGCAGCGGGGCTACCGGTTCGTCCGCGACAAGTTCGGCCGCGCCGGGCTCACCCCGCTCGCGTCGGAGACGGTGGCGCCGCCCCGCGCGGCCGAGTGCCCGGTCGCCATGGAGGCCGTGCTGGAGCGCCACCACCCCGTCGACGACGGCGGCGTGCTGGCGTTCGAGGTGCGGGTGCAGCGCGTCTGGGTGCACGAGGACATCCGCATGACGGGCACGGACGACCGGATCGACCCGGACGCCTGGCGGCCGCTCATCATGAGCTTCCAGCACCTGTACGGCCTCGGCCCCCAGGTCCACCGCTCGACCCTGGCGACGATCCCCGAGCGCCTCTACCGGCCGGACGAGGACCTGGGGCGGGCGCACAGCGTCTGGAGCAGCAGTGTCTAGAGCAGCAGCGACCACGTCTGCTCGCCGCAGAGGCGGTCGATCTCGGCCCGGGTGAGCCAGGCCGCCCTGGTGCTCTCGGACCCGGTGGGCGGGCGGGTGGCGGCGCCGGGCCCCGGCAGCGCGGCCCGGCACATCACCATGTAGGCCAGCGAGGGGTAGCGGTAGCCGGCGGGCGGCGGCTCCAGCAGCTCGATGCGCTGCCAGGCGAAGACCGACAGGGCGGACGGCGGCAGCCGCAGCCCGGTCTCCTCATAGAGCTCCCTGGCCGCCGCCTCGACGGCGCCCTCGCCCGGCTCCAGGTGGCCGCCGGGGATGTCCCACCCGCGGCCCACGCGATCGACGCACGTCATCAGCGTGCGGCCGGCGGAGTCGGACACGAAGGCGAACGCCGACGTCGTCCGACCGTCGGGCGGCAGGCTCGCGGCCCTGACGACATCGAGGCGGTGGGCCACCGGGATCCACGGCACGGTCAGCGTGGCCAGCACTTGAGTCACCGGCTCACTCTGGTCCCCGCCGCGCGGGGGTGTCAAAACGGCTCAGAGGCCCTTGCTCATGGCACGGTTGCCCAGGTAGAGGCCGATCGCGGCGACGACGCAGGCGGTGAGCGTGCCGTACAGGACGCTGGGCTCGCCCAGGTTGCCGGCGAAGAGGGCGCGCTGGGCGTCCACGATGTACGTGACCGGGTTGATCTGCCCCAGCACCTTCAGCCACCCCGGCGCGGTCTCCAGCGGCAGCAGCACCCCTGACAGCAGCAGCAACGGGAACAGCAGCGACTGGCTGACCACGTAGAACAGGGTGCCGCTCGGCACCGACTTCATCGCCAGCACGAACGACAGCGCGCCCAGCCCCACGCCGAAGATCGCCAGTTGCGCCAGCCCGGCCAGCACCCCCGCCGCGTGCAGCTCGAACCCGAGCGGCAGCGCCAGCACGATGATCAGCACGGCCTGCACGACCAGCGTGACCACCGCTTTCATGCTCTTGCCGATCAGCATCGCCGTACGGCTCAGCGGCGTCACCATCATGCGCTCCATCGCGCCGCCGATCAGCTCGACCAGCAGCGTGTAGCCGGAGCTCATCGGGCCGGTCAGGCACATCATGACCAGGATGCCCGGCACGAACCACTGCCACGACGACCCGACCGCCCCGCCCAGCAACGACCCGAACAGGAACAGGAACAGCAGCGGCTGCCCCATGTCGAACAGCATCGCGGCCGGGTTGCGCAGGCTGGGCCGCAGCTCCCTGGCGAAGACGGTGGCGGTGTCACGCAGGAACGTCGTCATCAGATACCTCCGAGGAATCTCCCGCCCTCAGGCGGGAGAGGAATCGGACCCCTGCGGAGCAGGACAGGGGCAGCCGGTTCGCCGTCAGGCGAACCGGCGTCAAAACGCCGTGCGGCACCGCAGGGTTCGGTAGTGTGTTCGGCGGTGGCGATGACCAAGCCACCGGACGAACGATCGGAAACATCCTCGCCGCCGGGCCGGCGGAGCGGTGAAACGCCTGTGGAGCTGGTGTAAGACCTCAACG